>JAFYLU010000031.1 GCA_017550025.1 Bacteroidales bacterium | reverse complement strand
ATTTTTGAGGCATAGACCTCGTTGAACAATGGGACTGTGCGGCTGGCTGAGAAGTCATGACCGCTTTTGCCTTTAAAGATAGTATGTGGTCTTGATTTTTATTCTAACGGGCGTAAAAACGAAAGTTTTTATGTAAGTTTGCATTGAAGTTTTTCATAGTTTAAGTTTAGGTTAAGTAGCGGGGCGTTCGCAGTTGATGCGGGTGCCTCGTGAAATTTTATGGCATCATGGTTAAAATAATTGTCCGATCAATAGTAAACTTTTTGACATGATGTATAAAAAACAGAAAAATCAGCCTTAAAAAACAGAAATATTTTATTTTTCTTTTTCTTTAACACGCTTTCGTTCAAGCCCTTTACATTTGCCTTTGTCCGCGATGTTGCGGTCGCAAAAGTTTGAGGAGAAAGAACGATGAGCAAATCTTTTATCATTTTGCCAGATTCATGGCTTCGGACCATTCTGTTGCCGGTGGCGTTGTATGTCTTCATGTCCTGCAATATGCTTGGGATTCAGCAGGATATCGGGACGGGTGAACTTCGTATTGCATTTTCCCGAGAGCAGGACCTCCTTACAAAGGCCGGCCTTGCTGTCCCTGATACTTCGGATTTCATTCTGACGGTGAAGGATTCTGATGGACGTGTCATATATGAAGGAGCCTATGGTGATTCTCCCGAATCCATGAGCCTGCAGTCCGGCAATTATGTTGTCAGTGTGGTTTCGGAAGAATTTGTAAAGCCGGCCTTTTCAGCACCGCAGTTTGGTGATGAGCAATGCGTCATGATACCTGCCGGTGGTGTGGTGGACCTGAAGCTGGTCTGCCGGCAGATTAATGCCGGAATCAGACTCAAGATTGCTTCGACCTTTCTGGATGCCTATCCCGAAGGGGTGCTGCTTCTGAAGTCGCCAGCGGGCAGACTTGTATATGGGTATTCGGAAAAGAGGGTGGCTTACTTCAAGCCGGGAGGTGTCTCCCTTGTGCTTAACGACAATGGTAAGGATCATGTGCTTATGACAAGGGAGCTGAATGCCCAGGAAGTACTTGAGCTGAAGGTTGAGGTCTCTTCTGCTGGAAATGTCGCCCAAGGAAGTTCGGGGAAGGTCTCTGTTGCTGTGGATACATCCAGAAACTGGGTGTCTGATACCTATGTCATCGGAGGCACGGATAAAGGTGGCGGTGTGTATGATGCCCTGACTGTTTCGGAGGCTATGTCGGCTGTCGGAGAAGAGGGGGTCTGGGTGTGCGGACATATTGTCGGCGGTGACTTGTCGTCGTCATCCGCTTCGTTTGAAAAGCCGTTTTCTTCCCGCACTAATCTGTTGCTGGGACCTCGTTCGAATGTGTCTTCAAGGTCTTCGTGTCTGTCTGTCCAGCTTGCGGCAGGTGCAGCCCGCGATGCTCTGAATCTTGTCGATAACCCTTCTCTGCTAGGAAGAAAGGTTTGTCTTAAAGGTGATGTGGTGGAGGCCTATTACGGACTTCCAGGAATCAAGAACATCGTAGAATTCGAATTGCAATGAGACGGGGCAGCAATATGTTCACCGGTCTGCTTGTGTCATTGTGCATTCCGGTTGTGTCTTGTGTATCTGAAGAGACAGGCACACCTTCATGTCTGTCGGATGAGGTGATCTTCCGCATGGATGAAATACAGGGTCTTACCAGAAGCAGCCTCGCGGCTGATGAGTGTAAGGTGAAGTCACTCAAGATATTTGCATATTCCGACGGAGTTCTTGATGCGGAAAAGTATTTCACTTCTTTTACCGACATGTCTATGCGACTTGAGATGGGAAAGGCTTATGATTTTTATGCCCTTGCCAATGTGGGAGATGTGGAGGTGCCGCTTGTGGAGTCCGAAGTGTGCAATCTTGCCTGCTCTTTGTCCTGGGGTTCAGATTCTGTTGATGCATTTCCAATGAGCTGGTGCATAAAAGGCCGAAGTGTCGTGTCTGGCTCTACTGTCAATGTAAGCCTTTCGCGTTTGGTTGCGAAGATTACGCTTGATTTTGACTGCGGAAATACAGGACTTCATGTGAGTTCTGTAGCCCTGAAGCAGGCTCCGACGAAGGTCAGACCTTTTGCCGAGACAGGAAGCAGGGCCTTGGAAGGAGAGGTTTCATATGGGGATCATTCTTCCGATGCTGATGTCCGGTCTTTAAATGAGGGTGGTGTGGCGTGCTTCTATATGTTCGAGAATATGCAGGGTACATTGCTGCCGGGCAATACGGATCCGATGCTGAAAGTGCCAGGAAGACTGCCGACGAAAGCAGATGTGTGTACGTTCATAGAGGTTGGATGTGCTTTTGATGAAGGTGATGACCGTGAAGGCTCTGTAAGCTACAGGATGTATCTCGGCAAGGATAATGTGTCCAACTTTGATGTCGCACGCAATCAGATCCTGAGCCTTTCGCTTAAGCTTACGGACGGGGGGATCGGGATCCGGGACTCCTGGAAGGTCATATCGGATTATATACAGCATGTTACAAGCCTGAGGCTTGACAGAAACAGTATGGATATGTATGCAGGTGACGAGGCTCATTTGATCGCGGAGGTCCTGCCGTCAGATGCCGGTGACAAATCTGTTTCGTGGGTGTCGGATAATACGGATGTGGCGGTTGTGGATCCCGACGGCCTTGTTCGTGCAGTGGGAAAGGGAAGCTGTATCGTCAGGGCTGTGAGCGCTGACAGACCGGATGTCTCTGCCGAATGTGTAGTCAATGTCCTGGAACCTTATGTCGTGTCTATGGAATTCTCTACTACCGAGGTCAGTGTCGTGTTGGGCGCGGATGGCAAGGAAAAGAGCTCGTACTTCAATGTTGTTGCGGTGTATTCAGACGGTTCTTCTGCAGTGGTCACGAATCAGTGCTCGTATTCATGCGGATCATCTTCTGCAAGGGTGGATTATCCTGGTGTAGTTACGCATGTTTCTGAAGGTGAGACGGTTATTGTTGCCGAGCTCGGTGGTGTGAAAGCATTTATGACAGCTTATACGGAGAATCTTGCCGCCGTAGGTGTCGAACTTCAGGCTGCTGATGTCGTCGTATCGCTGGGTGAGACATTTGTGATGAGATATCGCGTACAGTATAATGACGGATCTGTCGGCGGATGGATTGCATACGGCTACTTGAGCGGATATGGATTCAGTGCGGACGGATGGACCTGTTCCGAACTTTCAGTGGCAGATGTGAATCAATACGGTGTCGTTAGTCCTCGGGCAAAAGGGTTGGCTGAAGTTTCTGTCAGTGTATGCGGCCCCGACGGGACTATATATACTGCCTCAGCGTCGGTGGAGGTTACTGATGCCTATGTGACAGATGTTCGCGCAGAAATGTCCCCTATGTTTTATTCCGGGTCTTCGGGACCTGTGCTCATAGGAGTATATAGCGATGGTTCGGAAAGCCCTCTGAAGGCGGATTCGTGGTCCGTGTCGAGCCCATATGTGAAGTATTCGGAAAGTGGGGGGATAGTCATCTCTGACGAGGATGCGCTGATGCAGGGTGCAACAATATGCGGCTTTACTGCCCGGTATGGTGATTTTACGGCAAGTGTGTCTTCCGTATATGGAAAATGGGTGCTTGATACAGTGCTTGAGAAGGAGTATATGCCCGGGTATGACCGGTATTTGTTGCGGATGTGTCTGATCTATGCCGATCTGACGAGGGAATATGTTGGTTTTGAGTATGAACTTTCATCCGGTGGCGGATATTGGACGCAGGAGTACCATGCGGATGAATCCGGTGCGCTTGTGGACTGGGCCTGGCCTTATGTGAGGGCGCATACGGCTCTGACCTATTATGATTCTTCCGGAAGTACGCATGTATGGACTGCGGAATTGAAATAAAAGCACGAAAGTGTTTTGGTTAATTGATCAAGTATTTGGGAGGCACCGGCTGTGAAGTCCGTGCCTTTTTTGTCAAGTTTTGATGAATGTTATTTGTGAAATATGCCTGATGTTGATTTATTCTTTGATTAGTGGTGAAAATTAAGTATTTTTGCAAGTTTAGAAAATTATAGAAAGAATATTTGATGAAAAATTGTTTAAAACTGATTCTTACGACTTTGTCGCTGATCCTTTTCTGGGGGGCTGCCTTCGCGCAGACTTCTGTCAAGGTAAGCGGAGTTGTAACATCTGCTGATGACGGCCTTCCGCTGATAGGCGTAGCCGTGATGGCAGGACCAGGCAATGGCGTAATCACATCAATTGATGGAGATTATGAGATATATGTCACTCCTGGTACGGAACTGACATTCTCCAGCATCGGTTTTCTGGATGACAAGGTTGTCGTTCCTTCTGTCGAGACATTTACCTATAATGTGGTAATGCAGACAGAAGCCATGAACCTTGATGATGCTGTGGTCATCGCTTACGGTGTCCGTAAGAAAGGAACTGTTGCTGGCTCGGTATCTACAGTCAAGTCTGAAAAGCTTGAGACTACACCTACAGCAGCTTTTGACCAGGCTCTCCAGGGTCAGGTTGCAGGTCTGACAGTCCTTTCAAGCACAGGTGAGCCAAGTGCATCTGCTACAATGACCATCCGTGGTACGAACTCGATCAATTCAGGCACATCCCCGCTCTATATTCTTGATGGAGTAGCGATATCTGCATCCGACTTCAATACCATTAACCCTGCCGATATCGAGAGCATGTCGATCCTCAAGGATGCATCCTCGACTTCGATATACGGAGCCCGTGCGGCCAATGGTGTGATCGTGATCACAACAAAGCGAGGCCGTAATATGGATCGTCCGAATGTCAATTATCGCATGCAGATGGGTTGGTCGGCGATGGCTCATGGAAACTGGGACCTTATGAATACGGCAGAGCGTATCCAGTATGAGAAGGAACTGGGACTTACAGCAGGACAGAACTATGATTACCTGTCAAAGACTGATGTGAACTGGATGGATGTGGTGTTCAATGATTCCGCAATGCTCCAGAGTCATGAACTTTCCGTTTCCGGTGCTACAGAGACTACAAACTATTATTTTTCTGGCGGATACTACGATCAGGAAGGTATTGCTCCAGGTTCAGAGTTCACACGCTATTCGATGCGATTCAATTTCGAGCAGCAGATGGCGAAGTGGCTCAAGATGGGAACAAACACCATGTTGAACTTCCAGAATATCAAGCAGGCTGACGAAGGAGCATATACTCTTGTCACTCCAATCTCTGCAGCCCGCTTCATGCTCCCTTATTATAATCCTTACAAGGCGGACGGAACCCTCGCTTCCATCAACGACGGTACATGGACAGGTCAGGGACAGAATCCTCTCGAGTGGCTTGCCAACAA
This sequence comes from Bacteroidales bacterium, assembly GCA_017550025.1. Lineage (GTDB taxonomy): Bacteria > Bacteroidota > Bacteroidia > Bacteroidales > UBA932 > Cryptobacteroides. The sequence continues at coordinate 51,387 of JAFYLU010000031.1, read as the reverse complement.
TCCGCTTTCATACAAGAAGTACAAGATGATTTCCACAGTATTTGCGGAACTTTCTCTGTACAAGAATCTTGTGTTCAGGTCACAGTTTGCTGTCGACTTCTCTCACACGACCGGTTTCAGCCAGTCTTATCCGGAGTATCTTCCTAACCAGGGAGAAGGTTCTGCTGCAAGAAGTTCTTCGGACGGCCTTGGCCTCCATCTTACCAACACGTTGACCTACAGGTTCAATATTGACAATATCCATGATTTCAATTTCCTCCTCGGACACGAGTGGCAGGATTATCACATGGAGGCCTTCAGCGTTAAGACTGCAGGACAGACCAACTCGAAGCTTACAGACATTTCGACTGGTACCAGAGCTACATCATGGTCAAGCACATCTGATTCGGACTATTCGCGTGTATCTTTCTTCGGCCGTGCCGAGTATAACTTCGCGGACCGTTATTATGCTGAAGTCTCTCTCCGAACAGACGGATCGTCACGATTCGGAAAGAACAACCGCTGGGGTATGTTCGGAGCTGTCGGTTTCATGTGGAATCTTCGTAATGAAGGATTCATGTCTTCATACCGCGACTGGCTTACAAATGCACAGATAGCATTCAGTTCAGGTACTTCAGGAAACTCTGAAATCCCTAATTATGAGCACCTTGCCTTGGTTGGAGGTGGTTCTGACTATGTGGGCGATGCAGGTGTTGCCCCTATTCAGCCGGGTAACGAGGACCTCACATGGGAGAATACATGGACTACCAACCTCGCCTTCCATTTCGGTTTCTGGAACAGACTCAATGTCGATCTCGAACTTTACAACAAGAAGACTTCTGACATGCTCATGTCTGTGCCTCTCGCGTATTCACAGTCGAACGGTTACGGATACAAGTGGTCAAATGTAGGTGCTATGGTGAACAAGGGTGTGGAACTTGCTGTAAATGCTACACTTCTTCAGGTCCGCGACTTCATGTGGAATGTGAATGTCAATGTCGGATATAACCACAACAGACTCACTGAACTTTATAACGGCGTCACAGAATATGAGACATCCAACACAAGTACAAAGCTCGTGGTTGGACATCCTGTCGGAGAGTTCTACATCAACCGCTATGCCGGTGTGAATCCTTCAAACGGAGATGCTCTCTGGTATGACAAGGACGGAAACATTACAAACGAACTCCGTGACGAGGATAAGGTACTTGTTGGTAAATCTTACCATGCTCCATGGCAGGGCGGATTCGGTACTGCACTTTCATGGAAGGGACTCAGCCTCAGCGCCCAGTTCAGCTGGGTGGGTGACCGCTGGATGATAAACAATGACCGTTATTTCGACGAGTCCAACGGTCGTTTCATGACATACAACCAGTCGCGCAGACTCCTCGACAGGTGGAAGAAGCCGGGTGATGTGACAGACATACCTCGTCATGGCGTCTATACGGAATTTGACAGCAGGCTCCTCGAGGATGCTTCGTTCCTCCGCCTTAAGAACCTGATGCTTTCATATAATCTTCCTTCCGGCCTCTTGAAGAAGAGCGGATTCATCAGAGGATTGAGAGTATATGCACAGGGACAGAACCTCTTGACCTTCACCAACTTCTCGGGTCTCGATCCGGAAGGCGTGTCAAATGTCTACGCGGCACAGTACCCGATGTCGCGTCAGTATACCTTCGGACTTGACCTTATGTTCTAAAGAAAGATGATGATGAAGAATATATATATGAAAATAATGAAGCTGGCGGCATTCATTGCCGTTTCCTTCAGTCTTGCATCCTGCCTCGAGAAGATTCCGGGAGATTATATTCCGGAAGGTGAGGCGATGAAGACCTTCTCTGATGCGGAGCAGACTCTTACCGGTATCTATTCCGCATATATGAGCAGTGCCCTTTACAGCGGCTATCTTACCCTTTGTCCGGATATCCAGTCAGACCTGGTATATGCGGTACAGGGAAATTCCAACACATTCGGTAATATCTGGCTCTGGGACATCAGGTCTACCAATTCCGAGGTAGAGGCTGTCTATGCCGCACTCTACAGAGTGATAGGATTATGTAACTTCTATCTTGACCAGGTGGAGGAGTTGAGGAACACCCTCACAGATGACGAGGAAATACAGTACCTCGACTACTATACCGGAGAGGTATATTGTGCACGTGCATTGGCTTACTCGGAGCTTATCAAGTGCTTCTGCAAGGCTTATGATCCTGCGACTGCAGCTGATGAGCTTGGAGTGGTTCTCGCAGATACATATTTCGGTGAGAAGCCTGCAAAGCGTGCGAGCCTCAAGGAATCCTACGAGTTTGTTATCAATGACCTGAAGAAGGCCGAGGATATGCTCGATGAGGAGAATGATTATTTCGATTCTGCATATTTCACTCATGCGGCAGCGCATGCGATCCATGCGAGAGTGGCTCTGTATATGCAGGATTGGGATGAGGCGATCAGGCATTCGACTGCCCTCATCGATTCAGATGCATTCGCTCTTGCAACAACATCTGCATATACGACTCAGGTAAGCCCTATCACAGGTGCAGCAAAGACCTATTCATACATCGACTGGATGTGGACCAACGATGCATCATTCGAGAATATATGGAGAATCGGCTATACTTCTACTTCTTACGGTGGAGCACAGGGATCGGTCTTCCTTAATTTCACTACTGACTACTACTATTATTACCCTGATTATGTACCTGCTGAATGGGCCCTGAACCTCTATGCATCCAATGATATGAGGTACGGAGCATATTTTGCCCAGGCACAGACAGGATATTCGCACCAGCTGACATGGCCTCTTCTTATCAAGTATTTTGGTAATGAGGGACTTATGCAGAATATGATCTATCATGTGAATATGCCGAAGCCTATGCGACTTGCAGAGCAGTATCTCATCCGTGCAGAGGCATATTGCAGGAAGGCGAACTGGTCTGCAGCTTCCGCTGACCTTACGACATTGAGACAGGCAAGACATACTTCGGGAGGAAACACTTCAGTCAATGCGTCTAACTGGCTTGATACTGTTTCAGACGAACGCGTTCGTGAGCTTTATATGGAAGGTTTCCGTCTCAATGACCTGAAGCGTTGGGGAAGAGGTTTCGAGAGAACTCCTCAGTCAATGACCCAGTCTGAAGGAAGCTCGCTCAAGATTGCCGCCGGCGACCCTCTATTCGTATGGCCTATCCCTAATCATGAGATAATATCTCCGGGTTCACAGGTCCAGCCTAATGAAAGTAACAGATAAACATAGATATATGAAGCAGATTTTGAAATATATTGCAGCAGCGTTTCTTGCAGCAGGAGCTTTGGCCGGCTGTCAGGAAAGATATGTCACATATTCCGATGCCGAATATGTCATGTTTGCTGATACAATGGCGACATATCCGGTTCAGAAGGATGTGGAGTATTTCAGCATCCCTGTCGTTTCGACAGTAGTCAGAGATTATGACCGTACATTCGGAGTGGAGATCATCGATGCCGGAAGCAATGCCATCGAGAATCATCATTACAGTCTCCAGTCCAACACCATCACTATCAAGGCCGGTGAGACACGTGCAGATGTTCTTGTCCATGGCGAATATGACAACATCGAGGCAAGCGATTCCCTCGGATTTACTCTCCAGCTTGTGATGAACGAAAAGCTTGAGATGCCTCTTTATGGAAAAACGACAAAGGCGGTACTCATGAAGTGTTGTCCTTTCGACATCAACAACTTCACAGGTTATTGCGTGCTTACATCGATGTTCCTCTATCAGTATAGTGTGACAGGTTCATATCAGAAGCTTGTCTACACTGAAAAGCATCCTACGGAAGAGAACACGATCATCTGCCGTGACTGGATCAATGACGGCTATGATGTCACAATGAAGTTCAACCCGGAAGATCCGATGAAACCTTTCGTTACAATGGACCCTGATCAGGTCGCAAGTGATGAGGGATCGTTTTTCGGAACAGCCCATGGCGACAACAAGATTCTCGTCACCAACAGTGCTCTATATGATTCAATTTTCTATCCATGCGGCAACTACCTTTACATATGGACTGAAATGTATGTGGAGAATCTCGGAGTATCTGTCGGAACAGTCGGCCATTTCTATAATGTCATGGAATGGGTAAGCGATGAAGAGGCAGAGCGCCTTAAGAGAGAAGGAATGTAAAACGACTTAAACAATAATGATTATGAAAATCAGTAATATAATAAGGTCTGCAGCTGTCTCATTGGCACTCATCTCTATGGCAGCCGTATCATGTGGCCCTGAACCAAAGGTTGTAATTACACCGGAGTTCCCTGAAGTCGTAGAAAAGTATGATCTCGCTCCAGGCAGCACTGTTACATTGACCTTCGAGGCTAACATGGACTGGACTGTTTCAGTCCCCGTGAAGACTCTCAAGTGGTTCTGGATCGATGATAATTCCATCCAGGTCGACAAGGTGTCCGGCAAGGTTGCGGCAGCAGGTCAGAAGGAGACTGTTTCTATAGATATAGCTGTCTATGACGGTGATGAGTTTGATAATCTTTCATGTGAGGTGACTCTTGAAATGGGAGGCGAGTCAAAGGTTATCGCGAAGTATATGCGTCCGGGAAAAGAAAGGGATCTTGAAGTCTATCTTGCCCAGATCGAAGAAGGCGCGTTTGTAGGAAATGAAGAGGAAGGTTATTCCTTCAGCACTGATAAGGCTTCAGCTGTAGAGCTTGTCTGGTCTGCTGCCGACAAGGATTTCAGGATGCCTTTGAGAATAGAGTCGAATTGCGAATGGGATATGGAACTCCCTGACTGGCTTTATACAGATATTCCTGCAGAAAGTCTTATAGGACTTGTTGACATCGTGCTCACCGGTACATCACTTGATGAGCAGACCGGCAAGATTTTGTTCAAGGTGAAGGACGGAGCGGATGCCGGCAATGTCATAAAGGAAATTGACGTGACTCTTCCTTCGTGCCGCGAGTTTTCTGTGCTTGCCGCACAGGTGGATGATAATAACGAGTTCATGTTCAGTGAGACTGGCAGCGGTTATCTTTATACAGAAGAGAGTGTTACAGAGGCATCTCTTATCTGGACAGGTTCTGATTTCAGACTTCCTCTCCATGTAGACTCGAAATGCAACTGGACTCTTGAAGGACCTGAATGGCTCAATCTCGAAGTAGGTGACGCAACAGCAGGTGTGCTGGAATTCAATCTTCAGGCGCTATCTTCAAAATATCCTCTCGAAGATGCATCTGCCAAGGTTAAGTTCGTTTATGAAGGTGAGACTATATATGAGTTTGATCTCGCTATCCCGGGATGTCGTGATCTGGCATATCACAGCATGGATATGCAGCTTGCCGAGCTTGACTATAATTATCTTGGCAACCTCAGGACAGCGACCGGATATATTGATGTCAAGGCTACCGGATATATTTTCGGAGACAAGGATATGAGTGTCTTTGCAGTGGAGGTAGTTGACGGCAAGCCTGTCAACAATACCGCAGGTCCAGACTGGCTTCAGATTGAACTTTCTGCATTTGATACGGCTACAGGCGCCGATGTGCTTCAGACCAGGACTCTTACTGTTACTGTCAGCCAGAACACCGGTGCAATCAGGCAGGCTTACCTGTTCTTCAATAACGGAAACGATTGGTCGGACCGCAGTCAGCTCTTCAATGAGGCTGGTGACGCTGTGAGGGATGAGTACATGCAGTATGCTGTCCCTGTCATCCAGTACGGAACCGATATGCCTTATGTGACAATGTCTGCTACAGAAAATGAACTCCTTGCTGCCGGTGCTCTTTTCAGCGAGATCACAGGTTCGAAGAAGAAGCGTTATCAGAACTCGTTCGGTGAGACTGATTATGTCTATAACCTCACTTATAATAATATCTATGCAAGAGATAAGGCTACAATGTTCTTTGCAGTTCCTTATACTTCTTATAAGATATTCGATTCGACAAGAACAAATGAAGTTACAGGCGACAGCAGCTTCTGGCTTCGCTACTCTGACCTTACCGAGCATCATTCAAGCGGAATCCTTGATATGTATAAGGATGTCGAGGAGGTTCCGTCAGAAGCATCTACAGGATTCGTAGTGTTCTATGATGCTGAGGGCAAGACATTGGCGATAGTAGAGGCGATATTTGATCCTTCGCAGGTGATAGAGGCGGAGGTCAAGATTGAACTCATAGGTGAGTCTGCAATGTATGCGGAAATGTTGGGAACCACTCTTGTCGAGGTTACCGAACAAAGTGACAAGACCCTTTATGATGCATATAAGGAGTATAGCGCCCCTATCTATCACCTGACCTACAGAATGACCGGAATGCCTTTCCGTATTTCTATCCCTACAACGGCTGTGATGTATGCTCCTAATCCATATGTGAAGCGTAACCAGTTCGTGGTAAACGGCCTTAACTATGATGAAACAGTAGGAAAGTTTGAATTCCTTGACGGTGGTGTGGATATCTACATGTACCCTCCTGAAGGCTCGGAGTCTGACTATGAGCAGGGAAATATCCTGTTCTATAACAGTGACAACAATGTCGTTCTGGCTCTTGTCTGCACTCTTGACCTTACCGAGTAGAAGTAGAACCTGTATTGAAATAGAAAAGTAATATATATGAGAATTTTAAAATTTTCCGTTTTATGGATTGTGTCCATGCTCTCTGCCCTGGCCTTTACAGGCTGTGTTGAGGTGGAAGAGCCGGATTATCGTGACCATGAGTACGGATATGTTCAGTTCAAGCTGTACAAGAAGGCATCTTATCCTGGTACGAAGGCTGCGATGCTGGAATATCTTGGAGATGTGTCCAAGATTAAAGTCACCCTGTCTTTCGAGAATGAGCGTATCACCCAGACTCTTGTCGTGAACTCTTTCAATGCAGAGACAGCTGAATTCGGTCTTCGAAGCGACAAGCTCAAGCTTCTTGCAGGAGATTATCAGGTGATCAAGTATACCCTTCTCGATAAGTTCGACAAGTCTGTTTATGATGCAGACATGCCTGAAGGAAGCCTGGCTTCGTTTACGGTGGTTCCCGGCGGACTTTGTGTTCATGACCTGCTTGCGGATGTCCGTGAGAGAGGTAAGGTAAGGTTTACCGTAGTCAAGGATATGTCCGAATTCAAGGATATGCCGCAGACAAAGGCAGCTGAAAGAGTATATACCTTTGATGAGATTGCGTATGTGACAGTTTCGGTCAGGACAGGAAACTCAACCACTGTATTCGAGAATCTCCCTGCCGATTTCGATATCCATTTCCGCGATACAGATGATGTGGAAGACGGATATCAGACTTCGACATGTGCGTGTGACACGCTTCTTTCGCTGCCTGCCGGTGAGTACAAGGTCGTGAGCTACAGTGTCTTTGATGACGGAAAGAAGCTTCTTGAAACCAATACGAAGGTTAATTCCCCTGTCTTTGTAGTGGAGGACAACAAGACAACGGATGCGGATATTCCTGTCAAGCTTCACGAAAGCGATGACTATATCAAGGACTATTATGCCCTTTATGAGATATGGAAGTCTCTGAACGGAGAGAACTGGTATTATATCGGTGAGGATCATCCGAAAGGATGTAACTGGGACTTCAACAAGGATCCGGATCTCTGGGGAGACCAGCCTGGAATCTCACTTCATTCGAATGGCCGTGTGGCGATGGTCAACATCAGTGACTTCGGATTCTACGGACATATGTCACCAGCTATCGGTCAGCTTACTGCCCTTGTCGAGCTCTACCTTGGTAATCATAATGATGGTAACTTGACCGGATATGACCCTACTGTGCCGAACGGCAAGGGAACAGCAAGGCGTATGGAGAGACATTCGGAGTATCTTCGTGAAGTACATAGGGTTACCCAGGTCTCAGAACCTATCGCGAGAGCTTTGGCAGAGAATGGCATATCCATTCCGGAGATGGCTCTCTATGAGACTATGCAGGAAGACGAGATCATTGAGTTCGGTACAGGAAAGATGAGAATCCAGCCGAAGGATATGATTTCAGGTAAGATCAACAACGGTCTCAAGAGCCTTCCGAAGGAAATCGGCAATCTTACCAACCTTGAGCAGCTCTTTATCGCAAACAGCGAGATCGAGACCTTGCCTGAAGAGATTGCAAATCTCCGTTCATGTACAGATGTGGAGATCTACAACTGTCCGAAGATGAAGGAATTCCCTATGGCTCTCACCAGGATGCCTGAACTTGCACTTGTAAATCTTGCAAACAACAGACAGTGGAGTTCGGAAGAGGTTCTCAAGGGCTTCAAGGGACTTGCTACAGGACCTTCAAGAGAAAAGCTTCAGATCATCTATTTCAATGAGAACAATCTCGAGGTTGTTCCGAAAGAAATCAAGAACATGAAGAAGCTCGGTATGATCGACTTCTCATCAAACAAGATCCATACTATCGAGGAGGCATGGGGAAATGTGATCAAGCCTGTTCAGATATATTTTGACAATAACCAGCTTTCTGAATTCCCGGTTGATGAGACAGGGGTGTTCTGCTATATGGAGGATGCCGAGACATTCTCTGTCAGAAACAACAAGTTCACCCAGTTCCCTAATATCTTTGATGCGGAATCATTGTATGCTATTGTGTCTATCGACTTCTCTTACAATCACATTTCTTCATTCCCTGAAGATTTCCGTGGTGTGTATGTGGAGACCTTGACAATTGCGAACAATCCGGAATTTACAAAGTATCCTGTTGAGCTCGCAAAATCGAACTCGAAGGTCATGAACATCAATTTCAGAGGATGTAACATCAACGAGATACCTGAAGGCTCTTTCGATTACGAGAATGCAATCCATCTTGCTTCGTTTGACTTCTCCTACAATGACCTCAAGGACCTTCCGTGGGAGATGCATGCCGGAAACCTGCCGTATCTTTATGGAATCGAGCTTTCATATAATCAGTTCTCGACATTCCCATGGGAACCTCTCGACAGCCAGTATCTTACAGTCTTTGCCATAAGAGGACAGCGTGATGCCAACGGTGAAAGATGTCTTTCTGATTGGCCGGAGGGTATCTATCAGCACAGAGGTCTGCGTGGATTCTATATCGGTTCCAACAACCTCGGCAAGATCGATGATACTATCTCTACCCTCTGCTACTATCTTGACATCAGCGATAACCCGAACATCGTGTTTGACGCGTCTGACATCTGCTATGCATATCAGGTGGGTGCATATATCCTCATATATGACAAGACGCAGAACATCAGGAATTGTGACATCATGTTGAATTAACCGAAGGAGGATGCGAAAATGAAAATCAATAGAATCATATATGCCGCAGTTGCCATGACTCTTGCCGTGGCATGCGTACAGACTCCGGAAGTGGAATTCGGAGTGGATGCCTCTACAATTGAGATCGGCCCTGCCGGAGGTGTAAGAAATATCAATGTAAGCTCTTCAGGAAACTGGGTTGTAATCACTGATGCTCCATGGATTTCTGTTTCTCCAGCAAACGGAAGAGGTACCGTGGAGTGTGCCGTGAATGTCGATTCTGCCCTCGTCACTGACTCTCGTTCGGCTATTGTCCGAATCCAGAATCTTGAGACAGGTGAGAAGAAGGACTTTACCGTAAGTCAGGCCGGATTTGACTTCCAGATCAAGCCGGAAAAGACACAGGTGGATATCGAGGAATTTGCTGCCTATGACTCAAGATTCTTCACTGTGAAGGTGAAGTCAAACGTTAAGTTTGATGTGGTACTGCCTGAAGGTGCGGAAAAATGGCTCTCATACAAGCTTGATACTCTGGATCTTCCGAGCACAGAAGGCGAGGACGGCTTTACAATACGCAGACCTCGCACTACTGTCGTGAGGTTTGACTGGAAGATCAATACACGCGATACAGAGCGTATCGCTGAAGTGGAATTCAGACCACGCGAAAGCGTTGGAATGGATGCTACGGCAGGCATGAAGATAGTTCAGAAGGCAGCCCTTCCGATTCCGGTTGGCACTCCGCAGGGAGACTCCCTCTCACTTCTTGCAATCAGCCGTGCCTTGAACATATATACTGAATGGGAAACATCTGAAAGGATGGAGCATTGGAATAATGTCAAGGTCTGGAAGAAGGGTCCCGGCGTGCCTGATGATATGGTCGGTCGAGTGAAGTATGTTCAGTTCTTCATGTTCAAGACAAAGGAAGAAATACCTTTTGAAATCCAGAACCTTACAGCTGCAGAAGAGATTGTAATCTACTCGAATGCAAACCACTTCCTTTGCAGCCTCGGTACAGGAGAGCACATTACAAAGCTTACTAATCTGAAGAGACTTACAATCGGAGCATACGGTTTGACAAGCCTTCACCCTGATTTCAAGAATCTGAAGAATCTGGAATATCTCGACCTCAGCTCGAACTGTTTCCAGACAATTCCTGATATCCTTACACCGGAGAACTTCCCGAATCTTCATGCCCTTGTCATGAACGCCAACCAGCGATATACCATTTATGACATGGCAAATGATACGAGAGAGAATATCGGCGGTCTTGTCGATGAGAATAACTTCCCTGAAAGAATACTCAGATGGAACAAGCTGGATACCCTCAGGCTCTCTGTCAACTATCTTCACGGATCGCTTCCGACAATGTCCAACCATGAGAAATGGACAGCTGAAGAGGTCCATGCGTGCGATACCTTGCCGGAGATTCTGATCGGTCTTCCAAAGGTACTTCCGACTACACAATTCTTTGCGATAAACTTCAACCGTCTTACGGGAGAACTTCCGGACTGGCTCCTTTACCATCCTAAGCTTGACCTCTGGTATCCTTACTCGCTTGTGTTCTCGCAGGAAGGTAAGACAAAGGATGGTGAAAGTGCAGGATTCAGCAATGAGCCGGTGAGCCTTGACTACTATTATCATCATTACAAGAATAAGAAATACAATCCTAATAACAGATCAGAGGAATAATGGATATGAAAAAAATAATATATGTGCTGGCATCGGCTCTGGCTGCAGGATTGATTTCCTGCTCGGTCGAGGGACCTGATGCATCCCTCCCTTCTGATGAACACCAGCTTCCGCAGATGTCTGCTGATGTCCTTGACGGTCAGCTCCTCGTACGCTTTGATGCGCGAGTGAGCGATATCCTGGATAAGGCAGGTCTGACAAAGAGCGGTCCGTCTGCTCCGATGACCCGCTCCGGAGTGCTCGGCGTGGATGAGATACTGGAACTGGTCGACGGATACCAGATAGAGAGAGTTTTCCCTGTAGATGTCCGTTCGGAAGAGAAGGCACGTCAGGAAGGGCTGCACCTTTGGTATGTAGTGCGCTTCAGTGAAGACCATTCTGTAGAGAAGGTCGCTGCAGACCTTTCAAAGCTCGGAGAGGTGAGCAGAGTGGAATATAACCGTACACTCAAAAGGGCATCTGACTCGAAGGCGGTTCCGCTTACGATGGACAAGATCAATGAACTGGCAGGCAGGACTGCATCAGCTGCATTCAACGATCCTCTTCTTCCGGATCAGTGGCATCTGGTCAATGACGGCAACCTCCGTCCGACCAAGTTCGTTCAGGGCGCTGATGTCAATGTGAAGGACGCATGGAACATTACAAAGGGAGATCCTTCAATCATCGTAGCCGTACTCGATGAAGGCGTGGATGTGTTTCATCCAGATCTTAAGGCAAGCATGTGGGTGAATGAGGGTGAGATCTGGAATTCTTACGAAGACAATGACGGAAACGGATATGCCGGAGATATACATGGATATAACTTTGTCGGCAAGACAGGTGTAATTACTGTTGAAAGCAGGTACGATACCGGTCACGGAACTCATGTTGCAGGTGTCATAGCTGCAACGAACAATAACGGCATCGGTATCAGCTCGATTGCCGGCGGTACTCCTTCGGAGCCGGGCGTGAAGATCATGTCATGCCAGATCTTCTCCGGAATGTATGCCGGAACAGTACTCGAAGAAGTCAGGGCCATCAAGTATGCGGCCGACAATGGCGCTGTCATTCTCCAGTGCAGCTGGGGATATATTTCTGGTGCAGCCAATCCATACGAGTGGACTCCGCAGTACTCTACAGACGAGGAGTGGGAGGCGTATAATGTACTTGAAAGAAAGGCTCTTGACTACTTTATCCATAATGCCGGATCTCCAGATGGCGTGATTGATGGAGGTCTCGCAATCTTTGCCGGCGGAAATGAGGCAGCTGCGGCTGCCAGCTACCCTGGAGCATATCCTGATTTCGTTGCTGTTGCAGCTACCGCAGGTGACTTCACACCTGCAGTATACACCAACTATGGCCCGGGTACGACTATCTCTGCACCAGGCGGTGATCAGGACTATTACTATGAATATGTGGATGATAACCACATGGTTGGTGAGATCGGATGTGTCCTTTCTACTCTTCCGACACACGTCAGCGAGAGCGGTTATGGATATATGGAAGGAACTTCAATGGCATGTCCGCATGTCTCTGGAGTTGCAGCACTCGGCCTTTCATACGCAGCCAAGATGCGCAGACATTTCAAGGCGGACGAATTCCGTGCTCTTCTTTATGAGACAGCTACACCGATTGACAGCTATCTTACAGGAACAAAGACATACAGCAAGTATGTGATTGATCTGGAAGGTTCGTCGCCTTTGATGACATTCTCCTTGAACAGCTTCAAGGGAAAGATGGGATCTGGTCAGATCAATGCGGCGGCTCTTCTTGACGCAGTCAGCGGTGCTGGCAGGGATATGAGCTTCCCTAATCTTTATGTTGCTGTCGGCGGTCAGACTACAGCACTTCCGTCAATGTATATGGATGGCAGATCATTTAGTGTCAAGGTGTCGGATACATCTGTGGCTACAGCTGAAATAGTTGACGGTAAGATGATTGTAAAAGGTCTTAAGACCGGTCAGACAGAAGCCGAGGTTACCGGCAGCAGGACTGACAAGTTCGTGATTACCGTACGCGAATCTGCAAACGGAAACGGCTGGCTGTAGAAATGAGACTTTTCGGACTTATATTGGCATATGGACTTGCGATGACAGCAGGTGTCACCGCATCCGGTCAGCTGCGCATCATTCCTCGTGAAAAGGTAGAGAGTGTAGCTGATCCCCGCCTGTCCGAAGAATCTTCATTCATGAGATTCGATACAAGACATATCGTAGCGGAGCCTATGAATGAGGCCGATTCTCCGAAATGTTTCGTCTACAGATTCGAAAATACAGGTTCGGAATCTCTGAAGGGGATAAGGATCGTGACGACATGTTCCTGTATGACAGCGACGGTATCGGCAAAGGAAATCTTGCCGGGACAGAAGGGCGAGATACAGCTTATGTATAATCCCAAAGGACATCCTGGCAGATTCGAGAGAAAGGTCTTTGTCTATACGGAAGCACATGAAGATCCCGCGGCAGTGCTCAGGCTGTCAGTGGAAGTGAATAATGGTGCGGATATGTCATTGGACTGGCCGATCCAGATGGGGACGATAAGACTCCGAAACGATGTAGTGGAGTTCAGATCCGGTGTCAGAGCTGTGGAAAGACTCTGCTTCATCAATCTCGGAGCGAAGGACTTGAAGCTTGAATGTGAGACATCATTTCTTCCGCAGTCCCTGACTTTCAGATGTGATCCTGAAATCGTTCAGCCAGGACAAGAAGGACAGATCGTGATTAAATATGATCCGTCGGCAGAAGGCGCTGAAAGGAATGCTGTAGTGATACTCAAAGGCCTTGGAGTGCCCCCGAGCCGTTCTTCGGTCAAAGTCGTCATAAACGATGCAAAACAGTGAGAAAATAAAAACATTTATATGAAGATTAGAAATTTAATATTGATGATTCTGGCGGCTGCCACAGCCCTGATCTCATGCGACAACAAGGATCAGTCGCAGCCTGTGCCGGAATACCTTGATGTCAATGCAAATAATATCTCTGGAAAGTGGGAGCTTGTCGAGTGGAACGGTAGTGCCCTCGAGGCCGGCACATATGTCTTCCTGGAGATAGTGCGCAATGACAGATCATACAAGATCTATCAGAACCTTGACAGTTTTTCTGATATACCGCATGTGGTGACAGGATCTTACAATATCGAGACAGATCCTGAACTTGGAGCCATCATCAGGGGCGTTTACGATCATGATTCAGGAGATTGGGCGCACAGGTATATCATCAGAGACCTTACAAAGAACGAAATGTACTGGATTGCAAAAGACGATCCGTCATTTGTTCAGAAATATGTCCGTGTGGAATCCATCCCTGTAGAGTAGATTCCATAAACAGTCAGCTGGCTCAAGCTTTTGTACTGTGTGATTCATACGGCAATGTCCTGTATCAGATAGGTCAGTATGCCGGATATGTATCCCAGACAGGCGAGCCAGCTGAAGTTTTTCAGGTACCATCCGAATGATATGTTCTGCAGTCCCATCACAACCACTCCGGCTGCTGAACCGATGATGAGCATGCTTCCTCCGATACCTGCACTGTAGGCCAGAAGTTCCCAGAATGTACCGTCGACCCCATATAATGCCAGCTCCCGGATTGTCCCGCCCCCTTCCTGCATCACGTCATACATGCCCATGCAGCTTGCCACGAGAGGGACATTGTCGACAACAGCTGACAGAAAGCCGATGGCAGCAGTCACTATATACGGATTTCCGTCGGAAGCATTGTCAAGGAATCTGCCGGCAGACTTCAATATTCCTGTCTCTGACAGAGCGGAGACAGTGGTCAGTATGCCAAGAAAGAACAGGATGGTGCTCAAATCTATCTTATGCAGGAGTGCTGATACATCAGGCAATTCCGATGAAGGAATGTCCTTGTATTTCCTTTGCTTGAATATGAATTCCGTCACAACCCAGAGCAGGGAAAGAATCAGCAATATTCCCATGAAAGGAGGAAGTCCTGTCAGGAACCTGAATACAGGTACGAAAAGCAGTCCGCCCACACCAATGAAAAAGACAACAGTCCTTTCGCCCTTACTTATTCCTATGCGGCTGTCATTGCATTCCGTCGAGGTGTCTGTGTCGGGTGCGAGATCTCCTTTCAGGAAGAAACTCATTATTATGACAGGTACGAGTACTGAAACCAATGATGGGAAGAACAATGACCTGATCACTCCGAAAGTGGATATGTTGCCCTTGACCCAAAGCATGATGGTAGTCACGTCTCCGATAGGGGAGAATGCGCCTCCGCTGTTTGCCGCCAGGATTATGGCAGATGCATAGAACAACTTGTCTTTCCTTTCAGACACCAGCTTGTCCATTATCATTGTCATGATGATTGCAGTGGTCATGTTGTCCAGTACTGCGGAGAGGAAGAATGTGGTCAGTGATAACTTCCAGAGCAGGCCTCTCTTGTTTTTTGAACCTAACTTCTCTCTGACGAAATCAAATCCACCGTTGGTGTCCACCACTTCCACTATCACCATGGCTCCCAATAGAAAGAACAGGACTTCGGAGGTTTCCCCAAGAGCCTTTGTAAAGGCAGTTATATTTCCTTCTGTCGCCCCGAATCCCCAGTAATACAAGGTCCAGCTGAATACAGCCATAATAAGAGCTACGGCAGCCTTGTTGACCTTTGTCCAGTTTTCCAATGCTATCAACGCATAGCCGATAACAAAGATACAGATTATAGCAGTCGTCATAATCCTGTCATTTAATGTCCCAGCCTTCTCATGTCAAACCATGCACCAAACTGCAATTCTGCAGCATAAATAAAGCAAGAGGACAGTCCCGAAATGTCGGAACTGTCCTCTTTATCTGATGTATTGAGCTTTTACTGCTCGTCAACTCCCTGGTCGTCAGCGCCCTGCGGACCTGCCTGTCCGTTGAAAGGACCCTGTGCTCCTGGCTGTGGGCCTGCCTGTGCAGCCTTTGCCATATCCTCTGAAGCTGCATGCCATGCTGCCTCGAGCTCAGCGTTGTACTTGTCGATGTCAGCGATGTTCTGTGCCTTTACAGCTTCCTTGAGTGAGTTCATGGCGTTTTCGATTGCAGACTTCTTTTCTGCAGGGATCTTGTCGCCGTACTCCTTGAGATTCTTCTCTGTCTGGAAGCACATGCCGTCAGCATTGTTGATCTTGTCGATGCGCTCCTTCTCTGCCTTGTCAGCAGCCTCGTTAGCCTTTGCCTCATCCCTCATTCTCTGGATCTCTGCGTCAGAAAGTCCTGATGAAGCCTCGATGCGGATGTTCTGTTCCTTGCCTGTAGCCTTGTCCTTTGCAGACACGTTGAGGATACCGTTTGCGTCGATGTCGAATGTCACCTCGATCTGTGGTACACCTCTTGGTGCAGGTGCGATTCCGTCAAGGATGAAGTTGCCGATGAGCTTGTTGTCCTTTGCCATCGGACGCTCTCCCTGAAGAACATGTACGTCTACTGCAGGCTGGTTATCAGCGGCTGTAGAGAATACCTGTGACTTTCTTGTAGGGATTGTAGTGTTGGCCTCGATGAGCTTTGTCATCACGCCGCCGAGAGTCTCGATACCGAGTGAAAGCGGAGTCACATCAAGGAGAAGGACATCCTTCACATCACCTGCGAGTACACCACCCTGGATTGCAGCTCCCATTGCTACTACCTCGTCCGGGTTCACGCTCTTGTTAGGAGCCTTTCCGAAGAACTTCTCTACGACTGCCTGGATGGCAGGAATACGTGTAGAACCTCCCACGAGGAGTACCTCGTTGATGTCTGATGGCTGGAGACCTGCATCCTGAAGCGCCTTGCGGCATGGCTCCACTGTTCTCTGGATGAGGGTGTCAGCAAGCTGCTCGAATTTTGCTCTTGTAAGAGTCTTCACGAGGTGCTTTGGCATACCGTCTACCGGCATGATGTAAGGAAGATTGATTTCAGTTGAAGTCTGGCTTGAGAGCTCGATCTTTGCCTTCTCTGCAGCCTCCTTGAGTCTCTGGAGAGCCATAGGATCCTTCTTGAGGTCGATGCCGCCGTTTTCTGAAGCGAACTCTGCTGCGAGCCAGTCGATGATTACCTGGTCGAAGTCGTCACCGCCGAGGTGAGTGTCACCGTTTGTCGAAAGAACTTCGAATACGCCGTCTCCGAGGTCCATGATAGAGATATCGAATGTACCGCCACCGAGGTCGTATACAGCGATCTTCATATCCTTGTTCTGCTTGTCAAGACCGTATGCGAGAGCTGCAGCTGTAGGCTCGTTGATGATACGCTTTACATCAAGACCTGCGATCTGACCAGCCTCTTTTGTAGCCTGGCGCTGTGAATCAGAGAAGTATGCAGGTACAGTGATGACAGCCTCTGTAACCTCCTGCCCGAGGTACTCCTCTGCAGTCTTCTTCATCTTCTGGAGAATCATTGCGGAGATTTCCTGTGGAGAATAGAGACGGCCGTCGATGTCAACGCGAGGAGTGTTATTCTCGCCCTTTACTACCTTATAAGGTACGCGTGCGATGTCACCTGTCACCTGATCGTACTTCTCACCCATGAATCTCTTGATAGAGAAGATTGTCTTGTGAGGGTTTGTGATGGCCTGACGCTTTGCAGGGTTACCGATCTTTCTCTCACCACCGTCGGTGAATGCCACTACTGAAGGTGTTGTTCTCTGTCCTTCATTATTGATGATGACTGTAGGCTCGTTACCTTCCATCACTGCCACGCATGAGTTGGTGGTTCCAAGGTCAATTCCAATGATTTTTCCCATAATTCTTATATTTTTAATTTATTATTCCTAAATATTCCGGTAATGCGCTCCCGATAGTCAGCCGGGATGACATTTACGCGACGCCGGGATAATATCTAAACTTGTGCCAATGTCACAGACGAAAAAATATATGCCAAAATGTCAGAATTTTCATGACAACATGCCTCCGGTAATGACATAATTGCTATTTTTGCGCCGGTATTGGCATATAGAAACGATTATGATCTACAGAGAACTTCCGCGCGAGGAATTCGAAGACCTCGCTTCAAGAATTTTATATGAAGACAATCATCTTCTGGTCGTGAACAAGAGGGTAGGGGAGATTGTACAGGGTGACAAGACCTCCGACGAGCCTCTGACAGAGGCTTACAAGGCTTTTATCGCTCAACGAGATGCCAAACCCGGACAGGTCTTCATGGGTCTGCCGCATCGTCTTGACCGTCCTGTAAGCGGAATTGTCGTCCTTGCCAAGACATCAAAGGCGCTTGAGCGTCTCAATGCCATGTTCAGAGACTCTGATGTACAGAAATATTATTGGGCTCTGGTATGTGGCGCTCCGTCTCCAGTGGAAGGACATCTTGAGGATATGATGTGGCGCAACGAAAAGCAAAACAAGTCATACATATGCCGTCCCGGCCAGAGGCGTAAGGATGCCAAGCTCGCAAAGCTCAATTACAGACTGATCGACAAGACCGAAAGGTATTGGCTCGTGGAAGTTGAACTTCTGACAGGCCGTCATCATCAGATACGTTGTCAGTTGTCGAATCTGGGATGTCCTATCAAGGGAGACCTCAAGTACGGTGCGCCTCGATCGAATCCGGACGGAGGTATTTCCCTGCATGCACGCAGGATCACCTTCGTTCACCCCGTAAAGAAAGAACCTATGACAATCGAGGCCCCTATCCCGTCGTCATGGAAGGGGATAAAGGCCTGATCACATGAAATAAGCAGTATTTCTTTTAGAAAATGCTGTTCAGGACATAAGCCAGCCTGTATCCGGCAAGCAGAAGCTGTTCTTCCAGCATTGGGGAGAAATCGTATACAAACTGATAGGAGAGTACAGGTACTGCAGATTCCGAGCTTTCTACATAATCGTAGATCTTTGCCGCACCTTCAACAGTCGCTGTGAACCACTCCTGATATGTACCGCGCGTAACACTCTTCCTGTATTTCTTGTCTGCACGGTCAAGATTGTCGCACCATTCGCTGTAGCTCCATTTATGGGCAGATTCAATTATCTTGCTGTCCCAGACAGAGTGAAGGTTTGTCTCTTCGCGGAACCACATTACCTTGCATTTGTTGCCACCGCGGTCTGACAGTCTTCCGGCATGCATCGGGCAATGCAGGTCTCCTACAAGGTGAACGATCATCTTCAGATAGTCGACTTTCATGCTGTCGGTGAGGTTGTCATAGTTGACTGTCATTTCTTTTGAAAGCATCTCAAGAGCGGTTACGACGTCTCCGTTCTCATTCTTGCTCATTGTCTCGTAAGTGTGTCCCTTGTCTACATTGGCATAATGCCAGGTCTTGGTCTTGTAGTAGCCGTCCTTCCAATATGGGGAGTTCTGGATATTGTCCATCCATGACGAATAGTAAACGATAGATTTGCCGCCGAGAAGCTTGTTGATCTCTTTCTTTGCCTTTTTTGTCAGGTTCTGTTCTGCGATTGCGGCAACGATGTCATGGCCTTTTGCACCCCAGCCATATGACGGGATGCTGTTTATAAGCATCATAATGCTTAAAATAGGGATGAGTAACTTTTTCATTTTGTGTAATTTTATCCAAATATAGTTGAAACTCACATAAAAACAGAAAAATTCTATATTTTTTATGTTACCATTATATTTGATGATTTGTAATCAAATATGTCTTATTTGGAATAAAATGAAAGTGCCGTTATTTGTGCCTTGAAAAATTCAAAGTGTATCAGACTGTCATAATTAATTGTGTTAAAATCAGTTATAAAATTATTTGATTATCTTTGCCCCCCGAATAAAATAGAAACAGAATTAGCGACGGAACTGTCCGTCAATGAAGTAATGATTTTAAATTGATTGAAACTATGGAAATCAACAACATCGGAAGCAACGCAGGCGTTATCTGGAATGCGCTCAATGCCAATGGCAGAATGACAGAGACAAAGCTTAAGAAGGAGTCTGGTCTTGGAAGCGCAGAGTTCTATACAGCTCTCGGATGGCTCGCTCGTGAGGGCAAGCTCAATGTAGAGGTTGAGGTAAAGGGCTCAAAGTCATGCGAGTACTACACTCTTAACGCTTAATCAGGATATTTCTTGATTGAAAGTTTCAGGGCGGTCCTTATGGGCCGCCCTGATTGTTATTTCATTCTGAAAATATGACTTGTGTCAATTATGGTGCTTGAGGTCAAGCTTTATTTTCTTAAGTTCATCTAAAGGAATTTCGGGCTGTTCTATATCATGCGGTACAGGCATTCCGGAGAACTCGCCGAAATATTGGATGCATGCGTCACGCCACCATCGAGCATCTTTTTCCTGAATCTTCAGTTTTCCTCGGACTTCCTCCCATCTCTTCTTATCAATATATGGCTCCATCTGTTCCCATATATCCTGATATTCACGAACCTTCATGACGCCTCGGTCGTATCTGCGGCACATCTCATCCCAAAGAGTCCTGCCTGATGGCATTATGTGTGCCCATGGCACGTGGTGAAACCAGAGGATCAGCTCTTCCGGACATGTCTCTATGGAATCATAGATGGATGCCAAAGGCTCATGGTATTGATTTACATTTCCGCTTCCGTCCCTTGTGCGGTCAAAGCCGATTCCATGACTGTCGGCCTTATGGTAGTATTTCGGAAGCCAGTCGGGACGTGCCCCTTCTATCTCGCACCATGGCTCCGGCCCGTAATGATGGTCCCATGCGAAAATATGATGCAGACCCAGAGGCATCATGTAGTCTACAGCTGCCTCACGTGAAGTCAGCATCATCTCGAGAACCGGTTCTGTGAACTCGGGAGCAGGAGTGAAGGTCTGCATGAGCCATTCGCGGGCGATTTCCTCTGATGACAGACTGGTGTCCCATGCCATTCGTCCGAATGCGTACCATGAAGATTGAGCGAAATGATGCCCGCACCAGTTCTCGTCACGGCCGATGTTTGCGACTCCTGCAATTGCACTGGTCCTGTAAACTGAAGGATATGTCTTGCCTGTTGTTATTGCCGCAACGGTAGATCCCTGGCCGTTACAGTATGTGTCGCTGTCAAGGCATTCCTTGAAGAGCGGGTGCAGGTACACAAGATGGTTTGAGAATCCCAGATATTCCTGAGTGATCTGGAATTCCGGCATAAGCTGTGTCTGCGGCATCTGACCGAAGAGAGGGCTGAAAGGCTCTCGTGGCTGGAAATCAATAGGACCGTTCTTGATCTGTATCAATACGTTATCCCTGAATTGACCGTCGAGGGGCTGGAATTCTTCATAAGCCTGATTTGCTCTGTCGCTGCTTTGTGCAGAATAAACGAATGCCCTCCACATTATTATGCCGTCATACGGTTTAAGAGCATCTGCAAGCATGTTTGCCCCGTCTGCATGTGTGCGTCCGAAGTCCTGCGGTCCCGGACGGCCTTCTGAATTAGCCTTGACAAGAAAGCCTCCGAAGTCTGGTATGAGAGAATATATCTCTGCAGCTTTCGATGCCCACCATTTCCTGACTTCCGGATCCAGAGGGTCAGAAGTTTCAAGACCTCCGAGTGCAGAAGGAGAAGAGAAATTCACGGACAGATACACATGTATGCCGTACGGGCGCATGATGTCCGCAATCTCGGCTGCGCGCTCCAGATTCTCTCTGCAGAGTATTTCTGGTGAGGCGTTTACATTGTTCAGGACACTTCCGTTGATTCCGACAGATGCGTTGAGTCTGGCATATTCATCTATCAGTTCCGCATCCAGGGCTTCTCCCCAATGCCATATCGAATGACCTGCATAGCCCCTTTCCACCGTATTGTCCAGATTATCCCAATGGTTGAGTATCCTTCTTTCGTAAGACGGCTCTTCCTTGATATCTATTCTGCCGGAGGCCTTGCCTGTCCTCTCCATCCTTTGAAGGGCATATTTTCCGTACATGGCTCCGATTTCCGTCTTTGCCATGATTTTTCTGCCGGTCTCCGTATCCCTGATCATGAAGCCGTCATTCTTCAGGTCCAGAGAAGAATCCACTATAGTCTCTGCATCTGAAAGGATGTCGTCGGCAGGCAGCCATAAGAGATTGCCATTGCCGGATTGTCTTGAACATCCGGTAATGGCAATGCATATGATGATCAGTATCTTGAGGAAATTATTCATCAATTCCTTCGATTGTCTGTATCGTTCCGTCCTCGTTGTATGTGAGTTCGCATACCTTCAGACTCCTGAGCCATGACTTGCCTCCTGAAGGAACGCTGTCATGGTGGAACAGATATGTCTTTCCCTTATATTCGAGGATGGAATGATGGGTTGTCCAGCCCACTACAGGGGTAAGAATCACGCCCTTGTATGTGAACGGTCCATAAGGATTGTCTCCGATTGCATAGCAGAGGAGGTGACTGTCACCTGTCGAATACGAGAAGTAGTATTTTCCGTTATGCTTGTGTACCCAGCTCGCCTCGAAGAAGCGGTGAGGGTCATTGGCCTTCAAAGGATTGCCATCCTCATCGACTACAAATACAGGCCTTGGCTCTTCTGCCCACTGGAGCATGTCGTCAGTAAGCTTCACGACGCGGCTTGGAAGTGCAGGCTCATCTCCTTCAGGAAGATATGCGCTCTCGAGAGCCTTGTTGTCCTTGTATCTCTGGAGCTGTCCTCCCCAGAGTCCGCCGAAATACATCAGATAGTCATCTCCTTCCTTGAGGACGCAGATATCCATGCTGTAGCTTCCGCGGATCGGATCCGGCTGTGGAATGAAAGGACCTTCCGGACGGTCGGCGATTGCTACTCCGATGCGGAATATGTCACATTTGTCCTTGAGAGGGAAGTACATATAGTATTTGCCGTCCTTCTCCTGGCAGTCGTTGTCCCACATCTGACGGCCCGCCCATGGTATATCCTCAAGCTTGAGTGCACATCCGTGGTCAATTACCTCGCCGTTCATAGGATCGTCTGTGGAAAGGACATGATAATCCTTCATTACATACTGGTCTCCGTTGTCGTTTTCAACGTTTTCGCATTCCCAGTCATGCGAAGGGTATATGTATATCCTGTCGTTGAAGATATGCACTGAAGGGTCTGCCATGAAGTCGGCAGGGAAAAGATATCTTTTCTTGGTTGCCATAGCGTTATTTGTTTAGATATTCGTTAAGGAATGGTTTCGGTTCGAGATTGCGGTCGAAGAGGAGGCAGTAGTCTGTACGTCCCGGAATCGGCCAGTTGTTCTTCCATGAGTCATTGTCGCTCACGCCCCATGCTGTTACACGTGTCACTACGTCTGAATGCTTTAGGAAGAGATCCATGAAGCTCTTCATCCTTGCGTTCCACTGTGCTGAAACCTCTTCAGGAAGGCCGTCCTTGTATGGGTTGAGCTGCTCTCTGTATTCTGCCCAGTCAGAAACATTTGCACCCATGTTCACTGTTGGAAGCGCTGTCATGTCCCACTCTGTGATCATCACATTGACGCCTGTTCCGGCAAATGCCATGAGGCTTTCCTCAAACTCCTCGACAGTAGGGTAGTCAAGTCCGACATGTGCCTGCATTCCGATTGCGTCGATGCGCAGACCTCTTTCCTTGAGCTGCCTGATCAGCTTCACATATCCGTCACGACGGCCGGGATCGCTCATGCCGTAGTCGTTGAGGTAGAGTTCAGCGTCAGGGTCTGCTGCATGGGCGCACTCGAATGCCCATGGGATGAATTCTTCTCCAAGGATGTCGTAGAACGGGCTCTTTCTGTATGATCCGTCCTCTATAATGGCCTCATTGACTACATCATATCCGTGGATGCGGCCCTTGTAGCGTGTCATGATGGTGGTGATATGGTCCTTCATGCGCTGCTTGAGCACCTCCGGTGTCACATATTCACCGCTCTCGTCGTATGCAAACCATTTTGCCAGCTGTGAATGCCATACGAGGCAGTGGCCTATGATGAACATGTCGTTCGCTTCGCCGAACTCCACGAACTTGTCTGCAAGTTCGAAATTGTAGACGTTTTCCTCCGGATGGATCTCCTCACTCTTCATGCAGTTTTCTGCAACTATTGAGTTGAAGTGTTTCTTGACCAGAGCAACTCCAGCCGTGTCGGCTCCGGTGATTTCCCATGCGTTGAGGGCTGTTCCTATAAGGAATTTGCCTTCGAATGCATCCTTTATGCCCTGAGGCTCCTGCGATGCGCAGCCGGCTGCGATCAGTGCTGCGGAAGCAAAAATGAAAAAACGTTTCATATGTTTAATTTTTAGATCTGTCTTCGATTGCCTTGTTGATCTTGTCGATCACATCATCCTCAAGTTCATATTTAGAAATGATGTAGATTGCGAGTACGAGCAGGATGGCCGGGATCACGCATACGAGCCACAGGATACCCTGCTCCGCAAGTGCTGTCTGCTGCGGAAGTTCTGCATTGAATCCTACGATTGCGAGGACGATGCCTGGCACGACTCCTCCAAAAGCCATTCCCGCCTTGAAGAAAATTCCGGTAAGAGCGTTTACGATACCTGCGATGCGGCGTCCGGAAGTATATTCTCCATAAGAGACCACTTCAGGAATGAGTGCCCACATGTATCCGGTGGCTACGATGATGCCCGTGCTCTTTACGAACTGTGCAATGCAAAGTAACCAGAACTGCTTGAGTGCAGGTACTGATACGAAGATGTACATCATTGCCATGCCGGCTATGGCAGTTCCGAGGAAAAGGTAGAACATGCCTTTCTTGCCGATCTTACGTTTGATGGCAGGAACAAGAGGCATGAATATGAATGCCGGTATAGTTCCGAGCCACATGAAAGCCGTGGTCATGACAGGGGTCGCTCCGACATTGTAGTTCATGAAATATGCGTCTGCAGCGTTACCGATGCTCATCATTGCGAAGGCTGTGATGAAGAAGAATGCAATGACTCTGAGCGGACGGTTGCGGACAAATTCCATCCAGAGGTCGCTGACCTTTACATTTTCGGCCTCTTTCTGGTCCATAACCACGCGTTCCTTGCACTGGGAGAAGGAGAAGATAAGGAGTGCCAGACCGGCCAGGGCAAAAATAGTCATTGTGATGAACCATGCTGTGGCGGACTCCGGCTTGTCTGTTATGGCAGAGCCGTCCATCGCCTTCGGGGCGAATATTGCAATGACCAGCGGCAGAGACTTTACGATAAGTGCTCCGAGATTGGCCATGAACATTCTTGTTGATGTCAGGATGGTCACTTCTTCAGTGTCGCGGGTGAGGGATGAGTTCAATGCTCCGTAAGGCACATTGACCAGCGTGTAACACATGCTCATGCCCACATAGGTGATGTATGCATAGACGATTGAGCCGCTGAATCCGTTCCAGAAGCAAAGGATTGCCAGACCTACAAGCGGGATACCTCCGATGACCAGCCATGAACGGTATTTTCCCCATTTAGGGTTGCTCTTGTCAACGAATGCTCCGACAAGCGGATCCCAGAGGACGTCCACCAGTCTTACGACAAGGAACATGATGGCCGCTGAACCGGGGCTGATGCCATAGACATTTGTGTAGAAGAACAGAAGCCATATGCTGACTGTCTGGTAAATGAGGTTCTGGGCCATGTCTCCTGCTCCAAAACCGATTCTCTGAAGCCATGAAAGCTTGTAGAATCCTTTTGATTCAATGTTAGAATGCGACATGCGGTTATTGTTTTAGTTGTTTCTTATATCCTTCAATACTGCTTCGGCTGCTCTGTTGCCGAGTGTCTTCTTGTCAAGCGGATGTATGTCGTTCCATTCTCCCAGGTCGCTGTTCCTGATGAGTCTGGTGTGTCTGTTCATGGATACGGCTCTGGCCTGTTCTTCCCTCATCCGGGCCCATGCTTCGCGTCCGGAAATGTCGTCTTCATGCAGGAAGTCGGCGAGCTCGACGATATAGAACGGCAGGTCCTCATCATTGAACGCCTTTCTCCAGCAGCCTGTCATCCGCGTGAGAAGGGCAGCGTATTCATTCCATCTGCCAACATTCGACTCTCCCTGATACCAGAGCACAGCCCTGTATCCGAATTTTCTCAACGGATGTATCATGGCATTGTACAGGCATACCGGCTTGTAGTGGAAAAACATCATTTCCGGAGCGGCAGGCATCAGAGTTCCGAGCCTGTATCTCCAGGTACCTTCCAGATTGATCTCCTGGTCTCCTGATATTATCTTGTATGGTTTTTCCGGTACGAAAGAAGGCTGCCCGCCGTTGCTTACTATCCTGACAGTTACATTGTTGATACCTTCATGGAGAATTCCGGATGGGATAGTATAGATTCTCGGAGGATACTGATAGCCGGTGCTTCCGACAAAGTGTCCGTTTACATAGACGGAGTCGGAATCGACAATGCATCCCAGACGCAGCACTGCTGCCTTGCCGGACATGGATGACGGCACAGTGAAATCCTTGCGCATCCAGTGTGATCCGGCCTGCGGGTTAAGTCCGTCATTTCCCCATTCATCCGAAAACATGCCGGTCTCTTTCCAGCTGCTGTCATCATATTCTTCGGCAAACCATGGGATTGCTTCATTCAATCCCGGGTCGTTCTTGTGAAGTGTAGTGTTCCAGTGATGGAAATTCTCCCCCTCGAGCAGTTTGATCCTGTGCCTGTAGCCGGAATCTTCATAAAGACGTTTCTCGTTGATGTGCTTCGGAAAATCTTTCAGTGCCTCCTCTGATATCCAAGCTTCCACAGGTGTGCCTCCCCAGCTTGAGTTCACAATGCCGACAGGGACACCGGTCTGTCTGAATATTTCCTTGGCGAAAAAATATGCGAGGGCGGAGAATTCCATCACATTCTCCTGTGTACAAGGCTTCCATGATGATGCAGGTGTGTCTTCCTGCGGACTGTTGAAGTCGTAGACCTGTGGGACGGAGTACTGCCGGATACGGCTTTCCTCATATGCGGCGATTTCATATGCGAACATGTCTGTGACTCTTCTTACCGGCAGTTCCATGTTTGATTGTCCGGAGCAGAGGAATACATCTCCGACCAGAATGTCTTTAAGTACGATATCGCCGATTGTCATCTCATACGGACCGCCGGGGCCGCATTCCGGGAGCTCTGCCGACCAGCTCCCGTCCTCTCCGGATTCGATGATATGACTCTTGCCCTGCCAGCAGATTATGAAGCTTTCCCGGCTGTCGGCATTTCCCCATATGCATATGGGCTTGTCCCTTTGGAGCACCATCCCGTCCGACAGGATTGACGGAAGGCTTACCTTCGCCTCCATGGTAAGACACATGGCAGCTGTCAGCATCGATATGAGTGATACGATCCGTTTCATGACCGAGCATTTTTATCATCCGTACAAAGATAATAAATATAGGTAATCATTGATTGTATTATTGTGTCATCTCCTTATGATTTTCAACAATTATTATGATGATTCCGACAGAATGCCTGAATTTGGTTCAGAATATTTGCAAAAGGCCATGAAAATCACAAACAGAATGTTAAATTTGCGAGATAAACCTGAAAACAATATACATTATCATATTATGAATGACGTTAAAGTAATGAATTCAGCTGCTGACAATATCCGTATTCTCGCAGCTTCCATGGTGGAAAAAGCTAATTCCGGACATCCGGGCGGAGCGATGGGTGGAGCAGATTTCATCAATGTCCTCTATTCAGAGTACCTTCAGTATGATCCGGAAAATCCGAAATGGGAAGGTCGTGACCGCTTCTTCCTCGACCCTGGCCACATGTCTCCTATGCTTTATGCGCAGCTCGCTCTGGCAGGCAAGTTCACTATCGATGAACTCAAGCAGTTCCGTCAGTGGGGCTCACCTACTCCCGGTCATCCGGAAGTGGATGTGATGCGTGGCATCGAGAACACATCAGGACCTCTCGGACAGGGACATGTCTTTGCAGTGGGTGCTGCAATAGCTGCCAAATTCCTTGCTGCACGTACTTCAAACCCTACATTTGCAAAGGAGACCATCTACGCATACATATCAGACGGCGGTATCCAGGAGGAGATTTCACAGGGCGCAGGCCGCGTTGCCGGTACTCTCGGTCTTGACAATCTCGTAATGTTCTATGACTCGAACGATATCCAACTTTCTACAGAGTGCTCGGATGTCATGACAGAAGATACTGCCATGAAGTATGCATCATGGGGATGGCATGTCATTACAATCAACGGAAATGACTGCGACCAGATCCGCAAGGCCCTTGACGAAGCGAAGACCATAAATGACCGTCCTACGCTCATCATTGGAAAATGCGTTATGGGCAAGGGAGCGAGAAAGGCGGATAATTCGTCATATGAACGCAACTGCAAGACTCACGGCGCACCTCTTGGCGGTGACGCATACAGAAATACAATAGTGAACCTCGGCGGTAATCCTGACGATCCGTTCGTGATCTTTGATGAGGTCAAGGAAATTTATGCAAAGCGTGAGGCAGAGCTCAAGACTATCGTTGCAGAGCGTCATGCTGAAGAGGCTGCATGGGCAGAGGCAAATCCGGAGATGGCGGCAAAGCAGGCTGAATGGTTCAGCGGAAAGGCTCCTGAACTGGACTGGACAAAGGTTCAGCAGAAGGCGGGCAGCCCTACAAGAAACGCATCTGCTACGGTTTTGGGCATGCTTGCTGAAAATGTTCCGAACATGGTGGTTGCATCGGCTGACCTTTCGAATTCGGACAAGACTGACGGTTTCCTCAACAAGACACATGCATTTGCCAAGGGTGATTTCAGCGGTGCATTCTTCCAGGCCGGAGTTGCGGAACTCACAATGGCATGCGTATGTATCGGTATGACACTTCATGGCGGAGTCATCGCAGGATGCGGAACATTCTTCGTGTTCTCTGACTATATGAAGCCTGCAGTGCGTATGGCGGCTCTCATGGAGCTTCCTGTGAAGTTCATCTGGTCGCATGATGCATTCCGCGTAGGCGAAGACGGTCCTACTCATGAGCCTGTAGAGCAGGAGGCGCAGATCAGACTCATGGAGAAGATGAAGAACCACAGCGGAAAGAACTCTATGCTCGTTCTTCGTCCGGCAGATGCAGAAGAGACTACTGTATGCTGGAGAATGGCGATGGAGAATACAGATACTCCTACAGGACTTATCCTGTCCCGTCAGAATGTAGACATGCTTACGGAAGGAACATGCTATGAGGGCGCTGAAAAGGGTGCATACATTGTTGCTGGTTCTGATGAAAATCCGGATGTGATCCTCGTGGCTTCAGGTTCTGAAGTGGCTACACTGGAGGCCGGAGCGAAACTTCTTCGTGAGGAGGGCGTGAAGATACGTATTGTCAGCTGTCCTTCAGAGGGACTCTTCCGCAGCCAGTCAAAGGAATATCAGGAAAGCGTGCTCCCTGCAGGAGCAAAGACATTCGGACTTACAGCCGGTCTTCCTGTGAATCTCCAGGGACTCGTTGGATGCAACGGCAAAGTCTTCGGTCTTGAAAGCTTCGGATTCTCGGCTCCTTACAAGGTGCTTGACGAGAAGCTCGGCTTCACAGCAGAAAATGTCTACAATCAGGTGAAGGCTATGCTTTAGCCTCCGGTTGGATCGGAATATCAGAATGGCGGCCATGGTGCCGCCATTTTTTGTTTAAGTCCATCTGTTTCAGGCTTTCGTTTTGCAAAATATAAATGATGAATATGGAATTTACAGCGGAATGGCTATATTTACAGATTGAAAACTAACGACACTGAACTATGACAGACATTAAATTCCTGAAGCACCTTCTTCCCCTGGCTGTTTCCGTGGCACTCTTTGCATGTTGTGATGAGAAGACAGATCCGGTTGTTCCAAATAAAAAACCTGTTCTGACCCTTGCCGAACAGATCGCGAAATATAAGGACATAAAGGAATATGTGGAGGAATATGCTCCAGGCATGACGGTAGGACTGGGACTGGATGCCGGTCTTTATATAAACGACCCTGTTTACAAGACAGTAGCAGACAGGAATTTCCAGATATTCACGATGGGGAATGCCATGAAGCATTCTTCGGTGGTCAGGCCCAACGGAAAGCTTGACTTCGGTACCATTGATGCATTCACAGCCCTTGTTCCCCGTGATATCAACCTGTATGGACATAATTTCCTATGGCATACACAGCAACAGCAGCAGTATCTGAAGTCTCTCATCGCACCGTCTGCCCAGGGGGGCGGCTCTTCTTCAGGCCAGTTTGACAATGTTGTGTCGAATTCCGGCTTCGAGCAGGGGACCGACGGATGGTCAGGCTTCTGGGGAAAGTTCACCTATGCCCTGGAACAGCCCGGACGTGACGGCAGCGGAAAGGCAATCCGCTTTACCATCGGTTCGGATTGCGTGAACATGTGGGATGCACAGCTGTTCTGGACCTTGAACGACTATCTTGTCAAAGGAGAGACCTACTGTTATGAATTCTACGCCAGGTCTGACAGTGGCTTGACCTGCCAGTTCCTCGGTCAGAATGCGGATTATGATGGCATTTATAAGGATATGTTCACTCCGGGTAATGACTGGACATATTTTTGTGGCGAGTTCACGCTTGGAGAGAACGAGCTTGGCGATATAGAGCGTATCGGCCTGCAGTTCGGAGGAGAGCCCGGATCGAAGATATGGTTTGATGACTTCAGGTTCGGAAAGAAGAATGCGCAGGCGGCTTCGGCACGCAGCGTGAACAAGACTCCGGAAGAAAAGAAGGAGATTCTTCTTGGAGCCATGGAGTCTTGGATCAGACAGATGGCCGAGCATATGGGTGACCGTGTCGTGGCTTGGGATGTGATAAACGAGCCTATTGCAGACGGATCCAATGCGTGGCGCGGCATCAACAATGTGTTCAACGGACAGGACAAGGCTCCGGTCGAAGGAAACACTCTTAATCTCAACTGGGCTTCCGATCACTGGTATTGGGGATATTATATCGGAAAGGAGTATGCGGTGAAGGCATTTGAATATGCAAGGAAGTATTGCGCTCCAGGGGCCAAGCTTTTTGTGAATGATTACAATCTTGAGATAAGTCCGGGCAAGCTTGATGCAATCATAGCTTTTGCGAATTACATCGACAGCAACAACAGTACAGGTGCTCCTCTTGTTGACGGTCTCGGCACGCAGATGCATGTGAATGTGTCCATAAAGAAGGAACAGGTGGACGAGATGTTCAGGGTCATGGCGGCTACCGGCAAGCTTGTGCGTATTACAGAACTCGATGTCTCGGTCGGTACGGATCATCCTAGTCTGCAGCAGCTTAATAACCAGGCCAATACATACAAGATGATCGTGCGCTCGTATATGGAGAATGTTCCTGAGGCACAGCGTTCCGGCATCACGCTCTGGACTCTTTCTGACGCGCCTGCAGAGCATATCTACTGGCTCAAGGGTGACTCTCCGAATCTCTTTGACGCCGATTATGTGCGTAAGGAGGCATACAAATACTTCTGTGACGGCATTGCCGGCAGGAATCTGGCGGAGGATTTCAAATGATCTGACGGAAGGAGCGGCTGAAAGGCTGCTCCTTTTGCATTAGCATGGAAATTGAATTGTCATTGTGCCGTATATAAACGAACAATGATATGAAACGACATTTTGAGAACCTTACAAAGATGGCCTCTCGTGCAGTAGTGCACTGGTGGCTTTTTCTTGTGGCAGGCGTGCTTTGCCTTGTGACAGGCATCGTAGTCTTTGTCTTTCCCCTCGAAAGCTATGTGACCTTGAGCATAATCTTCGGAGTCCTGATGCTGGTTGTCGGAGCTGCCAAACTGATTGCGGCAGCTACGAGCGGCAATTATTTTCTCATGAAGGGATATGTGATCATCGGTGGCCTTCTTGACCTGATCCTTGGTCTTTTCCTTTGCATATATCCGGGAGTGACCCTTGTAATGCTTCCGATCATGATGGGTTTCTGGATGCTTTACAACAGCTTCATGCTCTTCAGCTTTTCAGATGACCTCGGTACGCTTCAGGTTCCTGGCGGCGGACTTGTCACAGCCGGTGGAATACTGCTGCTGATCTTGTCTGTACTGGTGCTTGTCAATCCTTTCGGTGCGGGAATTGCAACAGTGGTCGTGTTGGCGGGCAGCGGACTGATTCTGTTCGGATTCCTGCTTTGCTCTTTATCGGTAAAGCTGAAGGATCTTCATACGAATTTTGATATTGAATAGCCCGCCGACATAGTAGTAGTATAGTGTTAGTGGCAGCGGGGCAGCCGATAGGCCGCCCCGCTGTTTCTGCTGTTATCTTACAGATAATGATATGATTGACTTGGAAGGCATCTTTATGGTAATCCTGCCGTTCTTTATCTTGAAGTTGCCGAATTTCTCCGGCTTCACTTTTTCAGGAGCGTCAAAGTCATTGAAGTCCTGTATCTGTCCGGAAGTCAGGATCTCGCCTTCTGCCTCCCTGATGATTATTCCCGGGATGTCCATGACTATTTCAGCGTCATTGTCCAGGTCGGTGTTCGTCAGGGTTATGTTGAAGCTGCCGTTCTGGCTGCGCGATGCTGTGACATCCACGACAGGACATTCCCTTCCGTTACCGTCAGTGAAGGTTCCGGCGTCGCATGTCATAGGAAGATACAGCGCATCCTGATGGACATTGTACATCCTGAACACATGATATGTCGGAGTGAGCACCATACGGTCTTCTTTAGTCAGCACCATCGACTGGAGTACATTGGCGATCTGTGCTATGTTTGTCATCTTCAGTCTGTAAGTGTACTTGTGGAAGATGTTGAGGCTCAATGCCGCCACCATTGCGTCGCGCATCGTGTTCTGCTGGAAGAGATGTCCCGGATTTGTGCCCGGCTCCACATCGAACCATGTTCCCCATTCGTCGAGGAGGAGGTCGATCTTTCTCTCAGGGTCATGGCTGTCCATGATGGCGATATGTCTCTTGAGCACGCTTTCCACCTCAACGGCCTTGCCAAGTGTGTTGTAGTACTCTTCAGGGGTGAATTCTGTGGCTGAGCCCTTGCTGCCGTCCCATCCCTTGACTGTATAGTAATGAAGGGATACGCCGTGCATCCTGCTGCCGATGCTCTTCATCAGCACCTCTGTCCAGTTGTAGTCATAGTCGGTTGCTCCGCTTGCTACCTTGTAAAGCTTGTTTCCGCTGTAGTCGCGGCAATAGGTCTGGTAACGGTTGTAAAGGTGTGAGTAATATTCCGGAACCATATTGCCTCCGCATCCCCAGCTCTCGTTTCCTACGCCCAGATATTTGACCTTCCAAGGCTTCTCGCGTCCGTTTTCTGCACGCAGTCTTGCCATAGGACCGTCTGCTGCGGTCATGTATTCCACCCACTTTGCGAGCTCTTCCACTGTGCCTGATCCGACATTTCCGCTGATATATGGTTCGCATCCGATCATTTCGCAGAGGTTGAGGAATTCGTGGGTTCCGAATGAATTATCCTCCACAGTGCCGCCCCAGTTGCTGTTCACCATCCTCGGTCTGTCTTCGCGGGGACCGATACCGTCACGCCAGTGATATTCATCTGCAAAGCATCCGCCCGGCCATCTCATCACGGGAACCTTCAATGTCTTCAGAGCCTCGAGTACATCGTTTCTGTAGCCGTCAGTATTGGGAATTTCAGATTCAGGTCCTACCCAGAGGCCTCCGTAGATGCATGCTCCAAGATGCTCGGCGAACTGGCCGTAGATTTCTTTCGGGATCATCATGCTGTCGCGTGGTGCGGCATCGATGCTGATGTTTACCTTTATTTGTGCAGATGCCATCAGAGGCATGGCCAATGCCGCCATGGCGGCGATGAAGATCTTTTTCATGGACTTTTCAGTTAATCATCCGTAAATATATGAATTCCTTGCTTATTATTATCATAATATGTTTCAAAACAATAACATTTTTCCTTCCTTCTGTGCTGATGATGTCTGACTTTCAGTATATTTGTTAGCTGAAAGAATTACACTGACCACTAAAGATAACCTTATATGAAATCTAAAACCCTGGCATGCCTGATGGCTCTGGCACTTATTGTACTCTCATGTGCAAAGCCATATGTTCAAAACGGACGCGGAGTAATTGTAAAGGTGCAGGATCCGTGTGAAAACGGACCCCGTCTTGTCCGTCTCGAAGTAGTCGGTGACAAGATTGTCCATGTTTCTGCGACCCCCGAACGGAAGTTTGCCGATCCTCAAAGCCTTGTCGTCCTGCCGCAGGAAGGCAGGACCGGATTCGATCTCGTCGAGGAAGACGGTATGTTGGTGGTCGAGACCTCGGCCTTGAAGGCTGTGGTGTCGATGTCTACAGGTGAGGTCAGGTTTGAGGACAAGGAGGGCAACGTCATCCTTGCGGAGCAGGAAGGCGGTGGAAAGACCTTTGAGCCGATAAGGGTCGAAGGAACAAGCGGATATACCTTCCGTCAGGTCTTCGACTCTCCTGAAGATGAGGCTTTTTACGGACTCGGTCAGCATCAGGCTGATGAGTTCAACTACAAGGGGAAGAATGAACAGCTCTTCCAATATAACACGAAGGTTTCTGTTCCTTTCATAGTGTCCAGCAAGGGATATGGTGTGCTGATGGACAGCTATTCCATGATGCGTTTCGGCAATCCGGATGATTACAAGCAGATTGGAGAGGTCTTTACACTCTATGATGCCCAGGGCAGGAAAGGTTCTCTGACAGGAACTTATGTCGCTGCAGACGGTAATGTACTCGTACGTGAAGAGCCGCAGCTTTATTTCGAACATCTTATCGCTCCCGAGATGGCAAAGGTCGTCAATCTTCCGGAAGATTTTCAGTTCGGAGGGGCTGAAGTCGTTTATGAAGGCTTTTTGGAGGCTCCCGAATCAGGAGAATATCAGTTCAGCCTCTATTATGCCGGATACACCACAGTGTCAATAGGGGGAGAGGTCGTGGTTCCGGAGAGATGGCGTACCGCCTGGAATCCTAACAGCTACAAGTTCAAGGTCTGCCTCGAGGCAGGGGAGAAGACTCCTCTGAA
Organism: Bacteroidales bacterium; assembly: GCA_017550025.1. Lineage (GTDB taxonomy): Bacteria > Bacteroidota > Bacteroidia > Bacteroidales > UBA932 > Cryptobacteroides. The sequence goes on along the minus strand of JAFYLU010000031.1, from coordinate 16,787 downwards.
GGTGGAATGGAAACCGGACGGTCAGGTGTCGTATCTCGGTCTGCGTGCATATGACAAGGTGGATGAAGGAGAACAGTCGAAGCAGCAGTGGTGGAGCGAGATGTCAAGGCAGATGGACTGGTACTTCATTGCCGGAGATGATATGGATGAGGTCATATCCGGATACCGTACCCTGACAGGAAAGGCTCCTGTGATGCCTAAATGGGCCATGGGATACTGGCAGAGCCGTGAGAGATACAAGACATCGACAGAGATGATCGAGGCCCTTGAAGGCTTCAGGAAGAGAAATATCCCGATTGATAACATTGTGATGGACTGGAGCCATTGGGAAGAGGATGCATGGGGCAGCCATCAATTCGATCCTGCAAGATTCCCAGATCCGAAGGCGATGGTGGACTCGATACATTCAATGAACGGACGCATGATGATTTCCGTATGGCCGAAGTTCTATGTGGGAACAGAACATTATGACGAGTTCGCCGAAAAGGGATGGATGTATGAAAAGTCGGTGCAGGACGGTGTGAGGGACTGGATAGGAACAGGATATCTGTACGGCTTCTATGATGCATATGCGGAAGGCGCAAGAAAGCTTTTCTGGAATCAGATGTATGAGCATTATTATCCTCTCGGTATCGATGCATGGTGGATGGATGCTTCCGAGCCGAATATCCGCGACTGTACGGATATGGAGTACCGCAAGGCTCTCTGCGGCCCTACCGCCCTTGGCCCTTCGACGGAATATTTCAATGCATATTCCCTTGTCAATGCGGATGCGATATATAACGGACAGAGGGAGGCGGATCCGGACAGACGCGTGTTCCTGCTTACACGAAGCGGATTCGCAGGTCTGCAGAGATATTCCACTGCCACATGGAGCGGAGATATCGCCACCCGTTGGGAAGATATGAAGGCCCAGATATCTGCAGGACTCAATTTCGCTGTCAGCGGCATTCCATACTGGACCATGGACATAGGAGGATTCTGCGTCGAGAACAGATATGTGGCCGGACAGCAGATATGGGACATTACGGGAAAAGAAAACGAAGACCATAAGGAGTGGCGCGAGCTGAATACCCGCTGGTTCCAGTTCGGCGCGTTCTGTCCGCTTTTCAGGGCACATGGCCAGTTCCCTTACAGAGAACCATGGGAAATAGCTCAGGAGGGACATCCTGCATATGAGTCAATTCTTTATTATATCAGGTTGCGCTACCGTCTGATGCCATATATCTATTCACTTGCGGGACTTACTTGTTTTGATGACTATACCATCATGAGACCTCTTGTCATGGATTTCCCTGATGACAGAAATGTGCTTGACATAGGCGATGCATATATGTTCGGACCTGCTTTCATGGCAGCACCGGTATATGAATATGGGGCCCGTACCCGTGAGATGTATTTCCCTGAATGCGAGGGCTGGTATGACTTCTATACTGATGAGTTCATGCCTGGAGGACATACGGCGCAGGTTGCTGCTCCATATGAGAGGATGCCTTTGTATGTGCGTGCCGGATCTATAATCCCTGTCGGCCCTGAAATGCAATGGTCTGACGAAAAGCCGGCGGATGTCCTTGATATCTATGTATATAAGGGGGCTGACGGATCGTTCACGCTTTATGAAGACGAGGGAGTCAACTATGATTATGAGAAGGGAGAGGCGTCAATGATAAGGTTCACTTATGATTCGGATGAGAATGTCCTTACTGTCGGTGCCCGCAAGGGAGAATTCTCCGGCATGCCGCAGGAGAGAACCTTCAACATCATCTCCGTGTCGAAAGACGGAAGGAAGAATGTCATGTCTTTGCAGTATGAGGCTGGATCTGAATACTCGATACGTCTGTAAAAGTTGATGGAACATGACGGATTGTCAAGACTTTTATTAAATTTGCATATTATAACAGCTAAAACTAAAACTATGTATCTATTAGGTTATGATATCGGAAGTTCGTCGGTCAAGGCGAGCCTCGTTGATGCACATACAGGCAGATGTGTCTCATCTGCATTCTATCCGAAAACAGAAGCTGCGATAATAGCTGTAAAGCCGGGTTGGGCAGAACAGGATCCAGCCTCATGGTGGGAGAATCTGAAGCTTGCCACAGCTGACATCATGGCATCATCAGGAGCAGATCCAAAGGACATCAAGGCCATAGGTATATCATATCAGATGCACGGTCTGGTCTGTGTGGACAAGGATCAGAATGTACTCCGTCCGTCAATCATCTGGTGTGATTCAAGGGCGGTGCCATATGGCCAGAAGGCTTTTGACACCCTCGGACATGAGAACTGTCTGTCGCATCTTCTCAACTCACCGGGCAACTTCACCGCTTCGAAGCTTGCATGGGTCAAGGAAAACGAACCTGAACTTTATGACAGGATATACAAGATAATGCTTCCTGGCGACTATATCGCAATGAAGCTCAGTGGCGAGATCTGTACTACGGTTTCCGGCCTTTCGGAAGGTATGCTCTGGGATTTTGCGGAGGGAGCTCCTGCGCAGATTCTGCTTGACCATTACGGAATGGACAGGTCAATCCTCGCGGAGATCCGTCCTACATTCTCCGAGCAGGGTCGTGTGAGCGCGTCTGCTGCAGCGGAACTCGGACTTGCCGAAGGCACCCCTATCACATATCGTGCGGGAGATCAGCCTAACAATGCATTGTCTCTCAATGTGTTCAATCCTGGAGAAATCGCTTCTACAGCAGGTACTTCCGGCGTTGTATACGGAGTCCTCGGCGAGGTCAATTACGATCCGCAGTCACGCGTGAACACATTTGCTCATGTCAATCATACTGAAGAACAGACCCGTCTCGGAGTACTTCTCTGCATCAACGGAACAGGAATCCTCAATTCGTGGATGAAGAGGAATGTGGCTCCGGAAGGAATCTCATATGCCCAGATGAACGAGCTTGCGTCACAGGCTCCGATCGGAAGCGCAGGAGTGAGCATAATGCCGTTCGGAAACGGTGCTGAACGTATGCTTCAGAACAGGGAGACAGGATGTTCTGTACATGGTGTGAACTTCAATATACACGACAAGTCTCATCTGCTTCGCGCAGCACAGGAAGGAATCGTCTTCTCGTTCAAATACGGCATCGGAATCATGGAACAGATGGGTATGAATGTGAACAAGATACATGCAGGTCATGCCAATATGTTCCTCAGCCCGATATTCCGTGAGACGCTCGCAGGAGTGACAGGTGCTGTGATCGAACTCTATGACACTGACGGTTCTGTAGGTGCAGCCAAAGGTGCCGGTATAGGTGCAGGCATATACAAGGACAACAAGGAAGCTTTTGCAACGCTTGAGAAACTTGCTGTCATTGAGCCGTCTGATACGGCAGCATATAATGAAGCCTACGAGCTCTGGAAGTCAAGAATGTAGTTATATAACAATTAAATATTAATACTGAAACTATGGCAACTAAAGAATTTTTCCCTGGCATCGGTAAGATCCAGTTTGAAGGTAAAGAAAGCAGAAATCCACTCGCATTCCGTTATTATGATGCGCAGAAGGTAGTCCTCGGCAAGACTATGGCCGAGTGGCTTAAGTTCTCTATGGCATGGTGGCACACACTCTGCGCAGAGGGTGCTGACCAGTTCGGTGGCGGAACAAAGACATTCCCTTGGGCTGGTGCCGCTTGTCCTGTACAGGCTGCCAAGGATAAGGTGGACGCAGGTTTCGAGTTCATGCAGAAGATAGGTATCGAGTACTATTGCTTCCATGATGTTGACCTCGTTGACGAAGGATCATCAGTTGAGGAATATGAGGCAAGACTCAAGGAAGTAGTGGCATATCTCAAGGAGAAGCAGGCAGAGACAGGCATCAAGCTACTTTGGGGAACAGCCAATGTGTTCGGAAACAAGAGATATATGAACGGTGCCGCTACAAATCCTGATTTCGATGTTGTAGCTCGTGCAGCTGTCCAGATCAAGAACGCTATTGACGCAACTATCGAACTCGGCGGAACAAACTATGTGTTCTGGGGTGGTCGTGAGGGTTACATGAGCCTTCTCAACACAGACCAGAAGCGTGAGAAGGAACATCTCGCAATGATGCTCACTCTTGCACGTGACTATGCACGCAGCAAGGGCTTCACAGGAACATTCCTCATCGAGCCAAAGCCGATGGAGCCTACAAAGCATCAGTATGATGTTGACACCGAGACAGTTATCGGATTCCTTAAGGCTCATGGACTTGACAAGGACTTCAAGGTGAACATCGAGGTCAACCATGCTACCCTCGCAGGCCATACATTTGAGCACGAGCTCGCATGTGCAGTTGATGCAGGTATGCTCGGATCTATCGATGCAAACCGCGGTGACTATCAGAACGGATGGGATACAGACCAGTTCCCGATCGATTCATTCGACCTTACACAGGCAATGATGCAGATCATCCGCAACGGCGGTCTCGGCAACGGTGGTACAAACTTCGATGCAAAGACCCGTCGCAACTCGACAGACCTTGAGGATATCTTCATCGCACATATCGCAGCTATGGATGCAATGGCACGCGCTCTTGAGAACGCAGCAGCTCTTCTCGAGGAGTCACCTATCTGCAAGATGGTGGCAGAGCGTTATGCAAGCTTTGACGAGGGTCTGGGCAAGAAGTTCGAGAACGGAGAACTTACTCTCGAGGAAGTTTACGCATACGGTAAGGAAGTAGGCGAGCCTAAACAGACTTCTGGAAAGCAGGAGCTTTACGAGGCTATCCTCAATATGTATTGCTAATCCAATTGACAGGCTGCGCATGGTTTCCCAGGCGCAGCCTTGTCTTTTACAGAGGTCATCATCCCCGGCCTGACCCAAATGTCATCCCCGGCCTGACCGGGGATCTTCTAAACAATTAAATATAAGTAAATGACTCAATCAACTGATAAAGGCAGCAGGGGCTATCTGTTTTCGATAGTCCTTGTTGCAGTAATCGGAGGTCTTCTCTTCGGTTATGATACAGCTGTGATTTCTGGTGCAGAGAAGGGCCTTCAGGCCTTCTTCATGGGTGCAAAGGATTTCGTCTACACCGATTTCATGCATGGTATCACATCATCAAGCGCCCTGATAGGATGTATCATCGGTGCTGCGATTTCAGGAATCTGCGCTTCCCGCTTCGGAAGAAAGAAGTCCCTCATCATGGCAGGTGTGTTCTTTTTCCTTTCGGCACTCGGATCATATTGTCCTGAATTCATCTTCTTTGAAAAGGGTGCACCTTCATTCTCCCTCCTTGTCGCATTCAATCTCTACCGTATCCTCGGTGGTGTCGGAGTGGGACTTGCATCCGCAATCTGTCCTATGTATATAGCGGAGGTAGCTCCGAGCAATCTTCGCGGTACGCTTGTGTCATGGAACCAGTTTGCCATCATCTTCGGACAGCTGGTAGTGTATTTCGTAAACTTCCTCATTCTTGGTGACCATATCGCTCCCGCCATTCAGAAGGTCGCTGAAGGCATCAATCAGGTCATGAACCCTGGCGAAGCACAGTGGATGATCGAGACGGGATGGAGGTATATGTTTGTCAGCGAGGCGATTCCTGCAGGACTTTTTACAGTGCTTCTTTTCCTTGTGCCTGAAACTCCAAGATATCTGGCCATGACCGGCAATGATGCGCAGGCGTTGAATATCCTTGCAAAGATCAACGGCAGGAGCAAGGCGGAAGCTATCCTTGCGGACATCAAGTCTACCGTGACAGAAAAGACAGAGAAACTCTTCACTTACGGATGGCTCGTCATTTTCGTGGGTATAATGTTGAGCGTATTCCAGCAGGCTGTGGGAATCAATGCTGTGCTTTACTTCGCTCCACGTATATTCGAATCTCTCGGTATGGGCAACCCTATGATGCAGACAGTGCTCATGGGTGTGGTGAACATAACATTCACCCTCGTGGCTATCTTTACAGTAGAGAGATTAGGCCGCAAGCCTCTCCTTATCTTCGGATCACTCGGTATGGCCCTTGGAGCTGCCGGTGTGGCTGTGACAAGCGTATCTGCATCACTTCCTCCGGTTGTGGCTGTAATCAGCATCATGGTATACAGCGCGTCGTTCATGTTCAGCTGGGGACCTATCTGCTGGGTGCTTATCTCTGAGATCTTCCCTAACACTATCCGTGGCGCAGCAGTAGCCATTGCAGTTGCTTTCCAGTGGATATTCAATTTCATCGTTTCTTCAACATTTCTTCCGATGTACAACATGAGCCTTGGCTCTATGGAGAACTTCGGTCATGCATTCACATACGGACTTTACGGAGTGATCTGCGTGGTAGCTGCAGTCTTTGTATGGAAGCTTGTTCCTGAAACAAAGGGCAAGACGCTTGAGGATATGTCAAAGCTCTGGAAGAAAGGCAAATAATCCTTTATCTACGAGATATTATGTAAAATCCCGGCTGCAGATTGTGCTGCAGCCGGGATTCTATGTTCATATGTGTGTTGGTCTATAGTTCCCGACCGCAATGCTTCAGGAACCACTGTATGTCTTCTTCTGTCATTCGTGGCTGTCTCTTTAGGATTTCATGAAGATTACTGTAGTTCTTCATGAATGCTTCTGCAAGTTCCGCTGCCTTTTCCGGATTATACATGATAGCCTCGTTGATTGTTCCCATCATGGCGAGATCATCTATAGGGTCAGCACCAGTGCGGAACTTGAGCGCTTCGATGCTGCGTGCCATGCGGCGTGACAGATATATAAGACCGTCAGCGAGTGCAGGCTGGTCATCTGCATATGTGATCACAATCTTCTTTTCGACAGAACAATCTGCCACAGGAATGTCAATTTCGAATGCGAGTCCTTTTCCGAGATATTCGAAAGGAACCTCCTTTCCGTTAACTTTAATGCCAGAAGGGGCCTCTGATGCAACCACCTTTACCTTGAAATTCCTTTCTGCCGGCATGTTTTCGTAAGTGCCTTCGCGAGGTGAGACCGTAACTGTCTGTATGTTGCCGTCCCATCTGTTTGAAATGCATGTCGTTGCGTAAGCCTCTGCATAATTCTTGTCGTTACCTGCATCTTCGTACATCTCGAAACAGCCCTCTCCTCCAGGAAATACCGTGATATGGATATCTTCATTGTTGCTGTTAAGGTTATCTACATCCTCCCCATAGAATGGAAGCACAGAACCAGCCTTGACATAAACTCCGTACTCGTCAAGGGCGAAATGACGCTTCACTGTTGCGCCTCCTTTGAGGAGGACACCTGTGTGGAGCTCATACCAGTTGCCTTCCGGAAGCCAGATTTCCATCTCTGTAAATCCGTCGGTCATAGGCTTGGTGACAGGTGCGATGAGCATGTCGTCGCCGAACATGTACTGGCTGCGGTATTTCACGTCATATGCCTCCGGTGCTTCCGGCCAGTCGTAGTAAAGCGGACGACAGAGAGCTATACCCTCGTCATATCCTTTGCGTGCCATGGTGTAGATGTACGGTACCATTTCATATCGCTGGCGTACTGTCTGGCGGATTATATTTGTGTACTCTTCTGCAAACACCCACGGCTCCTTGTTGAAGCGTCCGTTCTTCGTGCTGTGTGTGCGCATTACAGGACTGAAACCGCCGTACTGCAGCCATCTTGTGTACATTTCCGGGTCGAGTCCTGCTCCGTCATGACCTCCGATGTCGTGGCTCCAGTAGCCGTAGAGCACATTTGAGGCTGTAGCTGTGAAGTATGGCTGGAATTCAAGAGATTCCCATGATATTCTTGTGTCTCCTGAAAATCCTATCTGATAACGGTGGTTGCCGAGACCTCCCCAGCGATGGTAGAGCAGAGGTCGTCTGTCTCCATGAAGTGCCATGTCGCTGAAATAACAATAGTTGATCCACCATGTGTTATGGAGTCGGGTCATCTTTGTGTCGTAGACATGCTGCTGCCAGTCCAGCCACCAGAAGTCCACGCCATCTTCCTGCATTGGGTGCATGATATGCCTGAACATATTGGACATGAAATTCTTGTCAGAGCCGATCCATTCGATATGGCTGGAATCTGCAGGATTGAGTCCCATTCCTTCTGCAAGTGCGTTATACCTCTCCTCCCATGGGTGGAATCCGTTTGCAGGATGCAGATTGAGAGTGACTTTCAGTCCATTGTTGTTCAGATACTCCATGAATTTTACCGGGTCAGGGAAAAGACTTCTGTTCCATGTCCATCCTGTCCATCCTCCGCGTCCTTCGTCGGTGTAGTGCCAGTCCATGTCAACCACAAGCACATCAAGAGGTATGTCATATGCATGGAACTTGCTCACCAGATTCCTCATCTCTGTATCTGTATAGGCCCAGTAACGTGACCACCAGTATCCGAAAGTGAATCGTGGAGGCAGTGGCATCTTGCCTGCAAAGACTGTGAAGTCCTTAAGTGCAGCCTTATAGTCATGTCCATATGCCATGAAATACCAGTCCTGGCACTCGCTTGATTCTCTTTCCTTTACCCAGGCCCAATCCGAGTCATCGAAAAGGAAATTGTCCGATTCGTCAATCAATGTCCAACCGTCCTTGGAAAGGATTCCGTCTTCGAAAGGATGCTTTTCACCCTTCTTGCTGTCCTTTACCCAATCCTGTGTCTGCATCTCTCCATCCATTCCGTCAAGTGTGCGGAATGTTCCTTTGAGATTCTCCTTTTGTTTCATGCCGGGCTTCCATGTGAAGAATCCGTCATTAGCCTTGATGGACAGGTTATCTGCTGTAAATCTGCCGCTTCCGGTCTTGTATGAAAGGGTCATTCTGGCAGTTTCAATCTTAATGTTTCTGCCTGCCTTTCTGACCTTGAATTCAATTTCAGGATAGTTTCTTTCAGAAGCCACGAAGGAAGGAAGATCCGTGAATTTTCCTTCAGGCTCCCATTCCAGTCTGATGACACCGTCAGTGATCACAGTGAAACGGACAGTGGCATCCTGATAGGCCACATTATTAGTTGTCTGTGCCGACAGCCCTGCAGTCAGAAACAGAAGAACAGCACATAATGCCGATTGGATGATACTTGTTTTCATTAAATGTTGACTTTAAAATATGGATGTAAAAGGTACGGTTTTAACTTTGAATCAGATTCATTAATGTCTCAAAAATATCCTTATGGCTTCCGGAGAATACAATGTGGTGGTTTCCAACCGGGTTCTTAAGGAAGTATTCCTTGCAGATCTGTTCTCCGTTTTCCTTAAGCTTCAGGATAATCTGTGTGCGGCAGAGATTGTTTTCGTATTGATTTGCTGTAAGTTCCGCTTCAGCGCAGAACGATCTTGACAGGTCTCGGGATACTTTGAATATAGTAGCGTCTCCGGTCGGGATTTCGCCATGCACCGCGATGCCTATACCTGATTCGAAATGAGTTGCGAGTGAAAATTTCCTGACCATGTCAAGAGGGACGGTGCAATGTGCCAGAAGCAGTTCGCCCGTCATCGGATCAATCCTCGCCGGATTGGCCTGAAAACCGCAGCTTCCTGTGACTGCATTTCCTATAGCCATTGTAATGAGGGCTGGTACGTCGCCCTCGCAGCCTGAAGGAATACCTTCTGCGTTGAGCATGGCCAGTGCGAGGCATCCTGTGTTTCCGATCTTGTCAAGCAGATCGAAACAACGCAGTGTCAGTCCTGACAGCCTGTATTTGTTTATGATTGCTTTCAGAGCGATATATATCTTCAGTGCTCCTTCCTCATATCGTGAAAGGTTTTGGCTGATTTCTGATCTGACTTCATGGATCCGTGCGTTATCCTCCAATACATGCAGGTCTGCATTCCTGATATCCTCTGCCAGTTCATCTATAGGAATCTCGACAAGATTGATTCCCAGGGTGGATTTCACCTTTTCCTTGTCAGCTTTGCTGGATATCAGCCAGTCGGATGGCTGCCCGATGATTCCGAGATTCTGACCTTCAAGTGCTTTCCTTGCAGATGCAATCTTATAAAGGAGTTTCAGCCTCTCTGCTATATATGCAGTGTTTCCGTGCAATATCTCACCGCATCTTCCCTGCTGGTTCAGGTAGGACATTATTTCCAGAGATGCTGCCAATGAGTTGCTTTTGCCTGATGTGAGTATAAGGATCCTTCCTTTCAAGCGCGGCAGGACTTCTTTGAACAGCCCTTCCGTGCCTCCTGTGCGTACGAATATAAGGTCAAGTTCACCCTCGCCGTATCGCGAAAAGTCATTTCCTCTGAAATCAAAACTTATCTCCAGTTCTTTTTCTATATCTTTCAGGAACTGCATGGATGCATTCTTGACAGCTTTCTCGTCATGTAACGGGGAGGTTAGAGTGTATAAAGCAATATTCATATATGGCAGTTTAAAATGATTCCCCAAATTTAAAAAACATGTTTGATGTTTTCAAATCATTATAGAGGACTGTGCAATACAGAATATTCGCATGCCGCAGGGTGTTACGTCAGGCTGAAAAATATAAATCAGCCGTAGTACCTGAACAATCCATAAAAAAGGAAATAATATACCTTTTATACTTGTCAGACAGCAAATAGGCAGCTGATTCCGATGACCCCCGCTCTCTCTTCGCTTGAGCACCCCCTGGCCGGGGGTGGCATGTCATCTACATCAACTGCCGATTTGCTCTAAATTGTACCGTTCATACAAGAATTGCCCTATTTTTCGTCGAACGGTATCGAAACAGAGGGTATAAGCCGGTAAACATGAACCGTTCCTACAAATATTCGCTGTTTTTTGTAGGAACGGTCTGCAAAATGTACTTTACTTCAGTATATCCTGACAGTAAAGATCAAGAATCCTGCTGCTTTTCCCTTTAGCCCATTCTCAACCTTAAAGCGAGTCTCGATTAATAGCAGGATAGGTATTTATTATGGATTTTATCCTCTTTATATTCCTTATTGCCCCGACCTCATTATGGAGATTCAAGTCTCACATGTGCCGATTTTCTTGCTAATTCAGTCGTATGGTTTCCACCTAATACCCTTATAAGACGTTAAGTCTTTCAGGTTTTGTCATATTATAGTCTTTTAATGCAAAGTCCGGTTACATATATATCTCGGTCATTATAGTCGCGCTTTATTTTAAGATTAACAAGAGCATCTGCACCTCTCTTTTTTGCCTCCTGCACGGCAATATCCAATACCTCATCGTTATCTATTGTTTCTGCCCTCCGCTCTATAGTATGCCAGTTGGGATTTAATTCAGAAGGGACTTTATAATCTCCCACTTTTGGTGTTATTAAAATAGTTATCTCTCCTATATTCCGATAATCCTTCATATATGGAGTTGACGAGATGAAAAATCCCTCTTTCTCAAATTTTTCAAAATTCAAAAAGTCTACTACAACAATCCTTGGCTTCTCTTGTGTCTGTGGTATCCTTTTAGGCGCAGAACACCCTGCCAAAGCTATTGTTGCTGTAAAAATCAATATAACTCTTTTCATCATTAAAAAATGTAAGGTAATGTTTCCATAATGTTTGCGTGATCACATTTAGTAGCACAGCCAAGGCCAAAGATCTTTACACTTTTAAAAGTGTCGCGTGGTCAGAAATGTACGAAAAAACCCATTGAAATCTGCTTTTAAATGCTTGATTTTCAATGGGTTAAATCTTTGTGACTCCGACAGGATTCAAACCTGTAACCTTCTGATCCGTAGTCAGATGCTCTATTCAGTTGAGCTACGGAGCCGTTATGCGGCTAAATTAGTCGTTCTTTGTTGCGACCTTCTTCTCCTTGATGCGTGCCTTCTTACCTGAAAGTTCACGGAGATAGAAGATTCTTGCTCTACGAACCTTACCGACCTTGTTGAGCTCGATAGACTCGATGAATGGTGACTCCATTGGGAAGATTCTCTCAACACCTACTCCACTTGCAACCTTGCGGATTGTGAATGTTCTTGTTGCTGCTGAAGCTCCGCGAAGCTGAATTACAGTTCCTCTGAACTTCTGGAGTCTTTCCTTATCACCCTCCTTGATTCTGTAGGTAACGGTGATTGTGTCACCGGCCTTGAATTTAGGGTAGCTGGCTACTTTATCGTTTGCGAATGCCTGCTCTACTACTTTAATAAAATCCATTTCTGTATTCAATTTTAATTTGTGGCAACATTGCGCTTTTTTTCACCCTTCGCAAGAGGTTGCTTTGATTTTGGGATTGCAAAGGTAGGAATAAAATTTAAACCTCCAAACTTTTTTGATAAAAAAATCGAAAAAAAAGCAATTTTTCGTGTTTTTAGTCAAAAAGATCCTTCAATCTGTCGAAAAATCCCTTGTCTTCCTTGCTCGGATTAGGCTTGAAAGACTCTTTGTTGCGGAGAGATTCAATCACTGCCTTGTCTTCGCGGTCGAGTTTTTTAGGGATCCATACTGCAAATTTAACATAAAGATCACCTATGCCCCCATAGCCGTTTACTGTCGGGAGTCCCTTTCCGCGGAGTCTGACTACGGTTCCTGACTGGGTTCCGGCATCTACCTTTACCTTATATGGACCGTCCAGGCATGGTATCTCTACTTCTGCTCCGAGAATGGCATCTGGAAGCGATACTATCTTTGTGTAGTAGAGGTTGCTGCCTTCGCGCTTGAGGTTTGGATGTTCCTGCTCCTCGATCACTACGAGAAGGTCTCCGTTGATTCCGTTGTTCTTTGCTGCATGGCCCTCGCCCTGGATGGTGAGCTGCATGCCGGCTTCCACTCCTGCCGGAATCTTCACCTTGATGGTCTCGCGTTTGCGTACGAGTCCTGTACCGCCACAGCTGCGACATGGGTTTGTAATTACCTTTCCCTCTCCGCCGCACTGCTGGCATGTAGAATATGTGACTGTCTGGCCGAGGAATGAATTCACCACCCTCTGTACCTGACCTGTACCGTTGCAGGCAGAGCATGTCTTGATGTCAGAACTGTTCTTCGCTCCTTTTCCGCCACATTCGCTGCATGGAACGCTCTTTTCTATGCTTATTTCCTTCTCGACGCCCTTTGCAATTTCTTCGAGTGTCAGCTTCACGCGCACGCGTATGTCGCGTCCTCTATATACTCTCTGCTGTCGCTGACCTCCGCGGCCTCCTCCGAATCCGCCGCCGAACCCTCCGAATCCGCCACCGAATCCACCTCCGAATGCTCCTCCGAAAAGATCGTTGAGAATGTCATTGAGATTTCCGAATCCCTGGCTGAAGTCAGGACCAGCACCGTCTACTCCGGCGTGTCCGAACTGGTCGTATCTGGCCTTCTTGTCAGCGTCGCTCAATACAGAATATGCTTCGGCAGCCTCCTTGAACTTCTCCTCGGCCTCCTTGTTGTCCGGGTTCTTGTCAGGGTGGTATTTGACGGCAAGTTTTCTGTATGCCTTCTTTATCTCATCGGCGGAAGCGTTCTTGTCGACGCCCAGCACCTCGTAGTAATCTCTCTTGTTTGCCATAAACTTCTAAGTTATTGAGTCCGGACAGACTAAATACCCACTACAACCTTTGCAAAGCGGATGACCTTGCCGTTGAGGGTGTATCCGGTCTGAACCACATCGAAGACTTTTCCCTTCATAGCCTCATCCTGTACCGGGAACTGAGCTACTGCCTCATGAAGGTCAGTGTCAAAGTCCTTGCCCATGGCGTCAATCACTGCAAGTCCCTTTGACCTGAGATATCCCATGAGCTTGCTGAAGATCAGTTCTGTTCCTTCCTTGGCAGCATCGCTGTCGTCAGATTCGAGCAGTACCTTGAGAGCTCTCTCGCAGTCGTCAAGCACAGGGAGGAGTCCCTTGATAGTGTCGGTTGAAGCCATGCTCACGAGCTCAAGCTTCTCCTGGGATGTGCGTCTGCGGAAGTTGTCAAACTCCGCCATCAGCCTGATATAGTCGTCCTTGTCTTTCGCAACCTTCTCTTCGAGTTCCGCATTCTTCTTCTCGAGCTCCTCTATCTTTGCCTTGTCCTTGTTTCCCTTCTTGAGGAATCCCTTCTTTTCTTCTTTGGCTGCCTCTTCCTTCACTTCTTCCTCCTGCACTGCCTGAACCTCTTCCTGGACCTGGGCTTCCTGAATCTCCTCCTGAACGGTTCCTTCTTTCTTTGTGTTTTCTGACATATTTCTTAATCTCCTTTGTTGATATCCTGCTAAATAATGTGGCGGCCTTGGCCGCTGTGATGAGTGGCATCACAATGCTTCGTCAGGCAAGGAGCTGTCCCTGTTCTGACGGGCTGCAAAGATAACAAATAATCTGCCATCCGGAAAATACTGACAATATGGCAGTAAAATGTCGGGTTGTGTCAGCCCCTAATGTCGTACGAAGGTAAAACAATTGCCGGATATCATTATTTTTGCCATCTTTGTGTGCCCCAAACGGCATCCTGAAATCGATCATTAAGAAATTATCCATATATGGCAGGCTTCTTTGCACCCCCGAAGCCCGGAAAACCGGTTCCGGAAGAAAAAGTTGACAGATTCTACAAATCAATGAGATTCAAGGTCTTCATGGGATCTTTCGTCGGCTATGCGGCATATTATCTTGTCCGGAAGAATCTCTCGCTGGCTTCAGCCGACATGATTGCGGAAGGCCTGGCAGACAAGCAGGGAATCGGTATTGCTGCATCGGCAGTGTCTATCGCCTATGCGTTCAGCAAATTCGTGATGGGAACCCTTTCTGACCGTTCTGATGCCCGAAAGTTTCTTACGGTGGGACTGGTGATTGCCTCGCTGGTTATGATGGCTGTTGGATTTCTGCCATTTTCTACCACAGACATGAGTCTTAATATCGCAATGCTATTTGTGATAATGCTCTTTGTGGGAGTTATTTCCGGAATGGGATGGCCGCCTTGCGGAAGAGTGATGGCCTACTGGTTTTCCAATAATGAACGCAGCTTCAAGATGTCGTTGTGGAATACATCCCACACCTTCGGTTCGGGAACTCTCGGCATACTTGCAATCTTCGGAGTCAACCTTTTTGCCGATATGGGCATCAGGCAGACATGGAGAGCGGATTTCATTGTGCCTTCTGCATTTGCACTTGTTCTGGCTGCTTTCTGCTGGTGGGCCTTGAGGGATACTCCGGAATCATGCGGACTGCCTTCGGTCGCTGACTGGAGGAATGATCATTCCGGAGTGAAGACCAAGGAAAAAGTGGGCGAGAAACCATCGTTCAGGACGCAGTTGTTTGATTATGTGCTGAAGAACAAATGGATATGGCTGATTGCCTTTGCAAATGCCTTTGTCTATCTTGTCAGATACGGAATAGGGGACTGGGCTCCGACCTACCTGCAGGAGTCAGGGATCATGACGGCTTCGGAAAGCAAGATGGCCTTTTCGGTACATAATTACGTGGGAGCCTTGGGAACAATCGTCTGCGGTTGGGTTTCATTGAAGTTCTTCAAGGGAAAGTGCGCTCCTCCGAACATAATTTTCATGTGCCTCGTTCTTGTCGGATGTCTGGTGTACTGGCAGGTGCCGGCTATAGCGGCCGCTACAGGAATCTCTCCAAAGACATTGGTGTATATCTCATTGATATTGATCGGGTTCTGTATTTATGGACCTGTAGCTCTTGTCAGCATCCAGGCATTGAATCTCGTTCCGAAGAATGCGGCCGGAACTGCCGCAGGCTTCGTGGGACTTTCAGGCTACCTCATCGGTGACTCCCTTCTTTCAAAGATTGTGGTGGGCAGTGTGGCAGATACAAGCTGGGACCTCGCCAATATGACGATAGTCATAGGAGCCGTTCTCGGAATCGTGGTCTGCATGCTGACTCTGAAGTCCGAGAGGAAGTCTGATATGATTTCGTAGGGATCTTTACATGTTCTCTGACAGTTCGAGCCATCTTAATTCCTTCTCGTCTGTCTCTTCCATTATCTGACCAATGCGTTCCGATGCAGCCTGAAGCTGGTCGAAAGGCATGGTGCCGCTGCTGAGCTTCTCCTCAAGTTCGGCCTTTTCCGCTGCCAGTGCCTCAAGGTCCTTCTCGAGCTGCTCGAATTCGCGCTGCTCCTTGTAAGTCAGTTTCTTTTTCTTTGCAGGTGCTTCCTGTGCAGGAGCGTTCCGTGCCGCCTTCTCTTTTTCAGCCTTGTCC
This sequence comes from Bacteroidales bacterium, assembly GCA_017550025.1. GTDB lineage: Bacteria > Bacteroidota > Bacteroidia > Bacteroidales > UBA932 > Cryptobacteroides. The sequence continues at coordinate 846 of JAFYLU010000031.1, read as the reverse complement.
TGCGCCCTTGCCTGTGAGCGCTGCTGTGCCTCGTATTCCTTTATGAATTCGCGGTATTCGCTGTAGCTTCCGATGAAGTCCTTTACAAGTCCGTCTCCGCAGAATATGAAGAGATGGTCCACGAGCTTGTCGAGGAAATGTCTGTCATGAGAGACGATGATAAGTGAGCCGCCGAATTCCTGGAGATATTCCTCAAGGATGTTCAGGGTTACGATGTCGAGGTCGTTCGTAGGCTCGTCAAGGATGAGCAGGTTGGGCTGCTGCATGAGTATTGTGAGAAGGTAGAGCCTTCGTCTTTCTCCTCCGCTGAGCTTCTCGATCTTGTTGTTGAGCATCTCGTGAGGGAAGAGGAAGCGGTTCAGCAGCCATGTGTCGTTGACGATGTCAAGCACGGTGTCATCCGGATTGAATGACATGCCGCTCTGATGGTAATATCCTATCTTAAGCGATTCACCCCTCTCGATGATTCCCGTCATGAGGCCCGGAAGAGGTTTCTCCAGTGTCTTGTATATCTCCGGATCCGTGCATACCATCTCCGGTGTGTAGTTTCCGGTTATGATGTTGAGGAAAGTGGATTTGCCGGCTCCGTTCCTGCCGACGATGCCGACCTTCTCATATCTCTGGAAATTATATGTGAAGCTGTCAAGGTAGCATTTGTCTCCGTAATAGAAGCTCAGGTCCTTGCAGTTGACTATCTTGGTTCCGAGACGGGTGCTTCCCTTCATGGCTTCCATGCTGACCTGCTTCTGCGTATATACCTGCGATGCCCTGTCCTTGAGGTCGTAGAAGGCATTTATACGGTATCTGGCCTTGCCGGTCCTGGCGCAAGGTGTGCTTCGGATCCAT
>JAFYLU010000001.1 GCA_017550025.1 Bacteroidales bacterium | reverse complement strand
TCACTCCCAGTGACTCATGGATGACCTCCATCTCGGATTTGAGGGTCCTGCTCTGCTGTGCGCTTGCAGGGGCCATGGCAAGGAAAGCCATAGCGATGGTTGCAGTAATTAATAATAGTATGTGCTTCATTGTCAAGTCGTATTACCTCCAGTATTTATATCTTTTGTAAGTAAACAGAACAGGTGCTGTCGATTCGGCTATATCTTCACCGCTGCCTTTATGGACAGTCATCTCTTTCCTGAATGAGACCAAGCCGTTTTCGATTAATGTGAAGTCATACAGCTCTCCACGAAAATCAAACTTCGTTACAGCTTTATTGTCCTGTATAAGAACATCATATCTGGCACGCAGATACTGAGTGGATTTTTGAACATATCTCCACTCCGCATGTCCATGCACATCTGTATAAGGGACGCCTATGGATACATCACCCTGAAAGGTAGCCTGATAATCTGCCCCGTAACCGCCAAACTCTTCCAGATAGTCGTTCGTAGCTACACCGTCATCATTCAAGTCTATCGGATCGCCTTCCCATACGGCAGAGACAAGCTCATATCTTCCCCTGATCTTGTCCTTTTCCATTTCCGCAAGGTCCTCTATCCATATATCTTCGCTGCAAGACAACATGCAGCAGGCACACAAGGCCATATATACAATCTTCTTCATGATCAATTATAGTCAATCCATTCTGTTTCACTTGATGTCACCGACGCGAACATCCCCAAACCTCCCTTCACATTGGTATAGGCATATGTCACCGGAGAGAATCCGAGATGAAGCGGCGCATCGGAATTTTCTTTTATGTACTCAGACCTTAAGCTATGGTACATCTCATGGGGTATTCTGAACACCTTGATCTTGTATTCATAATACTCATAGCAGGCGTATACCAGTTCATCACCTTGCCACTCTGCATTGGTCATATACTTTGGCTCGTTATCCACATACACATCAAAAGCCATCTTACCATCCTCCTCAATCATCTCTGCCACAAGCAGCTCACCACCATCATGGTCTATGATTATCTCATGCTTGACTGATGATAGTTCTGTCATTACCGGATATTCGTAAATGTTGTCATATTCTTCCTTTCCATAGCGACTCTCATCAATCGGGTCTTCCGGAGTACCAACAACCTCAATCTGCTTCTTTCTCAACACCTGTACTCCATAAAAAGCATCTTTAGAATATTCTTCATCAATCACAACATGGAACTTTGACAAAGTAGAGAATGAGCCATAAAGCACATCACCATCCTTAACCCTAAAGCTTTCTTCAACAAAATGGGTTATTTCAACCTCCGGGACTTGTTCGGGAATCATGGTCGATGCCTCTGCAGATGGAAGACCTGCTGACTCAGCCTTCAATATCAGTTTCTGCCCTGATGTAAAAGATTCATTGATGCGATAGGCAATCTCACCGTCCTTACCTGAAGGATAATCCACATCACGTATCAGTTCGACTTCATTTCCGTCAACCTCAAGCGTAAGCTTTACATCTTCAGGCATAGCCGCTTCCTCTCCGAATACCGGACGAGAGACATTGACCTTGATAATATCGTCATTTCCATCTGAAACAATACCATAAAGGTATATCTTTCCGGTATCATCCGGATTGAACTTGGCATCACGCTCGCATGAAACGAGGATCAGCAACAACAGGAATATATATTTTCTCATACACTAAAATCTTAAAGTATAACCAAATGTCGGAATGATTGGAATTGCAGCCATTGTCTTGAATGTAATCTTTTCCTCGTATTCACCACTATTCCAATCAATCACGTTCTTATAATGGTCATACTGGGCAAACATCGGATTCATCCTGCAATAAGCATTATAGATGCTAAGGTTCCAGATACTCTCGTTTCCCCTCTTGGTAGTCTTTCTGAAATTGAATCCTATATCAAGACGATGATAATCCGGAAGTTTGTAGTTGTAAGGACTGGCATAATACTCAATGAATCCGATCTCCTGTGTCGGGACTGTCATCCTGTTTCCTGTATGATAATTCCAGGCGAGGAACATGTCAAATCGTTTGTTGAAACGGTGACTGGCATTGAGCGTGAACTTATGACGGTTGTCATTTCGTGCAGGATACCAGCTGTGCCAAAATCCTTCAAAATATCTCTCCGTCCACGAAAGAGTATAGTAAGCGGAGATATCTGTGGTCTTAGTGCGCCATGCAAACTCGACCTCTGCGCCGTAAGACCTTCCCTTTCCCTGCATCAGCTCAGTCTCCCAGTCGGACAGGTCAGGATAAATGCTGTCGATGCCGCAATATTCGTAAAGGTTATCCATGGTCTTCCACCATCCTTCCACATTAAGGTAAAGATTCTGAGGAAGATTGAAATATACTCCTCCTGCTACCTGCCTTGACCGCATCGGAGCAACTTTTTCTGTCGACGGAAGCCATGTGGCCATAGGAATGTCGAGATAGTGTGCAGAAAGAAGATGTATGAACTGACTCATTTCAGAGTATGACATCTTTGCTGATATGTTCGGCGTGAACTGAAACCTTAAGGCAGCACGTGGCTCGAGGGAGTGATAAGTATTCCCTTCAAGAGCATTGAGCACATAACGCAAACCTATATTCGCCTTCATCCATGAGGTCAGTGTCAATTCATCCTCGGCATACAAAGAGGCCTCAAATGAATCATATGCCACAGAATAAGAGTCAGTATCCTCAATATTCTTTGTCTCATCGGTGTTAGCCCTCAGAATCGAAGAACTGGAGGATGGACGGAAGAAATGTTCTACGAATGAAACTCCGGTTCGAAGATGGTGGTACTCGGATGGAATCCAGTCAAGGTCAGCTTTAAATCCGGCGTCGTGGAGAATGGAAGTGGTACTTTCTCTGATGCCTTCATCCTGAATCCAGAACTCGTACTCTCCCGCGCTCCATTCATTCTGATAAAGGCTGACGTCCGTGTTTGTTCTAGTATAATAGAGAGATGTATTCAGCTGTAGATCGTCAGAAAATTTCTTCATCCACGCAAGATTACCGAGTATATTGCCCCATCTGGCGTCGATTTCATAACCATTATTGCCGGTATAGCGAACTCCATCCCACCATGCGACCTGCTTGACGCTGTTTTCAAATCCTATATAGTCGGAACCGGCATAGAAATTCATCGACAGTTTACTGTCCGGCTTGACAACATGCATTACAGATGCATTGAAGTCGGTCATCGCATAGCGGAAGTCATATTCCTCAGGATACGGAAGAGTACTGTTATAGACGGCCAGGAAGGGTATGCTCAAGGCATCGAACCAACTGCGTCGAAGAGCAACATTGAACGAAGTGCGTCCGGGAACAATCGGCCCTTCAAACTGCAAGCCTCCATTAAGAAGTCCGATATTGAATGAGCCATGATATTCATTCAGGTCACCAGGGCGCGTAGTGACATCAACAACAGAAGACAACTTGCCGCCAAATCTTGAGGGAAAACCGCTTTTGTAGAAGTCAAGACTCTCGATCACATCTGTGTTGAAAGAGGATAGAAGTCCACCGAAATGGCTGACCTGATACATCGGGACACCGTCAAGGAGAAAAAGGTTGTCGTTACCATCTCCGCCATGGACGTACATGCCTGTAAGCATTTCTGTTCCGCCGCTCACACCGGGGAGATTCTGAAGTTCCTTTATCAGATCCGGCGAGCTGAATGTAGCGAATCCTTTACGAAATATGCTTGCATCTATTTCAGTAAGGCCTGTCTGGGTAGTATTCCGAAGTCTGTCTATATAAGCTGTGATACTTGCCTCATTTAGGGTATCGTGCTGTTCCTCAATGAAGATGGTATAATCCTTCGGCTTCTTTCTTTTGCCGGCCTGGGTAAGGACTATATATTTCTTCATTATCTCGTACTCGATACCGGTGCCGGCGAAGAGGGTCGCAAGGCAGAGTTCGAGGGATGCCCGATCGGAGTCGGGCATGACGGAAGGATCGGAGTCGGGCATGACGGAAACCTTCTTGTCGGTCCGTCTGCCTTTAATAATATCCTTCATCGGCTTTCCCGAATACGGCACATTGATCTCGATGGCAGAGTCATACACGAAGTTCACTCCCAGTGACTCATGGATGACCTCCATCTCGGATTTGAGGGTCCTGCTCTGCTGTGCGCTTGCAGGGGCCATGGCAAGGAAAGCCATAGCG
>JAFYLU010000030.1 GCA_017550025.1 Bacteroidales bacterium | reverse complement strand
TCCACCCGTTCGAGTCAATCCAGGAGGCATACGAGGCAGGTCAGAGAATCTTTGCAGAGAGCCGTCCGCAGGAACTTCTGGCAAAGGTGAAAAGGCTTGAAGAGATTCGTGTAGAGAAGGGAGAGCCTGAATATATGTCGGATATAGAATGGCATTTCATCGGTCATCTTCAGACAAACAAGCTGAAGATGGTTCTGCCATATGTGTCTCTGGTACAGTCTGTCGATTCGTTCCGCCTTCTTGAAGCTATCGATGCCTGGGGAAGCACGAATGACAAGGTCATCAATGTCCTCCTGGAGCCGCATGTTGCTGCAGAAGAATCAAAGCAGGGTTTTTCTCGTGAGGAGATTCTCGATGTATTGAAGGCAGCCTCGGATGAAAGATTCTCCAATATCCGTTTCAAGGGACTAATGGGAATGGCGACATTTACAGATGATGTGAATGTCATAAAAGCTGATTTTGCAGCAATCCGAAGCATATTTGATGAGGCTAGAACCAGCTTTCCAATACTGACTCCTGACTTTACGGAACTGTCCATAGGCATGTCAGACGACTATCCGATTGCAATCGGATATGGCTCTACAATGGTCCGTATAGGATCGATGATTTTCGGAGAAAGGAGCTATTGATTTTTCAGCTCTTCAATCATGGATTTTGCGACAGCTGATGAGGCGCCGGTACCGCCGAGGAGGGCGCGGATATCAGCATAGTCGGACAGCATGGCATTACGGCGTACGGGATTCTCGATGAGGTCCCGTATTTCTTTTACCAATGCGTCAGGATTGCAGCCGTCCTGGATAAACTCCTTGAAGGCCTGGCGGTCTATGATGAGGTTGCCGAGGCTGATGTATCTGATCTTCACGATCTTTTTTGCAATCCAGTATGTTATCGGACTTGTGATGTAACCGACCACTTGTGGCGTGTTGAAAAGTACGGTTTCGAGTGATGCAGTTCCGGAGTTTACCACTGCTGCTTCAGCATGACGCACTATGGACTGGGTTTCTCCGAAGAGAATCTTGACGTATTTCTTGTTATCATCTGTCAGCCATGGCTCATAATCAGCCATTGTCCTTGATGGAGCTCCGGCTATAATGAACTGATAGTCTTTGTATTGCGGCAGACTATGCATCTTTGATGCAAATTCTGTAAGAACCGGCATCATTGTGCTGACTTCGCCTTTTCGTGATCCTGCAAGCATTGCTATATGTGGCTTGTCTGCAAGATTGTTGCGAGTAAGGAAATCTTCGCGTGATTCCTGCATGGCCCTTGATCCGTCTACTGCATCTACCAGAGGATTACCTTTGTAGATGTAGTCGATCCCTTTTGATTCAAAGTAAGGCTTTTCGAATGGGAAGACTATATACAGCTTGTCGACGTATTTTCTGAGTTTGCGGATGCGGCCTTCCCGGGATGCCCAGACCTTAGGTGCTATGTAGTAGAATACCTTGAATCCGGCTTTATGTGCAAACTCAGCAATCTTGAAATTGAAGCCAGGGTAATCAATGAGGATCACTACATCCGGTTTCCATTGCATTATATCCTTTTTGCAGAACGCTACATTCTTCAATAGCTTTCCAGCCTTCGCCAACACTTCCGCAAATCCCATTACTGCTCCTTCCTTATAATGACGCACCAGATATGAGTCCTTATTCACTTCTGCCATCAGGTCTCCTCCCCAAAAGCGGATGTCCGCCTGAGGATCTTCTGCATATATGCCCTTCATGAGGTTGGAGCCGTGGAGGTCACCGGAGGCCTCGCCAGCTATGATGTAGTATCTCATCAGTTGAAATCAATGTCGAAGTTGTTGTCTTTCAGTCTGTTAAGTTCTGCGTAGTCTGTGCAGTCAACATTATGTGCTACAAGGCTTATATATCCTTCTGATACAAGGAGATGGTCAGCTTCTGCAGTGTTGCGAGGGTCATCCTCGAATTCGCCGACCATCATGTAGAGGTCTTCGCCCTCTTCTACTACAGGATTAGAGCTTTGTCCGAGCAATTCTGGGGTGATTCCGTATTTTCTGTAATGCTCCGCATCCCATTCCTTGAATTCGCGGATCCATCGACCTTTGCCCTGATAGCCTGTTCTGATACCTTTGATCTGGTCTGCAGGGATATCAGGGAAGTTTACGTTATAATATACTCCGTATTTGTTAGGCCATTCTGCAAGCAGCTTTTCGAACAAGTCTCCGAAGTAACGTGCGACACCATTGAAGTCTGCATCAGGATGAAGTGTGTTGAGTGAAACTCCGATAGCTGGGATTCCGTTCAATGCTGCCTCTTCAGCTGCACCGAGAGTGCCGGAGTAGCAGGATGCAGTTGCTGCATTCGAGCCATGGTTGATTCCTGAAACGACTATGTCAGGATAGTTGTCTGCAAACATTGTGTTCAGACCGAACTTTACGCAGCTTGCCGGGGTGGCATCCACGTAGTGCCATTCCACAGGGTAACCCTTCCTGTCCTTGTCATAAGGGAATGTATTCGGATTTTCTTCGCCGAAACATTTATGGGCAATCTGCTTGAAGCCCAAAGATACTGCCATTGACATGCCTGACTGATGCTTCTTAGGTGCGATTACCGTTACTTTTCCGAACTGTCTCATGATGTCGACAAGGGCCTGTATGCCTTTTGCCTGATATCCGTCGTCGTTTGTTATCAGAATATGCATTTGCTCGATTTTTAACATTACAAATATACGTAATAAAATTGTACAAATATTTGCTTAAAGAGAATAAGATTTCAATATTTTTTCTAACTTTGCAGGGATTTGTGGGAGTGTGCCCACTAAATAACATGCAATTTTAAAGTATAACTTTTATATAAATTATTCAAACAATGATTAAAGTAGGTATTAACGGTTTCGGCCGTATCGGACGCATGGTTTTCCGTGCTGCTGTTGAGAACTTCTCAAACGACATTCAGATTGTAGGTATCAACGACCTTCTCGAGCCAGAGTATCTTGCTTACATGCTTAAGTATGACTCAGTTCACGGTCAGTTCAAGGGCGAGGTTTCAGTTGCTGACGGCGCTCTCGTAGTAAACGGTAACAAGATCCGCCTCACTGCAGAGATGGATCCAGCTAACCTCAAGTGGGACGAGGTAGGTGCTGATGTAGTTGTTGAGTCAACAGGTCTCTTCCTTGAGGACGAGAAGGCTCGCAAGCACATCCAGGCTGGTGCAAAGAAGGTTATCATGTCTGCTCCTTCAAAGGATGCTACTCCAATGTTCGTATACGGTGTTAACCACGAGACTTACGCTGGTCAGGACATCATCTCTAACGCATCTTGTACAACTAACTGTCTTGCTCCTATCGCAAAGGTACTCAACGACAAGTTCGGTATCGTTAAGGGTCTCATGACAACTGTACATGCTGCTACTGCAACTCAGAAGACTGTTGACGGTCCTTCACGCAAGGACTGGAGAGGTGGCCGCGGTATCCTCGAGAACATCATCCCTTCATCTACAGGTGCTGCAAAGGCAGTAGGTAAGGTTCTTCCTGTTCTTAACGGCAAGCTTACAGGTATGGCATTCCGCGTTCCTACTTCTGACGTTTCAGTTGTTGACCTTACTGTAGTTCTCGAGAAGGAGGCTACTATGGCTGAGATCTGCGCTGCTATGAAGGAAGCTGCTAACGGCGAGCTCAAGGGTATCCTTGGCTACACTGAGGATGCAGTTGTTTCAACTGACTTCCGCGGTTGCGCTAACACTTCAATCTTCGACGCTAAGGCTGGTATCAGCCTCGACGCTAACTTCGCAAAGGTTGTTTCATGGTATGACAACGAGTGGGGTTACTCAAACAAGGTTCTCGAGATGGCTCGCGTAATCGCGAAGTAATTCCGGACCACGAGTTACAAAGATCAAGGCCGTTCCGTAGGGAGCGGCCTTTTTACATATATGCAGTCCTATATGTTTTCCAGAACTTCCGGTGAACAGACGGACAGGTCTACATTTCCTTTTATGCCGTGCACGACCGCCCTGTCGGTGACCTGCCAGAAATCCCATCTTGAGCAATCAGGCCTTTCTGTCCCGTAATGAGCCACCCAGATAGGGTAGCAGGACTTTATTTCCTCACAGAGGACCTCCTCAATGAATGATGCTCCGGAATATACGATAGGCTTCCTGCCGTAGTGACTTTCCACCTCCTTGAGCCATATCAGCGCCTTACTGTTGAGTTCCTCTCGTGAGCATCCCTTATGAATGGTCTCGATGTCGAGTACCGGAGGAAGGTCTTTGTAGCGCAGGTTTCCTACCGTCTCTATGAAATGTCCGGCTTGCTGAAGCGGATCTTTGGATGATCGGAAAAAATGGTAGGCACCTCTTCTGACATTCTTCTTTTCTGCCTCCTTCCAGTGGCTGCTGAACATCCTGTCTTTCATGCTGACACCTTCTGTTGCCTTGATCAATACATATGAGACGGGTCTTACATCCTTTGCATGGGTGATCGAGCTGATAGTCCTGCCTTTTGCATCAGTCATGACCATCAGAGAGTCCCATTCTACCTTGTCCTGATAATAAGAAATGTCGATTCCATAGCTGAAGGCCCCTGGCGGGATCCTCGCTCCTTTTTTCTCTGGACTGCCGTTCTTCATGTATGGAAGCGAGACAAGGGCTGCAAGAACGGTCAGTGCTGCAATGACGATCCAAATGCTGATCCTGACCTGCTTCTTTTTCTTTCCAGACCTTTTCTTCCTTTTTGGGGGAGATGATTTCCTCTGTATGCCCTCTTTTTTTGCCATAGTCATACAAAAATAATGTATTTAGGCCATAATTTGTTAATTTTGCGCGGTTTTTAGTGTAGACAAATATGAAGATATTCAGAAGAGAGGGAAGCCCTTCATGGGCTGTGTCCCTGATACCATTCATAGTTCTGACGATAGTCTTGGGACTTGTGATAAAGTTCTTCGGAACAAGTGCTTTGGACGGTGCCAGCCAGGTGGCTCTCATTTTCGGAGCAAGTGTGGTTGTGGCGATTTCCATGATATTTTATAAGGTTTCCTGGAAGGTCTTCGAGGAATCGATATTGGACAACATACATGCTGTAGGAACATCCATAGTCATCCTGCTGCTTATCGGAGCAGTGTCGGGGTCATGGATGGTGAGCGGTGTTGTGCCGACAATGATATATTATGGAATGAAAGTTATCATTCCCGAGGTGTTCCTTTTCGCCACATGCATTATCTGCGCTCTCATAGCCGTCATGACTGGAAGTTCGTGGACTACGATCGCGACTGTCGGTGTGGCCCTCGTGGGAATCGGCACGGCCCAGGGATATGAACCGGGATGGATTGCTGGTGCCATCATTTCCGGAGCCTATTTCGGAGACAAGGTTTCTCCACTTTCCGATACAACCGTATTGGCATCTTCGTCAGCAGGAACCCCCTTGTTCACCCATATCCGCTTCATGATGGTGACTACAGTCCCGTCATTCCTGATAACACTTGCCATATTCCTGGTTGTCAGCCTTATGCATAAGGAACTGAGTGCGGCTCATGTGGCGGACATTTCTAATGATCTGAAGGCGGCATATAATATTTCACCGTGGCTGCTGCTTGTACCGGTAATCACTGCTCTGCTTATCGTGAAGAAGGTGTCTGCAATCGTGACACTTTTCATCGCTGCTTTTGTTGCCGGTATTACTGCCCTGATCTGCCAGCCTCATATTCTTGCTGCAATCGCAACCGGTAATGTACCAGATCCGGCAGCGGGACTTTCTTTTGCTGAAGGCTTCAAGGGGCTTTTCATATCGTATTACGGGCAGACTGCTGTCGAGACGGGAAATGCAGCTCTTAACGATCTGGTCGCAACAAGAGGAATGGGAGGTATGCTTGGAACGGTTTTCCTTATCATCGCAGCCGGTACATTCGGCGGAACACTCGTCGGAAGCGGAATGCTTCAGAGTCTCACAGACATGCTGACAAGATTCATCTCACGCAGGGTGACCATGGTCACATCCACTGTCGGTACAGGTGTTTTCGCGAATATGGTGACAGGAGACCAGTATCTTTCCATCATATTGACCAGCAGCCTCTACAAGAAGCTCTATCATGACAGGGGGTATGAAAGCAAGCTTTTGAGCCGTTCCGTGGAAGATTCCGCAACTGTGGTTTCTGTGCTTATCCCATGGAACTCCTGCGGTATGACCCAGGCCACAGTCCTGAAGATCCCGACACTTGACTATCTTCCATACTGCTTCTTCAATATCATATCTCCTCTGATGTCGATTTTTATTTCTGCGATCGGTTATAAGATTGTAAGAAAATCAAAATAGTTTGCTATATTTGTACGATAGGTCCTTGATTTGAACTGGGATCCCTTAATGCAAACACATTAAATTTTTATAGCTATGAAAGAGTTGAAAGGAACAAAGACTGAAGCTAATCTTCAGACAGCATTTGCCGGTGAGTCAATGGCTCGCAACAAGTATACTTACTATGCTTCAAAGGCAAAGAAGGACGGATATGTGCAGATCGGAAAACTTTTCGAGGAGACTGCCAACAATGAGAAGGAGCACGCCAAGATCTGGTTCAAGCTTCTTCATGGTGGTGAGATGCCTGATACTGCCGCAAACCTTCTTGATGCTGCCGAGGGTGAGAACTACGAGTGGACAGACATGTATGCAGGTTTTGCAGTAGAGGCTCGCGAGGAGGGATTTGAAGAGATCGCAATCCTTTTTGAGAAGGTGGCTGCAATCGAGAAGATGCATGAGGAGCGTTATCGCAAGCTTCTTGCTAATGTGGAAGGTGGTCTTGTGTTCTCTCGTGATGAGGATATGATGTGGGAGTGCTCGAACTGCGGACATGTGGTTATCGGCAAGAAGGCTCCTGAACTTTGCCCTGTATGCAAGCATGCAAAGAGCTATTTCATGATTCATCCTACTAACTATTAATAGTCGGGAATATTAATAAAACAGCCTGCAGGCGATGCGGATTACCGCTGACCTGCAGGCTGTTTTCTGTTTATTTGTCTTGTCTTTATGCTCTATCTGACAATTCTCAATGAGAACAATGCGAGAAGGACGTTGAAGACAATGTAGGCTGTCAGAGAAAGGAACACAATGTATGCCCAGTTGATGCCGAGAATGAAGGTCGCTGCAGCGCAAAGAGCAACTATGCCAAGGAATATGTATCTTACCTTGTTATGTGCTGATCCTTTCTTGAATTTCAGGGAGAACATAGGGATCCTGCTTACCATGAGCAATGCCAGCACAACTGAAGCTATCGGGATGAGGTATGTGTCATGAAGCATCATTGCAAAGGTCATGACCCCGTGGTCAGCTGCAAAAATCAGAGATCCGCACCAGAGGGCGCATGCAGGGGTAGCCAGACCGAGGAAATTTTCGCTCTGCTCGTCATTCACATTGAACTTCGCAAGTCTTACAGCTGCGAATACGCTAATGATAAGCGGGATGTAGGTGATGAAGCCGGTCATTCCGCCCTCTACAAGTCTTCTGTGGAACATCAATGCCGGAAGCAGACCGAAACTGATGTTGTCTGCCAGAGAATCAAGCTCCTTTCCTACAGGTGAGTATGCATTGAGAAGTCTTGCGGAAAGTCCGTCAAGGAAGTCGCAGGCAGCTGCAGCAAGCATCAGGAAGAATGCGATGTCGAGAGCTCCCTGGAATGTGAAAATCACACCCAGAGCCCCGCAGAGGAGGTTCATGGATGTGATAGTGTTCGGTATGTGCCTTATCAGCTTCATAGCTTGTTATTTGATGCCGAGCTTCTTGGCGATGTCCTTTGGAAGAGCGTCCTTGTGAACGACGATGTTGAGGGTCTTGTATCTTACGAATGCATCAGATGCATACCAGATGCCCTTGTACTTGCCGGTCTCGCCCCATGAGTTCTTTACCATGAAGTAGCTGTTGCCGTTCTGATCCTTTGCCAGACCGAAGATATGCATTCCGTGGTCGTCTGTAGTGGTCTTGCGGTCGTAACCCTCCTGGCGCATTTCCTGGGTGATCTCCATCTCCTTTGGAAGTTCAGCCTTGACCTCTTCCTGTGGCTGGTCAGTAGATTTGCCTACCCAACGCTCCTGGTCAGATCCGGCTGCAACCTTCTTCTCCTCTACAGGCATTACTGCGAGTCCGTCACGTGTGAAGCCCTTCTCGCTTACATCAGAACCCCATGCGATAGAATAACCCTTCTCGATAGCGTTGTACATTACCTCCATCATTTCGTCCATAGGAAGGTTGTATGCAGAATCCCATCTCCAGTTGTCGCACACCTCGATGATGAATGGCTCGTAGAACGGATGGTGAGTGAATGAAGTGATGTTCACATAGTCATCATAGTTGATTCCGAGGTGATCTCTGTATGAAGCCGGAGTATATTCCACGCCGTTTACAGTGAAAGTCTCTGGAGCCTCGCCGAAATATGCGTCAAGGATGCCGTCGAGACCGTTCTTCCATGCTGTCGTGAGCTTTCTGTTAGGATTGCTCTTCACAGCATCTACATATCCCTTGAGAACTGCGTCAAGCTCGCTCTGCTCCGGCATCTCTGTGCCATAGTTGAAGCCAGAATATACATCCTGCGGAATGATGCCGTAGTCGTCGATTACATGGAGCACGTCGCCGAATGAGCTTCCTGCTGCGAAATTGAGGTGGCCGTCGAGGCGTACATACTTGACAGCTCTGTCATGATATGATCTGCCTACTACGAACATTTCAGAAAGGTCCACTTCCACGCCCTTCTCCCTGAGGATCTCTGACTCGATGAATGAAAGTGCCGAATAGCACCAGCATGTGCCTGAACGATACTGGTTCTTGATTGATGTTACGGGAACCTCCTTCACTGTGGTGAACTGGTACTCCGGACCTTTCGGTGCCTGTGCCGGCTGCGCCGATGCCGAAATCGCTGCAATGGCGCATGATGCGGCTGTGATGATTGTCTTGAAGTTCATATTGAATTTATTTTTGTGTTAATTGGCATACATATTCTGCAAAGATAACAAAATTCCGGTAACTTTGCAGCGATTATGATAAATGTACTTTACATACATGGAATGGGTGGAGGAGGAGACAGCCGTATACCGTCGATTCTGAACTCATTTTTCCGCAATGGGGGAGAGTGCGGGCAGGGGGATGTCCGTGTCGTGGTGCGTACATATGATTTCGATCCGGAGAAAGCCTATGTGCAGATAATGGAATGGGTGGAAGAACTTCAGCCGAAACTGATAATAGGCGAGTCGCTTGGATCGATACATGCCATAAGGATATCAGGAGTGCCTCATCTTCTGATATCTCCGGCTCTGAATGCCCCGATTTTCCTTAATGCATTGTCGTGGCTGACTCTGATTCCCGGAGTGTCCCGTCTGTTTGGCCGGATCTATAAGCCGAGGGAAGGGGACAGGCAGGCAATGGATTTCAGTTTCCGTATCCTTCGTAAATATTCCGCCCACCGCAAAGCCGCGCTTTCGAATTCTCCTGCAAGGGGAAGCAGGGACTCATTCATTGCATTCATAGGACTGCGTGATCATTATCGCAGAAGCGGGGTGGTGAGCATCAGGTCATGGAAAAGGCACTTCGGGGATACAGCGGTCCTTTATGACGGAATACACTTTACCGAAGAGGAGCATATACATGCCCTGATAATTCCTGAAATATGCAGAATCCTGAATATGAAATGACAGGACAGAAATGTTGATTGTGCCAACACCTCTGTCCTGTCTGTGTTTTCTGGGTCAGACTATCAGATTGTCCTTCCAGGATATGCCTTGAGGCCTTCCTCGAGTATGTGGAGCGCCTTCTTCATCTCGTCCACTTCGAGAACATATGCGATTCTTGCGTGATTCTTTCCCTGTCCAGGGGTCTTGTAGAATGAAGCGGCCGGAGTCACCATCGTGGTCTCGTTGTCGATTCTGAATGACTCGAGCATCCACTTTGCAAAGCTTTCGGTGTCGTCTACAGGGAGCTCGGCAATAGTGTAGAAAGCTCCCATAGGAAGCGGTGTGAATACGCCTTCGATCTTGTTGAGGCCATCAATCATGAAATCTCTTCTCTTGATGTACTCCTCTTTCACTGCATCGAAATATTCGTCCGGTGTGTCAAGCGCTCCGATAGAAGCGTACTGTCCGAGAACAGGTGGGCAGAGTCTTGCCTGTGCGAACTTCATCGCTGCAGCCATCACATCCTTGTTGTGTGACACGATACATCCGATTCTGGCTCCGCAAAGGTTGTATCTCTTTGATACAGAGTCGATGAGGATAACGTTCTGGTCGAGTCCCGGAATGTTCATGGCGGAGAAGTGAGGCTCGTCTGTGTAGCAGAACTCTCTGTACACCTCGTCAGAAAGGAGGAAGAGGTCGTGCTTGCGGGCGATTTCTCCGAGTGCGAGCATGCTCTCCTTTGAATACTGGGTGCCTGTAGGGTTGCCAGGGTTGCAGACGAGGATTGCCTTGGTCTTGTCAGTGATAGCCTTCTCGAACTCCTCGATAGGAGGTATCTGGAAGCCGTTTCTGATATCTGTAGGGATTGCCTTCAGGGTAAGTCCGTTCATGAAGGCGAATGTGTTGTAGTTTGTATAGAATGGCTCGAGAACGATCACCTCGTCGCCTGGGTTACATGCGATTTCGAGTGCGAGGTTGACGCTTTCGCTACCTGCGACAGTCACGATGAGCTCGTCAACTGTGATGTCAATGCCGATCTTCTTGTAGTATTTTTCAACGAGGCCCTTGCGAAGCTCCATAAGGCCGGCAGAGTGTGAGTATGACACATTTTCCTGCGAGAAGTTCTTCACGGCGTCGAGAGCGCATTTAGGTGATTTGATGTCGGGCTGTCCGAGGTTGAGATGATATACCTTGACTCCCTGCTTTTTTGCTGCATCTGCAAACGGAACCAGCTTTCTGATCGCTGAAGCCGGCATCGCCTGAGCTTTATTTGAAATAGTAGCCATTTTATATGTTATTTTCTGTAAATACCTTTTGAACGCGCAAAGATAACGAATTTTTAAAAGAAAGTGTCATTTGATTTTACTATCTTTGCGACCGATTTGTGAAATATATTTTATGGCAACATTCAGACAGAGGGCTTTGAACGAAGCAGCAATGCATGCTACGGGAAGATATTATGCCGAAGAAGGACCGGTGTCCGCATATTTCGGCCAGAATGTACTTGATCTTGACAAGATGCGCGGCTATATGTCGCAGCAGGCTTATGAGGCTGTGCTTGCATCTGTGAAGTTCGGTGCGAAGCTTGACCGAAGCGTTTCCAATGAGATTGCGTCCGGAATGAAGGCGTGGGCAATCGAGAAAGGTGCGACTCATTATACCCATCTGTTTCAGCCACTTACTGACTCGACAGCAGAAAAACACGAGGCGTTCATTTCCTTCAAGGACGGCAAGGCTTTCGAGAAGTTCAACGGAAGCGCCCTTGTCCAGCAGGAGCCAGATGCGTCGAGCTTCCCTAACGGAGGCTTGAGGAATACGTTCGAGGCGAGAGGATATTCCGCATGGGACCCGTCATCTCCGGTATTCATCATGGACGGTACACTCTGTATTCCGTCAGTATTCGTATCCTATACAGGCGAGGCGCTCGACACCAAGGCTCCGAACCTTAAGTCACTTCATGCATTGAGCGTTGCGGCCGTGAAGGTGGCAAATCTTTTTGATGACAATGTGAAGGCTGTCAATGTGAATCTCGGAATCGAGCAGGAGTACTTCCTCGTTGACGAGTCGCTTTACAATGCAAGGCCGGACCTTATGCTGACAGGAAGGACGGTGATCGGTCATACTTCGGCCAAGGACCAGCAGCTTGAAGACCATTATTTCGGTGCTATACCTTCGAGGGTGAGTTCGTTCATGAAGGACTTCGAGACCGAGGCCTACAAGCTCGGAATCCTCCTTCAGACAAGACATAATGAGGTGGCTCCTAACCAGTTCGAGTGTGCTCCCGTATTTTGTGAGGCTACAAAGGCCATCGACCAGAACATGATGCTCATGATCATAATGCAGAAGGTCGCGGAGAAGCACCACCTTAAGGTGATCTTCCATGAAAAGCCTTTCGACGGTGTCAACGGATCGGGAAAGCATTGCAACTGGTCGCTCGTCACAGACACAGGCGTGAATCTTCTTTCCCCTGGAAAGACACCTACGAAGAACCTCCAGTTCCTTTCATTCTATGCGGCAGTTCTCCGTGCTGTCCACAGACATCATTATCTTCTGATGACTTCTGTGGCCACACTCAGCAATTCATACCGACTCGGTGGCAATGAGGCTCCGCCTGCAGTCATGTCGGTTTTCTCTGGGTCGACACTTTACGGAGTGTTCCAGTCCATCATGAACATGAAGGACATGAAGGAGTCGGTTAAGTCTGACCTTGAGTCAATCAAGATCGTGAACGCGATTCCGGAGATATTCCCTGACAATACTGACAGAAACCGTACATCGCCGTTTGCATTTACAGGAAACCGTTTCGAGTTCCGCGCTGTGGGATCGTCGCAGAATGTGGCCTCTGCCGTGTATGTGGTCAATTCGGTTGTGGCGGAGAGCCTTAATGAATTCCGTGCAAGCGTTGATGAGTTGGTTGCGGCCGGAGAGGAGCAGTCAGCTGCAGTGATGGCTGTGGTACGTCGTTTCATAACAGAGGCGAAGGACATCATGTTCGAAGGCAACGGATACAGCAAGGAGTGGGAGCTTGAGTCAGAGGCCAGGGGCCTGAAGGCCGTTAGGAATGTTCCGGAGGCTTATGAGGTCTATCATGAGGACAAGACGGTGCAGCTCTTCGATTCGCTTGGGGTACTTGCTCCGAATGAGGTCGAGGCAAGATTCGAAATCCTCAATGAGACTTATGTGAAGAAGCTTCAGATCGAAGCGCGTATCATCGGAGACATCTGTCTCAACCATGTGATCCCGGCTTCCGTGAAGTATCAGAACATTCTGATTGAAAACATAAAGGGTATAAAGGACATCTTCGGAGGTGAGTACATGAACTTCTGCTCTTCTGAAATCGAGACGCTGAAGAAGATTTCCACATATATAAATAACATTTCTGCCGATGTGGACGCTCTTGTTGAAGCCAGAAAGAAGGCTAACAGGATCGAGGATATCGGAGAGAGGGCGAAAGTCTATTCTTATGAGGTCAAGAGCATGATGGAGAAGGTGAGGTTCAATGCCGACAATCTCGAAATGCTCATTGATGATGAGATGTGGCCATTGCCGAAATATAGAGAGCTTCTGTTCTTTTAATGGCTGAAGTTCAATGAAATAAGAAAGTTTATGTATATTGAAAGTATAACTCCTGCAGAGCTTGAGAAACTGGATTATGCCTCTTTTCCGGGGAAAATCCATGTCATAGATAGTGTCGGGGCCGAATTCAACAGGGCGATAGCCTACCTTCGTTCGCAGAAGGTCATAGGATTCGATACCGAGACTCGTCCGTGCTTTTCTCCAAGCCAGCCGAGATATGGCGTGGCGCTTCTCCAGCTCTCGGGACCGGAAAAGGCATATCTGTTCAGGGTGAAGAACATGGGAATGCACAGAAGGCTTTGCAATCTTCTTGCTGACCCGAGGATCATCAAGGTGGGAGCGGCCATCCATGATGACATACGCGGACTCCAGAAGCTGCGTGAATTCACCCCGGGAGGTTTCGTGGACCTTCAGAAGATAGTGTCGGAATACGGCATTCGCGACAAGAGTGTCAAGAAGATGACTGCCATCATTCTCGGCTTCCGCATCTCAAAGACCCAGCAGCTGTCAAACTGGGAGGCGGAAAATCTTTCTGATTCGCAGTGCAGCTATGCAGCCACAGATGCCTGGGTGTGCCGTGAGATGTATCTGCACCTCATGCGCTCTGAAAAGAATCCTTTACAAGAAGATAAATTATGATAAAGATTATATTGAAAAAGGGCAGGGAAGAGTCTCTGCGCAGATTCCATCCATGGGTGTTCTCCGGTGCGATCGCTCAGGTGCAGGGTAATCCTTCAGAGGGCGACCTTGTGTCTGTGCATGCTGCGGACGGAAGCATTCTTGCATATGGACATTATCAGATCGGTTCCATTGCTGTCCGCGTATTGAGCTTTGACGATTCGGCGCTTCGTCCTGATTTCTGGGAGATCATGCTTACCCGTGCATACCAGGTAAGGGTGGCTTGCGGGCTTGCCGGCAACACTTCGACCAATTGCTATCGTCTCGTGCATGGCGAGGGAGACAATCTCCCCGGACTCATCATCGACTTCTACGATGGCGTATGCGTGATGCAGGCTCATTCAGTCGGCATGTTCCGCGCAAAGAAGCATATTTCTGATGCGCTCCGGAATGTTTATGGGGACGATCTAAAGGCTGTTTATGACAAGAGTTCCGGCACGGCTCCTTTCAAGGCAGGACTCGACCTGATAGACGGATATATGTACAGAAAGGAGGGATTCTCTGATGACGAGCAGGTGGTTCTTGAGAACGGCCACAAGTTCATGGTAAACTGGACAGAGGGTCAGAAGACAGGATTCTTCCTTGACCAGAGGGAAAACAGAGCTCTCGTCGGAAGCGTTGCAAAGGGCAGGAATGTCCTGAACCTCTTCTGCTATACCGGAGGTTTCTCAATCTACGCGCTGGCTGCAGGAGCGGCTCATGTGGATTCTGTCGACAGCTCGAAGAAGGCCATGATGATGGTGGACAGGAATGTGGCCCTCAACGGTTTTGACAGCTCTGTGCATACAAGCCTCTGTTGCGATGCAATCGATTATCTTCGCGATGTTCCGGAAGGAAAATACGATCTTATGATCGTGGATCCGCCTGCATTCGCAAAGCATCGCGGTGCGCTGAAGAATGCTCTACGGGCATATCAGAGGCTCAATGCTGCTGCTATTTCCAAGGTCGCTCCCGGTGGATTCGTCTTCACATACAGCTGCTCGCAGGTTGTGGACAAGGAAGCCTTCGCCCTTGCAGTCTTCTCGGCAGCGGCACAGGCAGGAAGAAGCGTGAGGATTCTGGACAGGCTCAACCAGCCGTGCGACCATTCCGTAAACATTTACCATCCGGAGGGAGAGTATCTCAAGGGTCTCCTCTTATATGTAGAATAATTTGTGAATAACTATATGACAATGAATAAGATCATGGGAGTCCTGCTTGCAGGGCTTCTTTCTTTCAGCTTATCTGCTTCCCCAACAGGCAAATGGTCAGAAACGCCTGGCGGAATGCCTTATTTTGAATATTCGGATGCTCCTGCAGGAGAGGGTGAGGGCGATCCTTATGCATTTTTAGGCAACAGCCGTCTCAACCTTTTCGCACATGCAAGCGGAGTGTACCAGTTCATTTCGGGTGAAAGGGTATGGGCTCGTTTCAATGCTGATCCTGACCGTGAGAACTATGGACAGAACAGGGCGATGCTGATCATCGAGAACGATACCACTGAATTTGTTGGTATGAAGTCGATCGCAGCAGACCCGGAGAAAACAGATTTCTTCGCCGGAATCGGTTTCGCACGTCATGACTACAGGCTTGCTGACGGATTGAAATGCACGAGAATGATTTCAGTGATGCCGTCAGGGGAGTCCGGCGATGCTTCTCCTGCATTCCTTCTTTCATTCATTATCAGAAACACCTCATCACAGGCAAAGAAGTTTTCATATGATGAGATAGTTCTGCCGAACTTCGTGCCGATGGATTCCCAGCATCTTCCTGCTGAAGAACGTGCGTTCAGGTATCCGTATCAGACCTTGGTCACATTCCGTACGGTAGAGGCTAAATTCGGCCCGATTCCACAGGTTTTCGTGCCGTCATACACTCCGGAGACTCCGTTCGCCCATGAAGTTGCACCGAAGCCGTTGTTTGTATATTCTCCAGATGCATTCCTCTGTATCTACCATGGTGAGATCCATGCAAAGATCGACAGCCGCGTCAAGGCTGGCGAGGAAAAGAGGTTTGACATGGTGATAGGTCTTGCAGACGAAAACTTCAAGAAGAATGCTGAAATGATGATCGCCAGGGTGGAGAAGGGAACATATGGCGCCTATGCATCACAGTGGAAGGCCAAGCTTCCGGATTTCTCAAAGGAGAAGGACAAGGCTATCAGGGCCAGACTTTATTCAGATGCACATATGCTGGAAGCATCTTCAGTCTATGACGGATATTTCGGAGAGACATTCATTCCTCAGGGAGGAACCAAGACATATGGAGAGGGGCTGAACGAAGGTAACATGTCCCACATTCATGCTGCCTTGTCGATGTGTCATTCCAATCCGAAGCTGGCAAAGTCGATCATCCGTTATGTGATGATGCATTCTGATCTTCTCGGAAGAATCCAGGACGGCAATTACGGTTACGGATGTACATTCCTTGCACCGCAGGATGGTGGAAGGGTACAGCTTGCCCTTTTCAATGCGATTGCGGAATATCTCCGCCTGACCGGTGATTATTCTTTCATTGAGGAGCGCATCCTGATCTATCCGGTGGACAGCAGGCAGAACATGTCAGTGCTGCAGCTCCTTGAGAGATATTTCGTTCATCTGAGGGACTATGCCCTTAAGGGAGCGGATGCGGACATGACAAGACAGACCGCAGCTATGGCATCAGTGGTTCTTCCGGAATTCACTGCCCAGCTCAAGGCTTCAGGAAAGGTGGACAAAGACTTTACGAAAGCACTCGAAGCTTATGCTGCCCAGGCAGAGGAAACCTTCCTTTCGGATCCGGGCGACGTGGCCTCCTCATCTAGCGTATATCTTCTCCAGATGCCTTCCGTGCCAGCGTCAACCAAAAGAACAGTGTTTGACTTCATAAACGATAATTCTATCGGAAACGGCGAAGCCGGATATCCGTTCGTGCTTGGAGTGGCGACTTTCGACCGCATCGAGGCCATGAAGCTCTACCGCAAGAAGGTACTTGAGGAAACTTCAGATTCATACTGGCACAATTCAGAAACATATGCTCCAGCATGGACAACCTATCTTTATATGAAATTATTTGAGTAAATCTTCAATAAAATTTTGCAATTCCGTTTTTAGTGCTTATATTTGCAATCCCAAAACGGAAATGGTGCTTTGGCCGAGCGGTTAGGCACAGGTCTGCAAAACCTGCTACAGCGGTTCGATTCCGCTAGGCACCTCACGAAAATGCCTTCTAGATACCTAGGAGGCATTTTTCGTATAAAAACCTTGCTACTTTCTTGCTACCTTTTAAAAGAATGCCCTTTATGGATCTGAAGCAAGAGGTGAGGCACACGAAAAGTCAGATATTGATCTGCTTGTGCTTGTCCCCAAGGATAAGGTAACATTGCAGGATGAACTTGAGATCACAGCTCCGTTGTATGATATCGAACTACAGACTGGAGTCTTAATCAATGCTTTGGTTCTTCCGAAACGAGAATGGGGCCGGAAAGTGACACCATTTTATGAGAGTGTAATGCAAGACTCGATAGTCTTGTGAAATAGTATCTATTTCGCAGAAAACTAATGCAGATGCCCGGTCAAAATGCCGGGCATTATTGTTATATGCAAAAGCTTCTCTTAAAGACTCTGGAGAGGGAAAATGATGCGAGGACGTTTGTGAATCGCCGTTTTTCAAAACAAAAACTTGTAAATGTTTGTCAATCTATGGAAAAATAATTTTATATTTGTCATCGCTCAGTTAGCCCTTGAGGTTGGGTGGACGAAACATATTTGTAAGACGTTTACTTGACGTTTTCTTCCTCGTTCAAAACTCGCAACTTTGAAAATTCATTCGGAAGAGCTGGCAGTGTAAGCGGTCTATGGGTGATGTTTATTGATGTCGTACGTTTGTGTGATTGTATATATGCATCTCGACGTGGGCTAGCTGCATTGCTTATTCTGAATGGGGGCAATGCGAGGCCTGAACGAAGAATAAGCAGAAGTACAGACTCCAACGTCTTTTTGTGCAATCTCGATCCGGAGAGTCTATCGGGAACAGACATTGACCTGAACTTCATGTCCGACCAAGAAATAGTTCAAGGTATTCTGGATAGAGATGTCGAACTGACAAAACAATATCTATACCGGGAATATTATCCTCTGTTCAAGTCCGTATGGAATAAGTACTATACGGACTGCAATTCCTGCGTAGAGTTCATCAATACAATCTATGTCTATATAATGACTCAAGGTCCTCAGTCTGGAAAAAGCCCTCTCGAATCATTTGGATTCCGTTGCCGTTTTGTCCTTTGGCTAAAGATCGTTGCAGAAAACTACTGCAAGCAACTCTTTCACAAAAGACTTGAAATCGCAGATGGTTCAGAACCTACTGATAGAAATGTCGGAGAACCATCCACTTTAGATATAAGTGCAATCAACCATAGAGACATCGAAATCGTACTGGCTCAGATGCCTAATATGAGATACAGGACTCTTATACGTTATCGTTATCTGGAAGAAAAGAGTAATGAAGAAACTGCCCAGCTGCTGGGGATGTCGATGGATAACTACTACAATAAACATAAACTGGCTAAAGAGCAGTTTGTCACAACGCTCAAAAAGGAGGGAATATGCTGAAACATTTACAGCCGCTGCCTATATCGGAAGAAATGCTTGGGGCATATCTAGAGGGCAATCTGACTGCTGAAGAAGTATCATATATGGAGTTTTTAATGCAGACAGATGATATGTTGAGCGGATTAGTTGATGAGGTTGGCGATATGCCTTACGATTTCAATGCAGAAGATTCTGATGAGATGGTGGGTATTATTGATGAGGAACTTATTGGTTTTCAGTTACCAGAACTTGACTTCCCAACGATTATAGAAATGGAAGATATGGATAATATGTTAAATGCAGGTCCTACTGTGTCTTTTGGTAAACTTACACCGGAAGATATCCAACAAAAGTATCCGGATACTTGTGCAATTAAATCACAGCAGATTATATTGGAATCCCATGGTCTCAATATTTCAGAGGATGAATTAGTCATGGAGTCAATTCACAAAGGAATATATGAGCCAGGCCAGGATGGTACGTCAATGATGGATGTAGGAGTCTTGTTGGAAGACCACGGGATGACAGTTAATAGATTCATCAATGCTTCTATTGATGATATAGCTCTTGAACTTGCGCAAGGTCACCACGTGATCGTCGGGGTGGATTCCGGTGAACTTTGGGACCCTGGCAGATGGGAAAATTTTGAAGATTTCTTGAAGTCAAGTGAAGCCGATCATGCTTTGATTGTCAGTGGTATACAGGTGAATCCCCTTACGGCAGAACAAGAGGTTATTTTAACTGACCCAGGTACCGGGGAAATTGCTCAGACATATACTGTCGAGCAGTTCTTGGATGCTTGGGATGATTCAGCAAATTTTATGGTTATAGCAGAATAGTATTATGAATTGGGAACAAATTGA
Source organism: Bacteroidales bacterium (assembly GCA_017550025.1). Lineage (GTDB taxonomy): Bacteria > Bacteroidota > Bacteroidia > Bacteroidales > UBA932 > Cryptobacteroides. The sequence continues at coordinate 11,904 of JAFYLU010000030.1, read as the reverse complement.
ACCTCAAGTCAGTCATTTGAGAAATGGTCTGAAGGAAATCATGAATAGGATTGCGGAGCTTTCGAAAGATGCGTCTCAGTATCCGCAACCAAGCGGCAATTTTAATGCGGCAAAACAAAGAATAGGGCATCCTATGTATGATATTGTCGTTTGTGGTGAGGTAAAGAAGGGGAAGAGTACCTTGCTGAATGCAATAATCGGTCAGGATATTTTGCCTGTGGATAATGAGATTGCAACTTCGCAGGTATTTCGCATTTCAAACAGTAGCGTTGAGTCATTTGAATTAGTCTTTGATGATGGTACCAGAAAAGCTATTCGACGCAGTGATTTATCGAAATATGGCTCTCAAGTTAATGCCAATATTCAGGGTGAATCTTCATTCAATGGAAAACTCTTGTCTTATATACAGGTCAATGTTCCGGTAGCATTCCTGCCTGAGAACGTCAGTCTGGTTGATACTCCGGGTCTGGGGGCGATATACAAGTCACACGAATGGATAACTCAGAACTATGTGAAGAAAGCGGCTGCTGTGCTTTTTGTTTTTGATACGACGGCTCCATTGGTGAAACTGGAACAGGAGTTCATAAAAAAGGTTTTAGATATCACTCCCCATATGATGTTTGTCATGACCAAGATTGATACTGTTGAACCAAGCGAGTGGACTTCTCAGTTACGGAGAACAGAAGAAAGCTTGTCAGAGTTGTTTGTGTCCTGCAACTTAATGCCTCCTGCTGTTTATCCAATTTCCAGTACGACCCTTAGAGAGGTCGCAGATGAAGAAGAAGAGGATTTCAGAGAGGCAAATATGAGCCTAAGTAGATTTCCGGATATTAAAGATGAATTGATGAGGATGATTACCAAGGCGGTTGCACTTACTCATACTTCATTTGCTTTATTTGAGTCACAGAATCATGTGATCAAAGTCCGTACGTATATAAGCGACCTTTTGAAAGCAACTGCAGAGGCAGGACAGCAGCTTGACGTGAAATTTAAAAATGAAAAACTAGCATTGCAGAACAGACTGCAGCAGGAATGGGGGACTGAGGGCGCTCAAAATAAGAGATTAGCTGAAGATGTCTCGCGGGTTTGTAACAGTGTTACAAACAGAGTGTCACAAATGTTCCGTATGACGAGTCCTATACGTGAACATTATGCCAACAAAATTGAGAGTCTGTCAACAAAGGATGAGATGGAAGAATTGGCACAAACCATGCCTCAAGCAGTTGCTGATGAGGTGGCTGCACAATGGAAATCAATAATGGCAGATGCAGAACAAGAGGTGGCCGCTTTGATAAGTGTTGCCAGCACAAGTATTGACCTAATTTCTCATGATTCTGTTGTTGGAGCGACAGCAATTCTATCCCCAGTACAATTGGATTTAAAGCAGAAACTATCATATGTTATGAGAGATTGTATGATAAATGGCTTTTTATTGTCAATACCTTATGTTGGACCAATCTTGGCCGCAGGCGGTGTTCTTTTGGATATTATTACCGGAGGCTCGTCTCGTAAAGCTGAAATAGAACGGAATCAGGCTCATTTCAAGGTGGAACTTGGGAAATTGATGGATAAGTTGAATTCCCAATTATGTGATGTGCAAAACGGATCGGAACGTTCTGTCGTAAATGAATTCATACATGCCTTGAAGACCACTGCTGAAGGGGCTCTCTCGAAATATGTTACGGATAAAAAGCAGGAAATGCAGAATCAATTGCAGGATTTGGAAAATCAGGCGAAGATGGCAATGGTAGAAAAGAAGAGAGAGTGCGAGACCTTGAAAGTAGAGCTGGCAAAATGGAATGATCTTGTTCCATCCCTTAAGCAGATGTGTGAATTACGCGAAAATATTGAAAAGTCTTTAAATCAATAATAAAATATGGCGAGAATAGGTATTGACTTCGGAACATCATATTCTACAGTATCATACGTGAATCCTCAGACACAGGAGGCTGTTCCGATAAAATTCCATGGAAAGGAAAAAATCCCTACGATGCTGTATTTTCCCGAGGATGGCTCTGCGCCTTTTGTCGGTGAAAAGGCTTATGCAATGTATGACCATTGTATGAATGCAGAAACATCTGATCAGATAGATTTGATTCTGGGGGGCATTGTTACTGGACTTAAGCGTAATATGTCCCGTGACGGTAGAGTTGCAATACCTGGTGGGAGGGCTCTTACGTATGCCGAGGCAATATCTGTTTTCTTGAAATACATTAAGTCCTATGCGGAAAAGAATTGTTTTGAGGGAGAGAATATCACGGATGTATGCATAACATATCCTGTCGCTTTTGATGAGACTCCATTCAAAAAAGAAATTTTGGAAGAGGCTGCCAGATTATCCGGCTTCAGTGTTGTGAGGTTATTGAAAGAACCTGTTGCAGCGGCGATGGGATATTCTGGCAACAGAAAGATAAGAAATCAAGGTATTCTTATATACGATTTCGGTGGGGGAACTTTTGATGTCGCTTTTGTGAAGTTTGACCATAATGGTGAATATCTTGTTTTACCTCCGATGGGTATTTCTGATTGTGGAGGAGAAAATATCGACATAGCTCTATATGAAGCCTGGGATAAAATTGTACACAACACATACGGAAGGCATATTTCAGAATATGATAATGAGGTCTTTCAGCCTGTGCTGAAAATGGACTGTATGAAAGAAAAGGAAAAAATGTCATCTTTTGGGATATTTCAATCACATATGCTCTTTCTTCCTGGTGGTGTTGTACGACTGAATCCTTTGACCGAATCTCAATGGGATGATATTGTTTCACCTTGGGTTGAAAAGACCGTTATGCTTACTCAGCAAATGATAACAAGAGTTGAAGCCGAGGAAGCAAACGGCTTCAGCATAAATAAAGTTATTTTAATAGGTGGTAGCTCCAGATTTCCGCAAGTTACGGAGAAACTTAGGCAAATCTGTCCTGTTGAACCTGTTCCTGTTCAAGATGTTGATGTAGCAGTTGCTAATGGGGCTGCCATTTACGTTAATGCTGATAATGTTCAGCCTCACGTATGTTATTGTTGTTATGATGGAAGGGAACTAAGGACAGATCAACAATTCTGCATTCGTTGTGGCCGACCTAATCTCAGATATAATTATTGTTTTGATGATTTGTAGAGGATATGAATGAAATTCAGGATACCAAGGATCTTATTGGCGTGGTCATGGACTTTATGTCAGGAACTCCTTGGGAATCAGATTACAAGGCGCGTCTGGAAAGATTGAGTGATCTTTGTGAAATGCCTTGCGAACTCGCTATAGCCGGTAAGGTCAAGGCCGGCAAAAGTTCTTTTTTGAATGCCTTGCTTGGTGTAGATCTGGCAATGGTAGGAACTACGGAGACCACTGCAACTATCAATTATTTCAAGTATGGTTTCCCGGAGGACCCGAACAGACCCGTAGTCGTTTATTGGAATGATGGACGTAAACCAGAAGCACAAACCAAAGAATTTCTTGATTCATTGCAGGGGCATGGAAAGGATGTACTTGAGAGGGCTGAGAAAATTGATCATCTGGAATACCTATGTCCTAATGACATCTTGAAGAAGATTACTTTGATAGATACACCAGGTGTCGGCTCGGTGGAAGATATTCATGAACAACGGGCAGCAGATTACTTTAACCCTCAGCAAGTGGCACTTAGAGAGAGGCATGCAAAGCAGTCAGAATCGTTGACCAATGGTGCTGATGCTGTCGTCTACATAAGTACGCCTGTCCCTGAAAGCAATGCTAGAAAATTTTTTGGTGAATATATACCTAACATATCGGCATTCAATGCCTTAGGTGTTATGACCCAGATAGATAAACAAGACAATGCCGGCCCAGAGGTTATTCACAGAATGGTAAATACTCTGGCAAGTTCATTTCGTCGAGAACTTAGTACAGTTGTCCCAGTATCTTCCGGAGTCTATCATGCTGTTAAAAAATTGCAGGCTAATGGTGCTTTGGAAGAACTTCAAAGGAAAATTCGTCAGATACCGGAAGGCAAGTTTCAAAAACGCTTTGTAACAATACAAAATGCTGAAGCATTTTGTAAACCAGAACAAGAGGCATATCAAAAATTCTACGATAGTTGTGGCCTGCCATATGAGACTCGGGTTGCAATGTCGGCAGATATGCCGTGGCGAGTGTTCTATACTATTGCAATTGCTTTGTATTATAAGGAACTTGATGATGCTGTTGAATATCTTATAGATTATTCTGGCATGGAAAAAGTTATGACCATACTTGAAAAGCAGTTTTTCAGCCGTTCTCACGCTATAAGGTGTTCTAAGATTGTAAAAGAAATCCAAGAGATGCTGGTATATCTGAAAAATGTGGTATTACCGGAATTGAAATCGCAGAGTCTCAGCCGTGAAGAGTATTTTCGAGTCGTAGATTTTGCAAAAGAATGTTTTAATATGGAGATGCTTGACTCTTTGAAGCGTTTAATAGATAAGAGCATCCCTGCTTTGGAAATGTGTGATAGATTTTCAGTGGAAATAGACACTTTGTTAGTGAAGGCAGATGAGTTGAGAGAGAATATGACCGGCAAGGAAAAATCTTCTGAGGGGCTTCACCTTTTGTCTAAGATGTCAAATATGCTTAGAAATGAACAAGAGGTTGAGGAACTGGAAATCTTGTTTGGAAAGTATATTGACAAAACGGTGTCAAAGGACCGGACTTATCTGATAACTCGTCAAAGGATCTGGTATGCAAGATCGCAGAGGGTACAGAATAATAAAGAGCTTTCAAAACTGATTACTTTAGCGTATACAATGTACGGTAAATTATTAAATGACTAGAATATGTGTAAATGGTTGTTTGGGTGGTTATTACGTGATACTTTTCCTAAACCGGAAGAGTATCTGAACGGTGGTACAGAATGTTCGCACGAATCTGTTCAGGTACGGGTGGACATGGAAATGCCGGACTTTTTGACGGAAACTGCGGTTGAGATGTCTGTTAATCAGATTGAACAAAGTGTTTCTACTGAGGACGTCAATGACGATAGAGGTATTGTCATTGATAAACCTACAGAAGTCAGTGATTCTTTGCTGGATAACCGGCAATTGGTTAAAGTCTTCTCTGAATGTGCGGATTTGCTTAATGAAATTGACCGTATTTCACCAGGATTCAAATCCCCAGAAAGCCAGTTGCTGATAGAGATGATAAATGAAAGGTTGAGGTCTGTCTTGTATCTTTCAGGTGGAAGTATAATAGAAGGGGAATTATCATTTGATCCTATTCGTCATACATGTCCGGGGAACCTGCTGGCAAAGGATGGTGCAACAATATGTCAGACCATTGAACCGGGAGTAGCATTGGAATCACGTGTTTTCGTCAAGGCGAAGGTAAAACTTGCCGGTTCGTAGTTATTTTGTCTTCATTAATCTAAAGATGAATTATTGAATGTAAAAGAATAATTACCGGGTGGCTGCTGATTGCATTGCCCCTAATCATTATGGGTTTTCTGTATTGTTGCGCATTGGCAGCGCTTGTTGGACTGGGAGGTGAATGCGAGACATGTATGTCTGTGATAAAAATAATAGGAGCCTGTGTTTTAGTTTCGCGTATTTATTGGGAGGGGCCCTTCTTTTGGTGATATGTTATGGAATGTATCAAGACTGAGCGGATGAGGGAAAATACAACTTCGAACGAATAATAATTTTTGCATGGAAACCGTGAAAAAACATGATTTTGGGACCAAACTCTTAAATGAGTTGATGGTGGATATCATAGGTGCTCTCATTCCAGGTGTTCTATTTATAATCGTGGTGTTCTTGAGCGTAATTTTACCATTGTTCGTGTATTATGATGGTTCACCTATTCTCAAATCTATTATTGGAGAAAGTGGCTTTTGGTGGGTTCTGCTTATTGTATGTATTTTCTTTGCATATGTTATCGGTCATATTTTTTATAGAGCAGATATAGCAGAGCCGGATAAGCTGGATGTTCAAAAACAAGTTGTAAAAGTAGTTAACGATGTTAAAAAGGACATAACGTCATCTGCTTGTAGCTATGAAGAAACTGAAAAGAAATACAGAAGTTTATTGACTGTCGAAATCAAAATACTTGAAAAAAGGATAGATGACCCTATTGTGGGTAAACAATGGACTACATTCAATAAATATTTAAAGAGCAGATGTGTGTATGCAGTGAATTCATTGTCTTCTAAAGGAGGAAATCTGGTAAAAAATGAAGATATTTTGTGTGTGTTATTTCCAGAAGACATCACGATGAATGGCGATTTGAGACTCTCGGAAGATTCGAATAATGTAATTGAAGAGTATAAGTGCTACTTTAAGTTTATGGAAAATGAGTTTCCTTTAAATTTACAGTATGCTGTAATTTATTATTGTATACTTCACAATCAGATGGATATAAGGTGTGCTACATCTAAACGTTGTGATTTCCCATATACGAATTACTATAAATACTTGTTGAAACGTGATTTGACTGCTTTGTTGAAACATGTGTATTGGCATACGGTTGCTGGAAGGTCCAAGAATAAGATAAATGCCCTAAAAATCAAAATCCAAGTATTTGCTAATGAGGCATATGCACTTATTAATAAAAATGAGTCTCATATAAGAATGTCTTCTTCAACATGGCACTTGTCTAATTTGTTGAAGATTGTGACTGCCATGAGTACAGCTGTTTTTTTCATACTCTTGCTTGAGAAATCACAATGGGGCTCAAAAGGGGTGGGAAATGTTTATTATATTGCAGTATTGTGTCCGTTATTGATGCTATTTTTGGTTTTGTATGTAAGACGTAGTATTGTCCGTTATATTCACTACCAACGAATGCGTGAGATACAATATACATTGCAGATTTATGATCAGTTCAAAGATATTATTGAGTATCGCCGTAATCTGTATTCAGGAAAAATCATCCCCAAAAGTGAGTCAGATTCCGATAGAAAAGATTGTGAGGTTAAAGTAGATGCAAAAATATTTCAATTATGACGTGTATTCATTGTAACGGGGAACATCCCGACGGCTTTAAGTTCTGTCCCGTGACAGGTAAGGAAATTGTGCAACCGTTTAAGGCTTGTACGAATCCGGAGTGTGTTGATTTCGAAAAACGTATTTTGCCTCCTGATGCATTGTTTTGTCCAAGGTGCGGAGAGATGATTAATATAAAGAGGCTTTCAGATAATAACAATGAAAATAGTGTGATTCGCATAATTGATGCTATTTCGAATGCCTATGGAATTGTATTGGGAAATACCCGTGTTGGGGAAATTAATAATGGCTATCTGGATTACTTGGAATTTGATTTTGTTCGATTCGCTCCATATAATAACACTACATGTTTTTACGGATCAACTGAAAGTGGATACTTTTCTGCCGTGGATTTAGAGCCGAATGATGCGGTGTTAGATACATTAGGTCTAAAGGCCGGTTCAAATGTTCAAGATATAGAGAATGTGATTGGTCAATATCGCTTTTCAGTTCAAGATATTGACAATTTTAAGGAAATAGATGAAACAGCAGACAATGTTGTCGTTGCACTATCTAGTGACCATCAATTCAGATTCGTCTTCTTCGTTCAAGAGCTTAATGGTTTGTATCGGATTTCAATTGAGCACTCTTTGGATAAGCAATCTTTTCCTTATACAGATGTTTATAGGAGAAAAGTGAATTATTATTGGGCTTGGGAAACTTGGCATACGAAGTCCCATGATGATATTTATTGCCCGCGCTGTGGCTCGCGTGATGTGTGGAACCAAATGGGAGATGAAAATCGTCATGCATGCATGGATTGTGATACGATGTGGGAAGGTGATGCAAACACATGGTATGCGGATTCTGTATTAATAGAGGAGCTGTTCCCAATTCACGGCATTACATTAGGACAAACCAAACCTGAAGATGCTGAGGGTTTATTTGATGATGAAGATATAGATTACGATAATGATGGTTCTGTATGGATAGGTGTAGAGGACGGTGGTCGTTTTTATAAGCATAGTGATAGTTATTATTTTGATTGTTACAGTATCAAATTTGGAGAACCACTTCCATATGAACTGTTGAGATTCGGATTATATTGGGAGAGGCAATACGATGATTATCTCGATTTCTTTGAATCAATGAATTTTGAAGTGTTTGATGATACGAGTATTTCAGGGAAAACCAGATACTTGACTGCTGTTGCACCGGATTATTCCGTAAGGTTCAAGTTAACTTTTGGATCGTGGTTTTCTATAGAGAGACTTTCAATTGATCAGTTGTCGGAAATTTGTATTGAGGTCATATCGTGTAGTAATAGAATTAGAAAAGATGCTGAAAACAAAAGATTTCATAATTGATTTAGCATCGTTATAATATTTCTATAGACGTATGCATAATTTATAACAGTATAGTCACTTTACACAAAACATAATACAAAAGAAAGATGTTGCCAATAATAATCAAATTAAGAGAAGGGTTTGAGATTGACTTTAATTACCCTTGCGATACTAAATGTCCCCAATTGCAATGGTCGGGTTTATCATATTAACGAGGATGACTATATAGTATATTGTACGTCTATTGGTTGTCAATGGCACGATAGATCATGTTATCCAAAAGGAGTGAAATATGCTGATGTGGAAAGGAATTGTAAGAAGACATATTTGGTAGATGCTTTTGATTCAGGAGCTTGTATCCATTTGAAACGAAATGCTAAATATCCATCATGTAGTCACCCTGTAATCATAATGAGTGATGCTTGCAATTACAAGTACAGAATTAGGAATTTTGATTTTGATTCAGGGCATAGTTTCTTTGATGGCGGGTATGATAAAGCGACTTATGTCTATGCATCCTACAGGACATTGGATGATTTAATTGATGATGGTTGGGAAGTGGATTAGAGACCTTGTAAAATATATACGATATGAAATGTGTACATTGTAACGGGGAACACCCTGATGGTTTTAAGTTCTGTCCAGTGACAGGAAAGGAAATTCTGCAATCGTTTAAGGCTTGTACGAATCCGGAGTGTGTTGATTTCGAAAAACATATTTTGCCTCCTGATGCATTGTTTTGTCCAAGGTGCGGACTGAAGATTGATACCTCGTCAAAAGATGATAATGAAGATTCATTGAGAGTGATAGACAAATTTTATCCTATTGGGGATTTTTGTCTGGGTAAAACTTCTCCAATAGATTATGGTACAAGATCTAAAGGAATACTTTTATCTCACGAGCGGATGCGTTTCAGCTGTTTTGCTTTAGATTCCACGAATGGTAATAGTAGTTATAATGTATTGTGGATAGAAAAGCATCAGCTCAAAGAATTATGTTACGAATGGGAGGAGTTGGGGTTCAATGGTCAGATGACTTATGCTGTAGCATGGACCCTGTTGGAAGACCTATACTTTGAAGTAGAAGGTAATGGATATAATCATCAGGACAAATGTGATTCCTTTAAAGCGATTGCTTCAGATAAATCAATAGGAATACGATTGTGTTTTGATCATAATAATGGGAAATTAAAACTCATCATTATGGTCTCTGACCCTAGGTGGTATATTCTTTTGGATAATGAGTATTATAACCAGCTATTGGAGGATGAATTAAATAGATGCCAAGATATTATCATGAACAATGTCGAGACAAAGTCTTATTGATGATGAATACATAACACATATTAGCAACAAGAATAGTAATAAAGATTATGATGGATTTTACAGATTTTGATATGAGCGATGAAATGCTCCCGGATATTCAACAGTACGATGATGTTTTGTCACCAGATATAAATAGCTCTGAGAGTTTCTCAATAAGCGAGCCCTTGTGTCCTGATCCAATCTCATTCGGGATGCCGGATACTGACAATATTCTTGCTGAGGAACATGACACTCATGTGTCATTTAAAGGCTATTTAGAAGAATTACAGGGAGAACTTAATCCCTTCCGCGATGATGATGAATGGCATGGTGACAAAACTTCAGAAGATAATCAGGTTGCTCATACCCTTGGAACTCACCAGTGGTAAATATTAAGACGAGTTTGAAATTATGAAATGTGTACATTGTAACGGGGAACATCCCGACGGCTTTAAGTTCTGTCCGGTGACAGGTAAGGAAATTGTGCAACCGTTTAAGGCCTGCACGAATCCTGAATGTGTTGATTTTAATAAACATATTTTGCCTCCCGATGCCTTGTTCTGCCCAAGATGTGGAATTAAGGTAGATGATTTCATGGCAATTCATACAGAGAACATCATTGAAACAAACGAGAGAATAATAGATGAATTCTTTCCTGTAAATGGTATCGTTTTGGGGAAACAATGCGATTTCATCCGAGAGCAATTTCAGAATCTCCATTTTCCGGATGAAGATGATGATGACTTTTATATTGAATGCGATTTTAAGCAAGGGGGACATTGTAGCTATGAGTATTTTAGGGGTTGTTATACTGAATGCTGGGTTAATAAAAAAGATGGGATGTTTACAGAGTGGGCAGCCAAAGGATTCGATATGGAACTGTCTTATGATTCATGGTGTGAACTTCTTCTAAAATACGGATTCCAATTCGAGCCTTTCAAAATTGATTATGAACGTCATACTCAAACATTGATAGCAATTGCCTCGGATAATTCTTTCCGTTTTGAGTTGGCTTTTAGATTTGTTGATATTCATACGGGTAGAAAGTATTATAAGGATTCTTGCGGGACTCTGGGTTACATTTATGCTACAATAGACGAAATTTCGTAGCTATTGTCATCTTGATATAATTCATAATTATGAAATGTGTACATTGTAATGGGGAACATCCCGACGGCTTTAAGTTCTGTCCGGTGACGGGAAAGGAAATTGTGCAACCGTTTAAGGCCTGCACGAATCCTGAATGTGTTGATTTTAATAAACATATTTTGCCTCCCGACGCATTGTTTTGTCCACGGTGCGGGCAGAAAATCGATAAGATTGGTGCAGAGTATGAGGGAGAGTCTTATAATTACGACAACCGGCATACTAAGTCAGATAATAATGATATTGTTTGTCCTCGTTGCGGATCTACTGAAGTGCGGAACCTTAGTGTGGATAATGAATATGAATATAAATGTCTTGATTGCGAATTAGTGTGGGATGGAAGCAAGGATTCACAATATGCACGAGGCAAAATTATGGAATTCATGCCGATAGATGGTATAACTCTTGGGCGGACTACAGTTGAAGAGGTCGACTATATGTTCGGTGAAGATGCTAGAGATGAAGATGGAAACATATTCTTCAGGACATCAGAAGGCGCTTTTTTCTTTAAGAATTGTTCTAGCTATTATATTGATGAATATATATTAAATTATCCTAAACCAATACCAGATCGATTGAAGTCACTTGGTTTTGACTGGCAATATGGACCGGGGTATTATGTAGAACTTTTCAAGTCTATGGAATTCACTGTTTTTAAGTACGATAAGACTGTGATGCGCCTTTATGCCTTTGCTGATGATGGATCTATTGGTGTAACGTTACAATATGGGGGCCATCCAAATCGAAAAGAGCGCACAAAAGATGAATTAGTTAAGATTTCCATAGACTCAAACCCTTATATGATTGCAAGTGAGCTGGAGCATTATAAAAAGAATTATCTTGCTCTCTAAAATAAACTGACGGATACTTGTACATTAAGTGGCAAGTACAGGTGGAATAAATAATCCTGGCATGGCGTGGACTCACCTTCGAAAACGAAGGTGATTTTTTATTTCCCAGCTGATAGATTCCTCCCAATCTCCACTCTCTACAATAAACTGAAATCTTTTACGCTATGTTAATTACGCTTTGTTTGATCATATTGGGCTATATGATCGTAGGAAAGGATGCGAAGCCCTGGGTGGAGAAACTCAAGTCTGTGGATTGGAAGTCGAAGGCTGATAAGATCGTCGGCAAGATCAAGGAGTATGCAATAAAGGCCGGTCGCGTGGCCG
>JAFYLU010000029.1 GCA_017550025.1 Bacteroidales bacterium | reverse complement strand
TAGCTGACTCTATCGCTCGTCAGATCGAGGGCCGTGTATCATATCGTCGTGCTATCAAGATGGCTATTGCAACTGCAATGCGTGTTGGTGCAGAGGGTATCAAGGTTCAGGTAAGCGGTCGTCTTGGTGGCGCCGAGATGGCAAGAAGCGAGATGATCAAGGAAGGTCGTACACCACTTCACACATTCCGTGCAGATATCGACTACGCACTCGCAGAGGCTCACACCAAGGTAGGTGTTCTCGGTATCAAGGTATGGATCTGCAACGGTGAGGTTTACGGTAAGAAGGACCTCTCTCCTAACGCAGGTGTTGCAGCTCAGGCACAGCAGTCTGGCAACAGCAACCGTGGTGGACGCAACAACGACCGTCGTCGTGGTGGCCGTGGCGGACGCAGAGAGAACAAGTAATATACTTGCTTATAATATTTTCACGAAGGGTTGGCATAAAATGCCAGCCCTTTTTGTATATTTGTAGTCTTGCTCCTTCCATAGAGTGATGAAGGCAGCGTAACATGAATAAATAACGGATAAAATTATGAATATAAGATCAATTCTTTTCGCGACCCTTGGAGTCGCAGTGATGGCTTCTTGCGGTGGCAAGGTGTCGGATGTTACTGAAATCAACGGTACTGTGGTGCCGGAAGGAATTTCTGAAGTCAATGTCGTTGTCGAGAATGTCATCGATACATTGGTGCCTGTTGTTGATGGCAGGTTTACAGTATCTGTACCGGCAGATGTAACAGCCCTCGGCAGGATTGTGGCTGCCAGCTATGGAACGTCATTCATTTCTGACGGTACTCCGCTTACGGTTGTCCTTGATCAGGAGACTACCGTCAAGTCTGAATATCCTGCAATATCAGTACAGGAGAGACTTAATTCCTATAATGCAGAAGAAGATGTCCTTATGCAGGAATATACCAGTACCCAGAAGGAAATCTATGCGGACAGCACCCTTGCACAGGACGCAAAGTCTGCAAAGTTTGAGGAGTTCTTCGAGACATTCATTACAAGATACAAAGAGCATCATATTGAGGCATGCAAGGCAAATGCCGACAATTTCGTTTCTGTATTTGCAATGAGTAACCTCAGGGGACAGATCGATGATCTTCAGACAGATTCTCTCATAAATGCACTTTCTCCGGCAATCCAGGAGTCAAAATATATCAAGACCATGAAGGAGGCCCTTACAGCAAGACTCAATACGGCAGAGGGAAAGATGTTTGTTGATTTTACTGTAAATTCCGTGGTTGGAATGACCCGCAGCATTCCTGCGCAGCCAAAGTATGCAGAGGTGAAGTTCTCTGACTATGTGGGTAAAGGAAAGTATGTGCTTGTTGATTTCTGGGCACCATGGTGCGGACCATGCAAGCGTGAGATTCCTAACATAAAGAAGGTCTATGAGAAGTATGCAGACAAAGGCTTCGAGGTCCTGAGCATCGCTGTCTGGGAGCGTCAGTCAGTGGAGGTGACAATCAATACTGCTGCAGAGCTCGGAATGGATTGGCAGCATATCAATAACGCCGGCAGCGTGCCTACATCAATCTACGGTATTGAAGGCATTCCTCATCTCATGCTTATAGGACCTGACGGAACAATTCTCAAGAGAGGTTTCCACGGTCTTGAAGGCATTGAGGCTGCTGTTGCCGAGTATCTGAAGTAGGTTGTCTTCATGCCGGCAAGTATCCATTAATATGGAACTTAAGGAAAAGATAAAGTTATTCCCGCATTCCCCAGGCGTCTACAGATATTATGACGCCGAGGGGAATGTCATTTATGTGGGTAAGGCAAAAGACCTGCATAAGAGGGTTGCACAGTATTTCGTACCTGCGGAAAGGCTTACACGCAAGACCGCGGTGATGGTTTCGAAGATTGCTGATGCAGAATATACCGTGGTGGATTCGGAGTCGGATGCCCTTCTCCTTGAGAATAATCTCATAAAGCAGTTCAAGCCGCGCTATAATATCCTCCTTAAGGACTCCAAGACATATCCGTGGATATGTGTAAGTTCTGAAGAATTTCCCCGCGTATTCCTTACCCGTCGTATGGTAAAGGACGGGTCAAGGTATTTCGGCCCGTACAGCAGTGTGGTGCATGCGCGCAATCTGGTGGAGTTCTTCCATAATGTATATCCATTGCGTACATGCAGCCATAAGATCACTTCTGATGCCATTCTGCGCGGGAAGTTCAGGCCATGCCTTAATTTCCATATCAAGAAATGCAGCGGCTGTTGTGTGGGAGGAATCTCCATGAAGGAATATGGCGAAAATATAGAGGAAATCGTCAAGCTTCTGAAAGGTGGAGGACGCGAGATAATCCAGCATTACAGGACTCTGATGCAGGAGGCCGCAATGAATATGGAGTTCGAGCAGGCCCAGATCTATAAAGAGAAGATGCAGTCTCTTGAACAGCATTACAGCAAGTCTGTAATAATGAATTCTATCGTCGGGGATGTGGATGTGTTTTCTCTTATTGTCGACGGTTCTGAAGCTTTCGGAAATTTCATGAGGATCAGGGGCGGAGCTGTGGTGCAGTCCCTCAATCTCGGTTTCAGGCAGATGATCGAGGAACCTCAGGAGTCCGTTCTTGCCACTTTCATAGGAGAGATCAGGGCCAAGTTCGGAGTTCTTTCACGCGAAGTCATCGTGCCTTTCAGGCCGGACATGGAGATAGAGAATATCGATTTCAAAGTTCCCGTCAGGGGTGATAAGCTGGCCCTGCTTGAACTCAGCGCACGCAATGCCAAGGAAATGCGTCTGAATGCACTGAAACAGCAGGAACATACGGATCCTGATGCATACAGGAACATGGTGATGGAGTCTCTTCAGAAGCAGATAGGCATGAAGGAACTCCCGGTCCATATCGAATGTTTCGATAATTCCAATATCCAGGGCACGAATCCGGTTTCAGCCTGCGTTGTATTCAGGAATGCGGTGCCGTCAAAGAAGGATTACAGGCATTTCAAGGTCAAGACGGTGGTCGGAGCCAATGACTACGCGACGATGAAGGAGGCTGTGAACAGGAGGTATTCAAGGATGCTTGCAGAGAACCCGGATGATCTGCCACAGCTGATAGTGATAGATGGAGGCAAGGGACAGCTGGCCTTCGCATATGAGGCTCTTGCAGAGCTTGGACTGACAGATAAGCTTACCGTAATAGCTCTTGCAGAGAGGATGGAAGAGGTATATCGTGTAGGTGATCCTTATCCTATGTTCATTGACAGGAATTCTCCGGCTCTTAAGGTTCTCCAGCATATAAGGGACGAGGCTCACAGGTTCGGAATAACATTCCACAGGAAGCTGCGCAGCAAGGCCCAGGTGGAGTCTGCCTTGAAAGCGATCAAGGGAGTGGGGGACAAGACGGAGCAGAGGCTCATCCTGCGCTTTGGCAGTGTTGCGAGGATTGCTGCCGCTTCTGTCGAGGAAGTTTCAGAAATAGTCGGTCAGCAGCTGGCCGAAAGGATATTGAAGGAATTGAATAAAAAATAGATTGTCGCTCGACCGATAAAAACGGGAAAAATATGAAGGACGGAAAGATTTTATCTCTTTACGACTGGTTCCTGATAGCGGGAGTCATTGTATCAAATGTCATCTATTCGATAATGACAGGAACGCTTGATGTTGTCGGATCTCTTGCCGGCATCACCGGAGTGCTTTGTGTGGTGCTGGTCGCGAAAGGCAGTATCTGGAATTATCTCTTCGGACTTGTGAATGTATCTCTTTATGCATGGATTTCATACAAGGCAGCTCTTTATGGCGATGCGGGGCTGAATGCACTGTACTACCTTCCTATGCAGTTCATTGGATTCTGGCAGTGGAGAAAGCGCGGTGCGGCGATGTCGTCTGCTGATGCGGGAGAAAATTCTGTTCAGGTCAGGGCAAGGAGGTTCACATGGAAGCAGAGGGCATGTCTTGCTGCCGGATGTCTTGCCGCTGTTGTGGCTGTCGGTTTCCTGCTGCAGTATCTTGGCGATCCGCAGCCTTTCAAGGATTCGACAACGACTGTGTTGAGTATCGTTGCACAGGCTCTGATGGCTCTTGCATTCATGGAACAGTGGGCCCTGTGGATCATTACCAATATAGTCAGTGTGGCAATGTGGGCTGTTTGCGTGGCCCGTGGAGAGGCACATGCGGGGGTAATGGTAATAATGTGGATATTCTACCTCCTCAACTCGATCAACGGCATGCGGGTCTGGCTGAAACTGAGTAAGTAACGCTTTCGGCATCAAAATTTCGTATTCTCGTTTTTTTTTATTTAATTTGCAAAGTTTTAGCGCAAATACGTGTATTAGAATACTAAATTATTAACTAAAAAATTAAACGTTATGGCTAATATTGCAGAAGACGTAAAGGCAATCATCGTTGAGAAATTGGGCGTTGATGCTTCTGAAGTTACTGAAACAGCTAGCTTTACTAACGATCTCGGTGCTGATTCGCTTGATATCGTTGAACTTATCATGGATTTTGAAAAGAAGTTCGATATCGAAATTCCAGATGATGACGCAGGTGATAAGATCGCTACAGTAGGTGATGCTATCAAGTACATTGAGGACAAGGTAAATGCATAATAATTTTGTCTCAAATAGACAGAAAGAGCTGGTCGGATGACCAGCTCTTTCTTGTTGTAGCATGTATGTCTGTTTCTTTATTCTGCAGTCTTAGGAGCCGAGAATGTCACCTTCAGCTGTGGCTTTCTTTCTGATGCTCCAGGTCCGCAAAGGGTTGCGTTGTAATATCTGTCCTTGTCGAGGGTGACGGTTCCGGAAGTCTCCGATGAACCGCTTCCATAAGAACTTGCGTACATGGCCATCATGTAGTAATTGTAATAGTTGCTGCCATAGCCGTATCCGCCGTATCCACCATAACCGCCATATCCGCCGTAACCATAGCCATATCCGCCGTATCCGCCATAACCGTATCCATAGCCGTATGGATCATACATCATGTTGTTGTAGTATGAGTTGTACATGAGGTTCTGGTAATAGCTGTCAGCAGAGCTTGTGTTTTCAGACTCTTCCTTCTCCTCGAACATGATAAGGAACCAGATGTCGTACTTCTCGATGTTCTTTGCAAAGTCCTTGTCGTTCTTGTCAAGCTTGAGGATTTCCTGAACATGGTGGCTGACATCAGGTGAGTATCTGTTGAGTGATCTGTTTATATCTCCCTGATTTTCAGTTTCGATGCTTGAGTCTGTCAGGCCTGCATATGATACATAGCCACCTTCTGTGCTTCTGAGACGCACGGTAGGGCTGAGGATCTGCGGATAGGTGTCAAGTGCTGAATAGTCCCCCTCAACATCATATGGAAGGGTGATTGTAGCCTTGTTTATAACGACTTCGGATGCATCATCAATACCTGCGGCAGCGACGAGGCTGTCGAGTATGTTTCTGATTTCCATAGCCTTGATTACCGGTTTCAGGCCGCTTCCTCCTTCAATGTACAGCTTATCCCTTGTGCTTGCCTCCCATTCCTGGATGAACTGCTTGCCTGTCCCGTTGTCGCTGGCATTGAATGCGAGCTGGGTAGGAAATTCTTTGGCATCCTCTTTCAGGAAATCTGCAGGGCCGAAGTAGAAAAGGAATGAGGTGTCAACCTGCTTGCCTTCATATTCTGATGTGAATTTGAGCTCTGCGTAGTTTCCTGTCAGATAACCGTAGCTGTCTGTCTGAAGGTTCAGCTCGAACATGTTTATTCTTCCGCCTTCTCCAGAAGGAACATCGGTTGTGATGTATATTCCGGGAAGTGAGTTGAGATAGAGGTCGATGCTGTCAAGGTCAGCTGTCTTAAGTCTGTCCATGAACGATTTGGCAAACTCATGGCTGAAGTCGAATGACAGAGAGTCTCCTCCATTATATACAGGTGTTCCTATTGTAATCCTCTTGTCCGGATTCAGGAACTTTTCCCTGATCTTGGGATTCATGAATGCTCCTGTATAGAGGACAGTCGAATCCAGCTGCTGCCTGAGCTCTGACACATATACATTCTGGAGAATCTTCAGCTGGTTATCGTCTGCAACTGACAGGGTGTCACGCACGGCGCTGAAGTGGAACTGCTTGACGACAGGATTCTTTCCGAAATCCATCTCGTCTACATATGGGACGAGAGTGAAGCTTGTGCTTTTTACAGAAGTACCCAATACGCCGTCGTTAATGGCTCCGAATGTGAATCTTGTAGTGCTGTATGCCGAGAGGCTGTCTGCCATCTCTATCCTGATATCCTTGAGGTTGACAGCTTCAGGCGCAAATACATCCCACTGATGTTCTGTGGGAATGAGGTTTTCGCCCAACTGTTCGTTGATGTCAACACATGACGCAGAACCCAACAGTATCGCACCGATAGCCGCAAAGCGGATGGCTCTGCCTGAAAAATGGAAATTCATTATAACTGATCGTAAAAACTATTGTAATCTTCAACATATGAGCCGTTCTGGATGGCTTCCTGATTGAATGGAAGTACTGGAAGACCGCTTTCCTTGCAGAAATTCACCAGGTCTTCAGATATTCCATCGCTACCGAGAATCACGCCGTCAGAATAGCTGGCTGCGAGTTTCGCAAGATTTATGCCAGTAGGTTCAGACAGAATCTCCACATCCTTTTCTGTAACGCCGCCGAACAGGATGCTGTCCTTGAAGTCTGCAGGAAAGTCTGTTTCGGGAGTGTCGTTGTACAATGAAAGGATGATCTTGCTGTTTGAGAATATAGGGTCGTCAATATATGCCTTCTTGAGATATATCGGCAATACGTGCGAGATCCATCCGTGGCAGTGGATGATGTCCGGAGCCCAGCGCAGCTTCTTTACGGTCTCAAGTACGCCGCGTGCGAAGAAGATGGCTCTTTCTCCATTATCACTGAAGAAGTTGCCGTCTGCATCATGATATATGCTCTTGCGGTGGAAATAGTCCTCGTTGTCGATGAAGTATACCTGCATTCTTGCTGCGGAGATGGAGGCCACCTTGATCACAAGCGGCCTGTCGACTTCATTTATGATGATGTTCATTCCTGAAAGCCTGATCACCTCATGAAGCTGGTTCTTTCTCTCGTTGATGCAGCCGTATCTCGGCATGAAGGATCTGATCTCCTTCTTTCTTTCCTGAATGCCTTGTGGAAGGTATCTTCCGATGTTCGCCATGTCGGATTCCGGAAGATAAGGGTATATCTCCGAATTGACGAACAGAACTCTTTTGACCGAATTACCCATACTGCTTAATTTTAATGACAAAAATCCGTACAAAGGTAGGATTTTTTTTTGATATTTCATTATCTTTGGCCCCGATATGGCCCATAGAGACAATAAGATAATGCGAAGGAGGCTCATGAATGCCTATCTTTCCTCTGTGATCAGCATCAGCCTCGTGCTGTTGCTGGTGGGGGTCGCAAGCATGCTTCTGGTGAATGCGAAAGGGGTTTCCGACTACTTCAAGGAAAACATGCAGGTTTCTGTGATGATGAAGCAGACCGTATCGGATGAGGATGCTCTCGAATTCAAGGAAGTTCTTGACGGAGAGCGCTATATCAGAAGCACCGCCTTCGTTTCCAAGGAGCAGGGACGCAAGGAGCTGGCGCAGCAGCTTGGGGATGATTTTCTCGATGTTTTCGAGACATCTCCGATTCCGGTTTCGATCGATGTGACCCTTGAGGCGGCCTATGTGTCTGCAGACAGCCTTGAGATGGTGAAGAACGAGATTTCGGCAAGTCCGCTCGTGGATGAGGTCATCTACCAGCGTTCGCTTGTGGACGCCCTCAATGCCAACCTCAGCAGGATATCCCTCGTCCTGGGTGTATTCATAGCTCTTCTGCTCTTCATATCCTTTGTCCTGATAAACAATACGGTCAGGCTCAATGTCTTTGCAAGAAGATTTACCATCCATACAATGAAGCTTGTAGGGGCTACCCGCTCTTTCATACGTGCTCCATTCCTTGTGCAGGCGGTCTTTCAGGGACTTTTTTCTGCTTTTATCGCCATTTCCGTGCTTGTGGGGCTGATGTTTCTGATGAGGAGCAGTTTTGCCCGTCTGTTTGAGATATTCAGGATGGATCTTCTTCTGCTTGTGATGGGCATTGTCGTGGCTTCGGGGCTTGTCATATGCCTTGCAAGTACATATTTTGTAGTGAACAGACTTATTTCAGTCAGAAAAGACGAACTTTATTATTGATATCATGGAAGAAAACAAGAAGATGGCAATCACACAGAGGGGACTCAAGCTCCTTCTGGTGGGACTTATAGTCATGGTTTCCGGCTATATTCTGATGACAGGAGGCGGAAGCGATGATCCGGAAGTGTTCAATTATGCAATGTTCGATTTCCGCCGTATGGTTGCGGCTCCGATAGTGATAATTCTCGGCATCGTTATCGAAATAGTTGCGATCATGAAAGTCTTCCGCAGTTAGATATGGAATGGTTTGAGGCTGTTCTTCTCGGGCTGGTGCAGGGACTCACGGAGTTTCTGCCTGTAAGCAGCAGCGGTCATCTTGAAATCGGCAAGGCTGTCCTTGGGGTCGAGACCACTGACGACCTGCTCTTCACCACAATGGTCCATGCGGCTACGGTGTTGAGTACGATCGTCGTGTTCCGCAAGCAGATATGGGATCTTCTTTCCGGTCTATTTTCCGGTCTGAAAGGGTTGAGGATAGAAAAGAATGCGTCAGGAGGCCGTGTGCTGGTGTGCAATGACCAGACTGACTATGTGTTCAAGATCATTGTGTCGATGATACCTGTCTTTGTGGTAGGAGTCTTCTTCAAGGATCAGGTGGAGGGGCTTTTCGGGTCCATACGGGTTGTGGGAGTTGCACTCGTCATGACGGCTGTTCTGCTGTTTTTCTCTGATTTCGCTTCGCGTCCGGGACGCAAGTCCATTTTTCCGGCTGCAGGGTATCGTAACGGAATCTCGTATTGGCAGGCCTTCGCTGTGGGTCTCGGACAGGCCTTTGCTGTCATACCTGGCCTTTCCCGTTCAGGTACGACCATTTCGACGGGACTTATCTGCGGGGTGAAGAGGGAAGTCATGGCGCAATTCTCGTTTCTGATGGTTCTTGTGCCTATTCTCGGAGAGACTTTCCTTGAGCTTGTGGGCGGAGAGTTCGGAGCGTCTTCGGTCGGAGCACTTTCTCTTGCCCTCGGTTTCGTGTCGGCTTTCCTGTCCGGACTTCTTGCATGCAGGGTGATGATAGCTCTTGTGCGTAAGGCGAAGCTGGGATGGTTTGCCCTCTACTGCCTTGCTGCAGCCTTGTGTATATTCATATTTGCATGATGAGGAAAATGACATATTTCGTCTCTGATGTCCATCTGGGCCTGCAGGTTTCTGATCCTGCAGACCGGGAGAGGCGTTTTGTGTCTTTTCTTGAGTCTGTTGCGGAGGATGCGGAGGCCGTGTATCTTCTCGGTGATATCTGGGATTTCTGGTATGAGTACAGGGATGTTGTCCCGAAAGGATATCTGCGCGTCTTTGCAGCTCTGCAGAGTCTTATGGACAAGGGAGTCAAAGTGTATTTCTTCCAGGGTAACCACGATGTCTGGACCTACAGCTATTTTGAGGAACTGGGGATGAAGAAACTGGTTCAGCCTGCTGTGGTGGATATTGCCGGAAAGCGTTTCTGTCTCGGTCATGGTGACGGACTTGGCCCCGTGCCTTTCGGATACAGGTTTTTGCGCGGTGTGTTCCATAACCGCGTGCTACAGGTTCTTTTCAGCATGCTGCATCCGTGGGTGGCATTCCGTTTCGGTAACGGATGGTCACGCGGTAACAGGCTCTCCCGTCATGAGGAATATGTGTTCAAGGGAAAGGAAGAGCCTCTCTGTCAGTTTGCAGAGGAATTTTCGGTGAAAAACGAAGTTGATTACCTCGTTTTCGGCCATTATCATACGGATGTGCGCATGAAGCTCTCTTCGGGAGCAGAGATGGTCGTGCTGAAGGACTGGATTTCCGAATCTCCGTATGCGGTATTTGATGGCGAAGATATCAGCGTGAAAAGACACTGATCCTTATTTATATTTTTCCGGTATAGGCATTTCTGGCGGGTCCTTCCAGAATATTGACCAGTAGAACGCCGGGAAATCTCCGTCTTCCCAGATTTTTACGAGCTCTTCTGTCGCCTGGTCTTCTCCTTCGGGGTCGTATGGCTTTTTCAGATTGGTGCCGAATATCTTTGCGACGCCCTGCCAGAATCCTGCGGCTATTCCGTTCTTGTAATCCTTTATTATATTATAGGATGATTTGCCTACTTCCCTGTCTATCAGTTTCATGAGCAGGGCTCCCTGGCTCACGGTCAGGCTTCTCATCTGGCTTTCGAAAACGGAGAAGAGTTCCTTCTGTACGCTGTTTATGTATTTCTCCCTCTTTCCTCTCTTGAGGTGGTCGGCCGCTATCGTGCTGTCGGCTTCGATAACGAGTTTCCTTGCCACGAGTGCGTATGGGTATGTCTTGCTGAAATTATGCACGAGCCGGTAATACTTTCTCCACTCCCTGCCTTTCATCTTCGGGAGCCTTGAATATACCTTTGATGCGCGGAGCTGATCTATGAATATCGTGTCCTTTCCTTCGATGATGTAATGCATCATCTCCTGCCCTTTTCCGGTCTGCGCGTGTGAGATCTGCGGGATCGTGTGAAGCAGTACGGCGATGATGATTGCTATATATGTCTGTATCCGGTGCATCGGTCTGTGTGTTATGTCTGCAAATTTAGATAAAATCCGCAACATATGACATTACTGTGCCAAACTTTCACAACGCACTTTCCGCTATGGTCGAAAATGTGTTCAACTTTTTCTCAACACTACTTGTAACTCTATGAAATTACGCATTTTAGCATTCGTAATGCTTGGTCGAAAATGTTGAAAATTTTTGCAAATAAACTTGCTATGTCAGGAATTTTTACTATCTTTGCATCCCAATAATTGAGGACCACTCCGCCCAACCAGCTGATACTCAATTAATTAGGGATATTGTGAAATATTTTCATTAAAAGTAATAGAACAATGTTACAACCAAAGAAAACCAAATTCAGAAGGCAGCAGAAAGGCCGCATGAAAGGTCTCTCACAGAGGGGAAACCAGCTTGCATTTGGCTCATTCGGCATCAAGACCTTGGAAAACTGCTGGCTGACAGGTCGTCAGATCGAGGCAGCTCGTCAGGCTGTTTCACGTTACATGAAGCGTGAAGGAAAGATCTGGATCAGAATCTTCCCTGATAAGCCATACACAAAGAAGCCAGCCGAGGTGCGAATGGGTAAAGGAAAGGGTAATCCGGAGGGATTCGTATGCCCTGTAACTCCAGGCCGTATCCTTATCGAGGCAGAAGGCGTATCACTTGAGATTGCAAAGGAGGCACTCCGTCTCGGCGCTCAGAAACTTCCTGTTACTACGAAGTTCGTGGTACGTAGAGACTATGTAGAATAATTTAATGGAGAAAAAGAAATGAAAGCATCTGAAG
>JAFYLU010000028.1 GCA_017550025.1 Bacteroidales bacterium | reverse complement strand
ATTCTTGTTGTCACATGCACTTACAAGAACGCATGCACACATAAGAGCAATAAATAACTTTTTCACAATCATTTTATTTAAAATTAAACTTATTTTCTAGAACGCAAAGACGAAGATCTTCCACATTATCAACACGGCGACAATGGTCTTGAGACCGGTTCCGGTGATGAATCCGAGGAAGGAGCCTATTGCTGCCTTGAGGGCCTGGGCCGCTCCCTGACGGTTATAGTAGAGTTCAAAGAGGAAGGCACCAAGGAAGGAGCCGAGGATCATGCCGACCGGAGTCAGGATTATACCCGCAACAAGTCCCACAAGGGCTCCCCTTTCGGCATATTTGCTGCCTCCGGTAATCTTCGTGAACCACATCGGGACGATATAGTCGATAACTGAAACTATAGCCACGACCACGCCCCAGACTATAAGGGTACGCATGGTCATTTCATCTCCTGCCGCATTTGTGCCGTTGCCCCAGACATAGAGGAGCAGAAGGCCGATCCAGCTGACCGGAGTACCGGGAAGTCCCGGAAGAATGCTGCCGGCAATACCTATGATTCCGGCTAAAACCGCTAATATTACAATCAATGTATCCATATTATCAATCATTACCGAAATTCCGGATATGCAATCCGAAGACCCCCGTCCTCCCGATGGTCGGACACCCCCTAGCCGGGGGTGGCATGTCTTCTACTTGCATATCCGGAATTTCAATTATTCATTTGCCATAACCTCTTCGATTTCCGACGATCTGATCGGGAGACGGTAAGGACCGAGACGGCGAGCCCCGTCTTCAGTCACAAGGACATCGTCCTCAAGGCGAATACCGCCAAAGTCGTAGTAATCAACAAGTTTCTCATAATTTACAAAGCCCTTGTCGGTGCCTTCCCTCTTCCACTGCTCTATCAGTGCAGGGATGAAATAGATTCCCGGCTCATCTGTCACAACATGTCCCGGTTCGAGACAACGCGCCATTCTGAGATTGCCCAGGCCAAGAAGGGGATGTCTCTTCTGGTCTTCCGCATATCCCACATAATTCTCGCCAAGGTCTTCCATATCATGCACATCCATACCCATATTGTGTCCGAGTCCATGAGGCATGAACAGTCCTGAAATTCCGAGAGGAAGCATTTCGTCAACATCGCCACGAACAAGATCAAGCCCCTTCAATCCCTCAAGGAGGAAACGTGCTGTGGCATAATGTACATCCCAATATGTAGTACCGGGTTTAGTCAGGCTATATGCATAGTCGTTGGCCTGCTGAACAATATCATATATCTCTCGCTGCTTTGTTGTGAACTTGCCGCTGCAAGGATAAGTGCGTGTGAAATCAGAAGCATAATGTGTATTGCTTTCAGCACCGGCATCGACCACGAGGAGACGACCCGGAGTGATGATCTGATGGTGAGAATGGTTGTGAAGGGTCTCGCCGTTCTGGGAGAGGATGGTCGTGAACGAAGGTCCCCAACCCTGCGAATATGTGATACCCTCCATACGGCCTACGATTTCCTGCTCCAGCACTCCCGGCTTACAGCCACGTCGGGCCTCCGTATGCATCCAATAGCCTATTTCCGCCGCCTTGTCAAGCTCCTCGATTTCGCACTGCTCCTTGATCAGACGCATCGCGACAACAGACTTCACGAGCTCTTCCGAAGCACCGCCGGCAGCTACAGGAGCAACCTTGCGCACAGCATCAGCACTGATGCCGGTGAGCTGCGAAAGCTTCATCTGGTTGTAATAGCGTGCGGGCGGGAGGAAATGAACAGGACGGCCTGCTGAAACAGCCACAGCGACAGCCTTGTCAAACTCCGCCAGAGGAGCTGTCGCAGGACAACCCACGAGTTCTCCTTTCGACGCTACGGAAGGCTGCGGACCCATCCAGATTATATCGTCTATATCAACATCATTTCCATAGAGACATTCCTGCGCGCTGTCAAGATCCAGGACAGCCGCGAACCAAGGCTCGTCAATGCCCCAGTAATAAAGGAAGTTACTGTCCTGACGGAACTTATAGTCATTGCCGCGGTAATTTGTCGCAGCATCTACATTGCCAAGGAAGACCGCCAAACCGTGGGCTCCCCTTGACGCCATCTGCTCCAGCAGCGTACGGCGTCTGTTTGCATATACTTCTGAATTGAACATATTTATTTAACTATTTTGTCTGTTTTCAAGTAAACCTGATCTTCCGCAGTAAAGGCAAGCTTCAGATATTTTGCTCCTTCACATTCTTTGACCCACTCAAGGCAGACAATGTCTATGAAGGTGTCATGATTGACATTATCCCATACAGGAGTATCCTTTATATGCGCAAGCGACCATTTCTCTCCATCTTCCGATGTGAAGCAGAATATCTTCGAAGGGGGAACGATCCTGTCCTTATGGCTGTTGAGCAGAAGGATATTCAGACCTATGAAATATTCCGGAACAGTGACAATGACCTCATGAGTTCCGGGTCCGTATCTTTCCCATCTCTCATCAGAAGGATCCTCCTTCGGTAATCCGCTCGATTCCATCAGATAGTACCAGCATCCTGTCCAAGGAAAGGTATGGTCTCCCTCATGCCATGCCATATAATCTTCATATGCCTTTTCAGACCAGTATGGCTGCCCTAACTGATATTGTGATCCCGGTTTCTCAACCAGTCCGCAGAAAACGAAGGATATTATCTTTTCAGCACCACCTTCTGCCGCAGCGACGAGCTGCGAGAGCAGACGTGGGAACGGAGCCGGAATCAATGCAGAGGAACGGTCGTTCGTCCCCTTTTCCCATGCGAAAGACTCGCAGTTGGCCCACATTTCCACACCGGTCCTGTCATGAATCGCGCGAAGTTTCTTCCAGTTCTCACGCAGGCGTGGCAGAGGATGTTTCTCACGCACACATCCCACTTCATCCTGGTATGCGATAATATCTACTTCAAGACGCGACAGCTGCTGCTCATAACGCGGGTCATCAAAATCCGAGTTGAATATTCCGTATGGGGATATCATGATTCTTGCATGCGGAGTCAGTTCGCGGGCACGGGCCGTAAGGGCATTGACTGCATCTACGGCATAGTCGGTCAACACCGGACCAAGACAGTCCTCCACAGGGAGATACCAGCCATAGAATGCCGGATGCTTTCCGTAAAGTCCGGCCAGTTCATCCATCATTTCCATCTGACGAGCCTTTATCTTCGGATCACGGAGATTGTCATCCTGATCCTTGGCCCATCCAGTACTCATAAAGACCTTCATTCCCTGCTTCGCCGCCTCGTCCATTATCGCATCCACCGGACTCTGCCTATAGGAAGGATAGTGCCAGTCCATCAGCCTTGACGGATAATATGCCTTGCATTCGTTGGCAACAGACATGAAGACAAGATATTCCATGCCCATCTCCTTCATTTCCACAACCTTCATTGCCCACATCTGTGGGTCTGTCATATCGATGCCTTCGGGATTTGTGTACTTATTGCGCACATCCTGATATGGAAGATTGATGAATGTTCCTGTAACAGGAAGAATCTGCTGGGCGAATGCGCTTGCGCAAGTCCAAAGAAGCAAAACAATGAAAACAAGGTTCTTTCTCATATCTTATCCGTCAAATCACACAAATTTACTCAATAATTTTCATTATTGCATAAGATCTTTGGCAGCAAGGACAAGGAACATATAGTGCGAGGAGCCGCCTCCAAGGACATACTCCACCTGCTGCCACAGGAACGGGAACACAAGCAGTTCCGGGAAATCAGGCCTGATAAGGGCTGTGCCCGAAACAACGCCTCCCGGTATATATGACCAGTCCGCCCTGTTGAGTCCGTAGCCTACTGTGGCTGACTTCGCACCCACACCGCTGGCAAAGGACTGGACATTGAGACCCGGATGACATCCGAGAATGAAATTGAGTGCATTGTAAACCTGTTCAGGACTGAAGATGTCAGGATAAGTCTTCGCAAGGAAATAATGTCTGTATCCGAATGCCTGGATATCCCAACCTGCACCCCAGATGTTCGGACGATATGGAACACCATAAGGCGTCTCCGCACTCAAGACCTCCAGTTCACGGGCATATCCCTTCAGAGCTTCAGCAAAGGCCGCACACTGCTTCCTGTATTTCTTCTGCCCGTCAATTATCCTATCCATCTTCCTTGGTACAGGCTGCCACTGGCCGGGCGTCTCGTCAAAACGTATGTCTCCGTTTGTCGCAACACGTTTTCCGTTCATTATGAATGAAATACCTCCCTGATGGCCTTCAGGATAGAAATCATCGAATGCCATGGCATCAACTCCTTCATGGTTGAAGTATCCGGAATCATTGATCCGGAAATCCTGAGCACCCGCCGCAATGACAAAGGTCAGGAACAGAATGAAAGCAACGATCTTTTTCATAGTTGTCATGGATAAGTCAACGTTCAAATATAACATTATTTCATCAGAATAGTTAACTTTACACCTCTAACTTCGACCTTATGAAAAGAAGAGACTTCTTCAAGACTGCTGCGGTGGTGGGAATAGCAGGCTCCGGCCTGATGAGCGGATGCATCAGCAAAGGTGAATCTGAAAGTTCTGCCGGCAACGGATTCAATTTCAACAGACTCGGGACCGGAACAGGACTAAAACTCACATTCCGGCCATACGAACTGCAGCTGCGACACACCTTCACAGTATCATCCTACTCCCGCAAGACAACGCCCGGAGTACAGGTACGTATTGATTATGAAGGATTTACAGGATTCGGGGAAGCATCCATGCCCCCATATCTGGGGCAGAGTACAGAGACAGTATGCGGATTTCTTTCAAAAGTGGACCTGTCTCAATTCAAAGATCCGTTCCAGATGGATACCATCCTCGCTTACGTAGACAGTCTTTCCCCCGGAGACAGTGCAGCGAAGGCAGCCATTGACATAGCCCTTCATGACCTTACAGGCAAGCTTCTGGGACAGCCATGGTGGAGACTCTGGGGACTCGACCCGTCAAGGACCCCGGACACCACATTCACAATAGGCATCGATACTCCGGATGTGGTGCGCGAAAAGACACGCGAATGCGCCGACCGCTTCAATATCCTCAAGGTCAAGGTAGGTCTGGATAACGACAAGGAGATGATACGCACGATCAGGGAAATCACTGACCTTCCGCTCGCCGTTGATGCCAATCAGGGCTGGAAGGACAGGGAACAGGCTCTTGACGAGATCTTCTGGCTGAAGGAGAACGGCATCGTGATGGTCGAACAGCCGATGGCAAAGGAAAGAATCGACGACAACGCCTGGATCACCGAACGCAGCCCGCTGCCGGTCTTTGCGGATGAGGCCATACAGCGCCTTGCAGACATCCCCGCAATCAAGGGCGCATATCACGGCATCAACATCAAGCTGATGAAGTGCACAGGCATGCGCGAGGGATGGAAGATGGTCAATTACGCAAAGGCGGAAGGAATGAGGGTAATGCTGGGATGCATGACTGAAACATCCTGCGCAGTGTCGGCCGCAGCACAGCTCTCACCTGCAGCAGATTTTGCAGACCTTGACGGCAACCTCCTGATAACCAACGACCTTTACGACGGAATGAAGGTGGTAGATGGAAAGATAACATTGAATGACAGACCGGGAATCGGATGTACAGAGATATAACAATAAACTGACATACCATGAAGACAATCACAGCAAGATACATCAAAGGACTGGAGTCCATGACTGATGAAACACTTTTTGCCTCTCTCGAAGCAACAGAATATAATCCCGTGGCCTGCATCAACTGGAAGGAATTCCCATACAGACCAGATGTAGGCTTCCATATCGCCTATTCGGACGATGCCATTGCAGTGCTGTTCAAGGTTAAGGAAGAGCATCTGCGCGGAACCGCTCTCGAGCTGAACGGTCCTGTGTGGGAGGACAGCTGCGTGGAGGTGTTCATCGACGACCCTTACAGCAGCGAATACTACAACTTCGAGACGAACTGCATCGGAACCAGGCTGGCTTCAAAAAGGCGTTCAAGGACAGACGCCACGCATTTCGACGACGAGACCATGGGCAAAATCAGATGCTTCGGATCCCTGCCTCATGAAAAGATAGACAGAATGGGAGAAAATCAGGAATGGTGGCTTGCAGAGGTCATACCATTCTCTCTCATAGGGATGGACAAGGCTCCGGAATCCCTCCGCATGAACTTCTACAAATGCGGAGACAAATGCAGCATGATGCATTTCCTGAGCTGGTCTGAAATAGACCTCCCTGCCCCGGATTTCCATTGTCCGGACTATTTCGGAAAAGTCATTTTTGAATAATCATGAAAAGACTCGTCACACTATGCCTCTGCCTTCTGGCGGGCTTCGGCGCATTGGCACAGAACCAGCGTGAAAGGATAAATTTAGATTGCGGATGGCAGTTCGCTTTCGGTGACGCATCATCTCCTGAAAAGGATTTCGGCTGTGGAACAGAATACTTCAACTACCTGACCAAGGCAGCATCCATCCATAACGAGGGCCCGTATTCAGAGAAATTCGATGCATCCCTTTGGAAGATTGTGGACCTTCCGCATGACTGGGTAGTGGACCTTCCTTTCGAGGAAGAGGCCAGCCACAGCCACGGGTACAAGACGGTCGGACACAAATATCCGCAGACAAGCGTAGGATGGTACAGAAAGACGTTCTCCATACCCGAAGAAGATTATGGCAAACATCTGTGGCTGCAGTTCGACGGCATATTCCGTGATGCCCGGATATGGGTGAACGGATTCTATCTGGGACACGAACCAAGTGGCTATGCCACACAGACTTACGATATTTCTGAATATCTCAACTATGGCGGAGATAATCTTGTGTGCGTACGCGTGGATGCCACGCTGGAGGAAGGATGGTTCTATGAAGGTGCGGGCATATACAGGCATGTATGGCTGAACAAGGCATCCAAGGTAAATGTAGCTCCTTTCGGAACATTCGCATATGCTGAATTCGCGGCACCTTATGTCCTTCGCGGCGATGCAGGTCCGGACCTTCATTCGGCTGCCCTTCATATCGAGACGACAGTGCAGAACATGGGAGCGGAAACGGCCACATATACATTGAAGCACCGTCTCACAGACGCATCAGGCATGGAAGTGGGCAGCTGCGAAAGCGGCGGAGCCATGATAGAGGCCAAGGACAGTCATGAAAGCCATGAGGTCATCCAGGTGGAAAACCCGCATCTCTGGAGCTGTGACGACCCGTACATGTACGAAGTCATAACTGAAGTATATGTAGGCGGCGTTCTATGTGACTCATACACGACAAGGACCGGAATCAGGCATATCGCCTTCCACCCGGACAAAGGATTCCTGCTGAACAACAAGGTCGTGAAGTTGAAAGGTGTGAACATGCATCAGGACCATGCCGGCGTCGGAAGCGGAATACCTGACGGACTGCAGGAATGGAGGCTCATGCAGCTGAAAAAGTTCGGATGCAACGCATACAGATCAAGCCATAACCCAATGACTCCGGAGACCCTTGATGCATGTGACCGTCTCGGTATTCTTGTAATCGAGGAGAACCGTCTTACGGGAGTGAACAAGGAGCATGTGGATCTTCTCGGACGAATGATCCGCCGTGACAGGAACCATCCATGCGTGATACTTTGGAGCGTCGGCAATGAGGAATGGGGCATTGAGTGGAAGGATTTCGGCAGACGCATAGCTGAAAGCATGCGTGAATATTGTCACCGCTTCGACCCGACCCGCCTGATGACCGTGGCCTCAAGCAGCGGTCCGACAATCATCGAGCCTGCAGATGTCGCGGGATATAACTATATCGTACAGAATCCTGTCGAGCAGCACCGCGCCAATTATCCGGAGCGCTGTGCCCTCGGTTCCGAAGAGACTACCGGTTGCGGCACACGAGGCATTTATCTTGACGTGGAAAACGGCCGCATGGCGTCACTGAACCGTCAGCCTGACAGCCAGGACGGCGTATACAACAGGATTGAAAGGGGATGGAAATTCTATGCAGAAAGAGACTATCTCGCCGGACTGTTCTATTGGACAGGCTTTGACTACAGAGGAGAACCTAACCCTCTGTCCTTCCCTGCCACAAGTTCCGAGTTCGGAATCCTTGATTACTGCGGATTCCCTAAGGATGAGGCCTTCTATCTCAAGGCATGGTGGACATCGGAACCGGTTCTCCACATACTCCCGCACTGGAATCTTGAGGGTCATGAAGGCGAAAAGGTATCCGTATGGGTATACAGCAACTGCGACGAGGTTCAGCTCATCGTCAATGGAAAGAAGCTTGAAAAGAAGAAGATGCCTCGCAACGGACATCTGGAGTGGGATGCAGTCTATAAGCCAGGATATGTCAAGGCTGTCGGATATCGAGGAGGACGCAAGATAACGGAGACCCGTCTTGATACTGCCGGAGAAGCAGTCAGCGAGGTCTGGACATACGAGACAGTCGGTGACATTACGGTGGCTTCTGTCGAAATGCGTGATGCTAAAGGAAGATTCGTCCCTACCGCATGCAATG
Organism: Bacteroidales bacterium; assembly: GCA_017550025.1. Taxonomy (GTDB): domain Bacteria; phylum Bacteroidota; class Bacteroidia; order Bacteroidales; family UBA932; genus Cryptobacteroides. The sequence goes on along the minus strand of JAFYLU010000028.1, from coordinate 20,243 downwards.
AGCTCACATTCACCGCACCGGAGGGCATGCGTATCCTCGGATGGGGCAACGGAGACCCTGCATTCCAGCATATTGAAAGGCCTGTAACATATGGACCTGCCGCCTCCGGTCCTTCCGGAACCCCGGTTCCTGACCGTGATGCCCGCTCGATCAGCATCGTCACCTTCAACGGACTCGCACAGGTAATTCTCATTCAACCGAACCTTTCAGAAGAATGGCTTCCGACTTCCATCTGCCATCAATGAGCAGATGTATCTTTTTTTCATAATTACCTGACGGTATTCTCCGTGTATTTACGCTGACTTTGACTTTTGCGGCCTCACCCGGCTTCAGGACAGAAGGAATTTCCACTTCAACGCTTTTATCTTCTGCAGCCCAATCCAGGGACATAGGAGATGAAGATTCGTTATATATGGTAAACTCCCGCACCGGAATGTCGCCTTTTCTTGAAAGTCTCATACCGACAACATCAAGGTCTGACCGCAAACCGCCAGACAGAACATAAGGATATTTCACTTCCTCAACGCTGACTCCCCTGTCGACATAGCCCGTAATGGTAAGCGTATTGAACTTCCTGTAGTCGCCATTCGTTGCCACTACTGTCAGATGACGCTTCTGCTGGGCAAACAATCCCTTCGGATCAAAGACAACATCCACATAGCCTTTCTTGCCCGGCGCTATGGAAGTGTTGCTGAAAGAAGCCTTGGCGCAGCCACATTGGGAGCGTACTTCCAGGATTGCCACAGCCTTGTCACATATATTGGTACATTCAAAACGCAGGGTAATCTCCCCGGCATCGTATCTTACCGTGTCTATATCGATGACCGGTTGGTCAAAACGAAGAATACGAGGCGTTCCTTCCCCCCGGACCAATGTCCGAGGGAAGAAGATCGCCATGAATACCAGTATGATCTTAAAGAATTTCAATTGTACTGTTCTATTAATTAATCGATAACCGGACACTTGAGTCCTTCATGCCAGTCGATATTTGTTGTCGAAGGTATACCATGATTGCCATTTCCGGTGAGATCCTGGAATACTCCGTCAACAAGTCCGTCGAGTCTCCAGTAGCATACCAGACCCTCTGAAGCCGGATCCACGTAGCACTGGTTGTTGACAAGTTCTATCGGACTGAGGGCTCTGTTCCATACGCGAGCCTCGCTTACAACACCGTCCATAAGACGTCCACGTTCAGAATATCCGATATGGAAGCCGTCCATCCAGTCATAAGCAAGATTGATTGCGCTCTTTCCGGATGAGTCTACAGTACCCTCTACATTTCCGTCCACATAAAGCGTAAGGGTAGATCCGTTATCAACTACTGCAATGTGATACCATGTGTCAGTATTGAAATGGCTGGATGATGTCACAGAGGCACCACGGCCGGCATACTGAAGCTGATTCTTGTCGCAAGAGATATCACCAAAACGGAGAAGGAAGTTTTCCTCCACACCGATGACAGATGCGATTCCCGGATTTGCCGAAGCCGCATAGAACTTATCCATCTTGACCCTGATCTCCATTGTACACTGACCCATGTCAGAGAACATTGCATTGTTGATCATCGACGGCATACTTATATAATGCTGCTGTCCGAAGTCCGGTCCCTGGGTAGTGATGATCTGGTTGATGACAATGTAGGTAATGCGCGAAGCCTCCAGCACGCTCATACCGTTAGATGTATCGGTAAGACGTATAGGAGCGCAATAGATCACGCCATCCTCAAAATCATCCATAGAAAGGATCTCGAAGCTTACAGGAAGCGACACATTCTTTCCTGCCTCTATCCTGAACATGTTCTCGGCGAGCTTGTAGCTGCCTTCAGGAAGCATCTTATATGCAGTGCCGTTAGCATTGTTGAATGCCTCCAGAGCCTCGGGAACAACCTGTACGCCGACTGTCATTTCAGTCCCGATCTTGGAAGAAGATGTGACGGTAAGTCCCAGCGCAGTAGGTCCTTCGACATACATGCTTGTGACGGCCGTATTCTCCGTTCCTGTGAAGTACACGACATCCTGGTACTTCATCGACTCCTGGCAGGCAGCCGCAGCCAAAGCTGCGGTTGCCAGAAGTATCATTGATAATTTATTGAATTTCATCTTATTATGCTGTTATATCATTTTACATAGATATTGAAGTCACCAGCTCCCATGTTGCTGCCGTAGCTTGCCTCCACCTTGAGGAATCTTACCTTTTCAGGAACATAGAGCGCCACATATGAAGTAGGGGTTGTCCTATAGATGCTGCCCTCGCTGTATGCAACTGTTCCCAGGTCGGTGTATGATTCGCCGTTGAGACTGCTCATGATCTGGATTGAGTTCGGCTGATATGAAGCATAAGTGTTGTTGTCCGTACGGGCCGTGATCTGGAGACCTGTCAGTTCGACTTCCTTGCCGAGATCAATGGTAAATGATACAGGACCACCCCATGTTCTGATGTATGATGCCGTATTATCATCGAACAGTTCCTCATAAGAACCACTATGTATGCCTTCAGAGTCACATGCCACGATACTCCAGCCGCTTCTGTCAGCGACGAGTGAGCCGGCAATTGCAGAAGGAGTGAAGTTTGTCATGAACTTCGCATCGCTTTCGGCAACGCTTACCACAAGGTATACTACGCCTCGCTTGGCACTTGTAACGGCTCCTGATGTAACAAGCTTGACAGGAATCAGATATCCGTTCTTGTTTGTGAGCTGTGAAAGATCACCTTTGAGAGATACGGTCACGCCGCTTGTCGCCTTTGTAGCACCAGCCTCGATTCTTGTAATCATTCCGGAGATCTCAACATTTGCAGCATTGATTTCGGCATAAGAAGTACCGTTTGCGGCATTGTATGATGCGATGTAGGAATTGTCGATCAACGCAACCACATCATAACCGGTTTCAGACGGATGAGTTACATTCGCAGTGAATGTTGCATCAGCGCTTCCGAATGTTCCGGCAATGACGTGATGAGTGATGGTTCCGGTGAACTGATTGTCGGTTCCGGCAACAGTATAGACTGCAGGATCTGCTCCGTCAAGTTCGTATAAATTGAACTCTGTCACCCTTCTTCTGCTTGACGAAGTATTAGGGCAGTCGAAGGTGAGTCGGAGGCTCGAAGCTTCAAAAAGCTCTGTAAATCCGACATAGGTAGATCCCTGGCTGTTGGCATTGTTTCCTGTGAAGACAAGCTCATTGTTCGCTACTGTTCCGGCAGATGCCCAGGTTGTGCCATCGTTGCTATATTCAACCTTGATGTTCTGGACAGGATAGCCTGTGAACTCAAGAGCAGATACTGTGTGAGCACCACCCATATTGATTGTAACGACATTACCTGTCTGGTTACAGTTGATACGTGTACTTGTGCTTCCGTCAAGCAGGTTTGCAGGGTTTGACAGATTAGATGTAGCTGTCCATCCTGTTCTTCCAGCCTTGAATCCGACGATATCAGAAGCAGAATTCAGATCTCTGATGATATTTGTCTCTGGAGAAATCACAGCATAAACCACACCCTTGTTCTCACTGGTTGAAGCTCCTGAAGCAGTGAGCTTTACAGCTGCCAGATAACCGTTCTTGTCAGTAAGACCGTTCAGGTCGCCTGTAAGAGACATCACCAGCTGATCGGCAGAAACGGTCTCGCCTGCTGCAATTGACACTGTTGCCGGAGATATGCTGATGTTCTCTGAAGGAAGAACAGCATAAGAGGTTCCGTACTTCTGGTTGTATTTGGCAACAAGCGCCTCATCAGACACGGCTGTCACGGTATAGCCACTTGTCGACACCTTCGAAACATGAGCGGCAAAAGCAGCAGAGAATGCAGAAGTTGTAGCGGCACCTGCCTTATGTGTAACCGCACCGGCCACAACATTGTCAGAACCTGTCAATGCATACACGGACGGAGTTGCACCTTCCGAAACATATACCTCTACACCATTCATTGTCAGATAGCGGCTGTTCGCCATTCTGAAATACAGCTTAAGATAGCGTGCAGAAACATCCTCGCTCAAAGAAACACACCAGCTTCCTGCTGCTGAAGAAGAGCCTGTGAACACATATTCTCCTGTAACAGGACTTCCCGCCTGTTTCCAAGCCTGTCCATCCTCGCTGTACTCGATAGACACTCCGCTGAGATTGTAGGTATTCAGTTTCAAGCCTGCCACCTTGTTTACCTTCTTCATGTCTATAATGAGTTCATTTGTCGCAGAAGATGAGAAAGACACTGTAGTAGATGTATTTCCATCAAAAAGATTTGCGGCATTGTCGCAATCTGCAGTCCAGAGAGAGACTCCTCCTGCAGGTATTCCCTGAACCTCATCAGCTGAAGTTATCGGGGCCAGGATATTGACTTCGGTATTTACCACGAACCACACACAGTTCAATGACTCGCTTACCTTGATATCGTCTGACTTCATGACGAAAGGAGCCAGATAGCCACGTTCTGTAAGCTTTGACAGATCAGCCTGCTCATTAAGGCTGATTCTCACTGTATCTCTTGAAGAAGTCGTATCTGCAGCCACAGTCACAACCTCGTTCCTTACAGTAAAGAATTCCTTTGACAGAACAGCATAGGATGTACCCTGCCTGTTGTTATATTCCTCAACAAGTTCCGGTGCATATGTAACGGTGACAGTTGCTCCATCATGCTCTGTACTGTTCAGCTTCACCTGGAAGTCCGCAGAAAAGCTTCCTTCCGAGCCATCCGGCCTATGAATCACCAAGGTAGAGAATGTATCACCACCTTGCGGATTCACATATACAAAATCCTGAGCAGCATCAATTGTCGTCTGATAGTCCGGAATCTGCTCACATGAAGCAAAGCCCAGGGCTACCATGGCAAATGCAGCGCTATATTTTAATATCTTTTTCATATTTCTGATACGTATTAGTTTTTGACAGCAGGATTCTGGAGCTGGATAGCCCTGCGGAGATGTCCGTAAGGAGTATCCTTGTCTGCACCTGAATCTGTAGTGTTATAATCACGCTGACCGTGGAAAGCACCGAAGCCACCCTTACGGCCACCTGTTGACGGCTGGAACGACGCCTGCTGGATCATATTTCCGCCATCATCCCAATAGTCTCCGATATTCTCTGTGAAAATAAGCTGGGAGTTTTTCCAACCCGGACGATTGAAGCGGCTGTCAGAAAGTGTCTGACCGTAGCTCTGGGCGATCCAGTATGTACAAAGATGCTCTGTTCCTGTAGGAGGCTGGCTTCCGTCCACTGCAAGTATCATTTCCGGATTTGGAGAAGCCGGACCCATGTACTGTGAAAGATACTGGAGGAATGTCTTCATCCTTTCGCCGTCAAGGGCGTCGCCTTCCGGCTCAAAGTCAAGGTCATATCCGTCAAGATCATGCTCACGTACCTCATCCATGATTGACTCCGCAGCAAGCACGCACCATTCCGGATATTCATAAACCGCATCCGCTTCTCCTTCAGTTCCTGAAACAAGAACACGTGAAGGATTGGCATGCATATCAGCTATCAGGGCTTTTGTTCCTGCCAGATGAGCAGCAGATTCTGCCGCAGCAGCAGCCACTGTCTCATTGTCACCGGCAGCAATACGCTCGGCATAAACAGTTTCATATGTCTGAAGATATCCTACATTATCCTCATATCCGTTCATATATGTAGGAATCTCTATATCACGAGCCCAGCCCGGAAGATATGTGGTATGAGCGAGACGGATGATCTTTACACCTACTATCTTTGTTCCTTTCTTTTCTCTCATCTCATACATTTCCTTTCTGTCAAGAGTTCCCTCTTTAGGGATACCGCCCCAGAGAGACACTACGTCAACACTGTCAGGAATACCGGCAAAGCGGTATGCAGGAGATGTCGGCACTCCGTAGTCCGCAAACCACAGGTAGCAGATAGAGTGGTCGCTCTTCTTATATGCACGCAATGCCTCATAATAGGCATCTGTGTATTGATATGCTGGCTGAAGGTTCAATGCCTCAGGCTTGGTGCATGAAAATGCAGCACCGCAGACAAGAGCAACAGCCAAAAGTATTGATGATTTGTTCATAACTTTTCTCTTTGATTATTAGAATCTTGTGTTCTTGTCCCACCAAAGGCGAGTTCCGCCGTTGTCTCCAGTTCCAAGAGATGACTCTCCGTTAAGGGTAGAAATGGCAGCAGTAACATTCGCTGCATTTGTACGATATTCCGAAGACGGCCAGTTAAGGCGACGGATCTGACGCTGGGTGTCAATCTTTCCACCACTCTGGTTAACTGAATAAGGGATGACCTTCGGATAACCGGTACGTCTGAACTCCGACCATGCCTCCTGTCCTTCAGGGAAGCCTGCGATATACTTCTGGGTGATGATACGCTCAAGGTTCTTTTCATCAGAATCCGCATCGCTCCATGCAACAGTGACATCAGACAGAGCAGAACTGTATGAGTTGCCGGCATTTACAGCATCGACGAACTTCGCAGGCATGCTTGCCTTGTCAGCAAGATAGTCATCAGCTCCGGAAACTCCGCAAACATCGAATGAAACCCTTACGCCTTCCTCGTAGCACTGTCTTGCCTGTGCCTTGTCTCCGTTCCTGAGCCAGTACTCCGCCTTGAGGAACCAGGCCTCTGCAGGACCCATCCATACGATGTCATCGTTATTTGTGCAGTTCATCTTCGAGAGAAGTGACGAATTGGCATAATCTGAAGTAAGGTTGATACCGTTTCTCACGCCATGATAAGCTCCGTCAGCACCTTCAGTGAAATATTTGGCACGGCGAGGATCCTTATAACCATTCATATACGCCTCGATTGTCGCACCGATACGGTCATCGTTGAAGCTGTACTGAATCACATAGAGAGGATTCTCCCATGCTCCTGAAGTCGGCTTGTGAAGAGCTGCAAGGTCACCTGCTGATGTCATAAGACCTGCAGGATTTGCAAGAGCAGCCTCTGCCTGTGCCATGGCAAGGTTCCTGTCTGCATATACGACACGCATGGCAAGGCGCATTCTCAATGTGTTGGCAAATCTGATCCATTTCGCAAGGTCTCCGCCAAATACATTGTCATAGTCAGCAAGAAGCTTCGTGCCAGGCTGTGCCTGCCAGAATGAAGTGAGGGTGCTGATTGCAGAATCAAGTTCCTCAAAGAACTTCTTGTAGATCACTTCCTGTGAATCATACTGCAGAGTGACAAGACCCGAACCTATCTGAAGATATGGGATAGGACCGTATGTGTCGGTAACCCTGTGCATGAGGGCAACCTTAAGGACATCACCAAGAGCCGCAGCTTCCGGAGATTCCTCTCTGTAAAGGTTGAGGGTCTCCCATGAGCCTGTAGCACGTACATAAGCGTCGTTGAACATTGCCTCATACCATGACTTTGAGGTGATGTTGTATATGTTGTTGCCAGTAAATCCTGTATTGACAACTCCTATATAGTTTGCGAAAAGGTTTCCGGTAAGATCCTGAACCACCTGGAAGTTCGCGCTACCGTACTCCTCGTCTCCGATAAGCTGATAGGAAGGAATCACGTTCCTTGTCATCTGAGCAAAAGCAGAACCTACGCGGAGGTTGTCCCATCCAAGCATCTCATCGGTAGCTTCCTCGGGATTGGTATTCCTCTCCACGAAGTCCTTTGTGCAGGCAATGGCCATAGTCATTGCTGCAGCTGCCATAAGTATATATCTAAATTTCTTCATATTGATTCAAGCTTAGAAGGTAACTTTCACTGAAAAACCGAGATTCCTTGTCGAAGGCATCGAGAAGTAGTCGATACCTGTAGCATAGTTACCGGCACCTGATGCAACCTCTGGGTCGAAAGGAGCCTTGCAGTAAAGCATCGCCAGATTGCGTCCCACGAATGAGACATTCAAGCCCTTGATGACTTTCTGCCATTTGTCTACAGGAACATCGTAACCGAGTGTGACCTCACCAAGTCTGACATTTGTCATTGAATGTGTATAATATGCTCCGAGTGCACTTGTACCCTTGCCTCCGATTGTCTCATAATAAGCCTGGGCAGGTATGCGCTGGCCGTTTACAAGAGCACCACCATTGTCACGGGCATCCGCTGTCCTCTGGGACATACCGAACGAGTCAAGAGTTGCCTCTGTGAGCGATACGCCGACTCCGCCGACACGTGCCTGGATCATGAACGCCAACGACAGACCCTTCCAGCTGAACTGATTTCTCCATGATCCTGTCCAGCTAGGATTGATGTTACCTGCATAGATCAGAGATTCGATACCTCCGTCAACCGGTGCAGGAACTACAGTAGAAGCTGTAGGAGAAACCCATACGAAACCATGTTCGTCGGTCTTGAGTCCGCGTACATAGAGATCTCCTATGCTGCGACCCTTTGTAAGCCACATCTGCACGCCTGTAGTACCTCCTACTGAAAGCTGGTCACTCTGGAACTTTTCTCCATTTATCACTGCATCGAGCATATCGACGATCTTGTTGCGGTTGCGCGAATAGATGAGATTCGATCGCCACTGCACCTCACCTATGTTCTGGTTGAGCTCAAGAGAAAGCTCAATACCCTTGTTATCCACTCTACCGGAGTTTACATAGTAGGTCGAGTAGCGGAAAGACGCCGGAAGTTCAGGAGTGAAGACCTGATTGTAGGTCATCGAATGATAGTATGTGGCAGAGAGATCAAGCTTTCCGTTCCAGAGCTTGACATCCGCACCGACCTCAAATGATCTTGTACGTTCAGGCTGGAAATTGTCAGAGACACCATATGTGTTCTCTGCCGGCGAACCGTTCGATACAGGATATGTAGGACATGTGAGGAAGCGTGAGACAGGGCTACCTACTTCAGCATACGATCCACGAACCTTTGCATATGTGAACCAGTTTGACTCGACATTGAAGATATCCGTAAGAATGGCCGAAAGACCGACTGAAGGATATGCGATAGGCATTGAAGCGGTGTTCACAAGCTGCGAGTTCCAGTCTGCTCGTCCCGTAACATCCAGAAAGACCATATTCTTATAGCCGACCTGGGCAGTTGCGAATATTGACTGTACCTGATCCCTGTATGTGTTCTTGTAGAATCCCTTGGATGTATTCATGTTATTGAATGTGAAGAGATTCGGAACGCCAAGAAGATCACCGGCCATATAGGTCTGTCGGTAATTGTAATCTTCGACAGAAGCACCAAGGTTAGCATTGAACTGAATCAGATTGTCTCCGAATGTCTTGTCCACATTGAGGAGGACATCGGCATAAGTCTGGGTTGTAGTGCTCTGGTCGTGGAAATAACGTCCCTTGTTTCCGGCATACAGACCGCTTGTCGAAGCATAATTCCTCTGCTCTGAAAGAGTGTTGTTGTAATCAGTACGTACACGGGCTGAAATATTCATCCAATCGGTGATATCGTACTTGAGGGATCCTCCAAGAAGATAACGGTTCTTATCTGTATTGAACATGTTCCTGTTCACGATCCAAAACGGGTTCTGCATCTGAAGGTCCTGACTTCCCCAGGTCCAGTACTGAAGAGGGAAGTTTCTTGATGCATCATAGCGCTCATACACCGCATACTTGTTGATATCGTCGCTTGGAGACATCAGGTAAAGAGGAACCAGAGGGTTATAATACTGACCTCCGGCAAGCATGTTCTGCTCCTTGACCTTTATGTACATTGCAAGCACGCTCAAGTGCAGTCTGTCATCAAGGAAATCCTCTGTATGACTGAATGTAATGTTGTAACGGCTGTAATCATTATTAGGAATGACTCCTCGTGCATCATTGAATCCGGCAGAAAGATAGGTATTGCCATTGTCACGGCCTATTCCCATGCTCACAGTGTGCTGGGTATTGTAACCTGTCTGGAAGAAATCCTTCACCGACCAGTTCTGCGATGTAAGAAGCTTGTTTCCCCATGAGGCATATACACCTTCCTTGGCGCCATAGCTGCTCTGGAGTTCAGGGAGCATGACCGGATCAGAGAAGGTAGTATTGGTACTGTATGAAACGCTGAAGCCCTTCTCCGCCTGCCTTGTGGTGAGCATGAGGATACCATTCTGGGCCTTATAACCATAAAGCGCTGAAGCCGATGCACCTACAAGGGCAGACATGCTCTGGAAGTCATCAGAGTTGAAATTGGCGATTCCGTCACCAGTGATAGAACTTCCGTTATAGATTGAATATGAATCACCTGGAGTGACCATAGACAATGTAGGAAGCGGAATACCATCGAGGGTGTAAAGCGCTGTATTAGAGTTCGCTATAGACTTCGAACCACGCATCACGACCTTTGTCTCTGCTCCAGGACCTGCACTTGTCACATTGACCTGTACACCGGCAAGACGACCCTGCAGGCTGTTGACCATATTGGCTTCTCTTGTGAGGAAGGCACTGTTATCCACTGACTGGACGTTGTAAGTTACCGAACGCTCGGATTTCTTGATGCCGAGAGCTGTAACCACACTCTGGTCGAGCTGTGTAAAAGACTCACGTACCACGACATCAAGCTTCGCCTGTCCGTTGATAGGAAGCTCGATGATTTCATATCCGAGGCTGTTTACCTGGATCATACCGCCTGCATGTTCTGCAGGGACTTCGAGAGTAAAATTACCATCCAGATCCGTAACGGTGCCAAGTGTGGTACCCTTTACAAATACGGATGCTCCCGGAACTGGCTGACCTGCAGGATCCTTGATCTGACCTGTCACAGTCATCGGCCGGGATGTGGCCTTCTTGGAAAGGACGATATTCATCCCATTGATGGAATAAACCAGATCCTTACCTGAAACAATCTGCTCCATAGCCGTAGCAAGAGCGGCATTGTCCACCTTGACATTTACTGTCTGATTGACATCCACACTTTCTCCCACGGCAAACAGATACCTGGTCTGCGATTCGATCTTCTCGATTACGCTCTTGAGGCTGGCATTGCTTTCATTCAGAGTGACACGTACATCCTGAGCGGATGCCTTGCCCGAAAGAAGCATAACGACAGCGCCAAGGCATAAAAGGCAGACTTTGCGCATTAGTTTTGTGTTCATTTGGTTTGATTTAGTTGTTAATAGATAATGTATGTGTTGGTTTCTTCATCATACCTGTATTTGAAGTCAGACCCGTCCTGGAGGAGTCTCAGGGCGTGGTCTATTCCATCGGATATCCGGACTTTGAAATACACATAACGGATTTCCGGAAGAGAAGCCGATGCTATATCCACATTCACTCCATAGCATCTCTCAAAACGCCTCATCAGCTGATCGAAAGGAACTCCAGCTGCAGAAATAACTCCGCCGGTCCACAGATACGCATCTGTATCGGAAAGACTTGAACATATAAGACGACCATCATGCATGGAGGCCATCATGTTAGGACGAAGAGTGAGGAGTGTCTTTGAAGATTTGTCGCTGATGCTTACCTTACCCTCTAGAAGTGCAGTGGAAAATTCCTTTTTGCCGCTGTCAGCAATGACATCGAACCTTGTTCCAAGAGCCTTGACATCATATGCGAATGTCTCAACCACAAAAGGATGTTCCGCATCGGCAGAGACGTCAAACATCGCCTCGCCCTCAAGTCTTACCCTTCTTTCACCCTTGTGGAATATTGCAGGATATTCTATCCTCGAACCAGAGTTGAGTTCAGCAACTGTTCCGTCGGACAAGGTGACAGATGTACGCTGTCCTGGCTGGGCTTCTGAAACCAGAAACGTATTCTCGATCTTATCCATTGCAGGCTTCGTAAAAAAGAAGTCATTGACAGCCATGCCAGCGATCAGGGCGGCTACAATCGCAGCAGCGACAGATATTCTCCCGAACCTTTTCCTCGATGACGGTTTTGCAACAACTTCCTTGCTGACATCTGCACAAGTCATAATCTGGCTGATGACAAAAAGCTCATAGGCTTTGTTGAATTCTTCCTGATTGGAAGGATCTTCATTCAGCCACAGCGTCAACGCATCCGTCTCTTCAACTGTCGCTTCTCTGGAGAAAAATCTGAAAAGTAAATTCCGGTCTATATTCATATACAAATGTGTTTAGCATCCTCTATATTTTATACGTCTGAATCAATGATTTTCCCCCGTTTAAAACAGACTTTTCCTTATCTTTCGAACAATTCCCATCCAACACCCGATTACACCGGTATCCATTTGTATATATCATTCTTTTTTTCATAAATTTGCGAATCATATACGTTCACATGACTGCTGAAGCACAGATAAATGACACCAGATTCGACTCACTTTTCGAACTCATCTATGTAAGAAACAGGAAGATGTTCGAAAGGCTTGCTTATTTCCAGATAGGAAACGAGGAAGAGGCTAAAGACCTGGTAAGCAAGTGTTTCCTGTCATTATGGGAACACCAGGCCGATATCCGGGAGGATCAGGCCCTGGCATATATGTTCACTATCGTAAGGAACGCATGCATGGACTACCGCAGGTCCGATACAAGACACAAGAAGATATTCGAAAACATCCAGAGCAAGGAACGCGGCGCAATGGAATACTACAGCAGGGCAATTGAAAGCTGCGACCCAAAACGTATCTTTGCAGATGAAATAATGTCAATCCTGTCTGACACGTTGAAGAAACTGCCTGAAAACCAGAGAAATGTCTTTATAAAGAACAGAGTCGAAGGGTTAAGCTACAAGGAAACCGCAGAAGCTCTGGGACTTACATACAAACAGGTTGACAAGAGCATGCAGACTACCATCCGGAAACTCAAGCTTGCACTCGGAGAATATCTGCCGTTCTTCCTGCTATTCCTGAACCAACTCAATCAATAAAGGTCTTGGGGACACTTCTTAAGCGTTCGTTTCTGCCCCAGAATCATAAAAAAAATGTAAAACTTATAAGAAAAAGAAAAACTTGACGACGATCTGTCAGATTTTTCTTTTTCTTATTCATCAAGTTCCGGAAAATTAGTATCTTGGCGGGGCATACAGGGGAGATTGGACATTCTTTAAAGGATTATTGTTCCTTATTATTAATGTTCAATCAGATTAATTGTTATGAGTAAAGACAAACATTCAGTAAATCCCCCTAAAGGCAGGCTGGTGGAAATTGATGGAGTCAGTTTTCAGGTCATCAACGGAAAGCTGCACCGTTATGCAGACCTGACCTTGGACAAAGGCTTCAAGATCGTTCTCGGACGCATTGGCAGCGAAGAGGTTTTGAAGAATCTTTTGAACAGGATTCTCGGCACCTGCATCAAAAAACTGGAATACCGGAATACAGAACATCCCGGAATGACGGAAGAAGAACGGTCCTCACGGTTTGACGTTTATTGTGAAGAAGAGAACGGCATATGCTTTCAGGTGGAAATGCAGAACTGGAGCCAGAAGTTCTTTCACAAAAGAGCGGTTTATTATTCATCACTTGCATTGCATGACCAGACCACAAAGGCTCAAAGAAAGGTTTATAAGGCAAGAGGAAAGTGGGACTATGATTACCAACCCCTGTATGTGGTAAGTTTTCTGAATTTCAGGAACTGGACTTATGAAAACACAGGTGAGAAACGTAATGAATTCATATCACTGTACCGATATAAGGACATCGAGACCGGGAATGAATTAGGAGACGGCACCAACCTGGTATTTGTAGATCTTCACAGATTTACCAAAAGCATAGAGGAGTGCTCCAGTCTTGAAGATATCTGGATGTATAGTATCAAGAATATGACAATGCTGGATTCATGTCCAGACAAAATTAAAGGAACCGAAATAGAAGAGCTCTTTTTCCAGTCCGAACTGGCAAAGATGACTCCGGAACAAAGAATTAAATTTGAGGAAGAATTTATGACACAGAACGACATTCTTAACAGTATTGAAGAGCAACTGGAAGATGCTCGTAAAGAAGCGATTGCTGTGGGGCTGGCTGAAGGTCGAGAAGAAGGACGGGCTGAAGGTCGAGAAGAAGGACGGGCTGAAGGAAGAGCTGAAGGAAGGGCTGAAGGAAGGGCTGAAGGACGAGCCGAAGGCATAGTGCTTGGACGCGAGGAAGCTAATGCTGATGTTGCCAGAAAACTCATGGACATGCAGATGGATATCGAAAGCATTGCTGCGATAACAGGCATGAGTATGGAGAAGATCAGAACATTATGACATGTCATAGATATCTGATTCATCATGAAGAAAATCAGGCCGGACAGTCCGGCCTGATTTTTATTTATATGGATATGAAATTATTTCAATGAAGCTGCGTAACCACCGTTACGTACCATCTTTATCTTGACGACATCACCCTTACGGACATTCTTTACATAATGCATAATACGGAAATCCGCAGAAAAAGTAACTGCAAAAAATCCATAAAAGGATGATATAATTCAAAAGTTTATCTTATTTTTGTACCTTAACGCACTTATAAGCAAGTCTAACATTATTTCACATTTTATGTATTTTACCGTTTATTAGTAGATGAAGAGATTTTTTGTCTTTTTGGGGGTTGTCTTCGCGACAATCGGCTCTGCGGTCAGAGCGCAGGAAGTTGAGAGTATTGCGCCATTGCAGAAGTCATCCTGGGGGGATGCAAAAACAACAGAAGTCGTTGATTACATTCCGGATATTTCTCTGGATATGAGGTTCGGGTACAATCAGGACTTCGCAGGGAAGACAGGCCGGTTTGCCGGCGACGCCCTTTACCTTGACATAAACGGATACATAAGCCCGCATTTTTCATACAGCTTCAATCAGACATTGGCTGCCTCTTTCATGGAGGACTGTTCGGGATTCAACGGGACCAACTGGCTCACGCTCACATACGAAACCGGTGACTTTGCCGTTACAGCCGGCAAGGATGCCCTGCTTGTGGGAAGTTTCGAATATGACACATCGAACATAGACTCTTATTTCGACATGAACTCCATGTTCTACAACATGCTCGACTGCTGGCAGTGGGGCGTGTCTGCAGCATGGTATCCTGCCGAAGGACAGTCCATAATCCTGCAGGCGGCAAATTCACCATTTTCATACGACGAAGCCGGTCTTTTCGCATATAATGCCGCATGGAGGGGAGAATGGGATTTCTACGAATCATACTGGACAGCAAACATGTGGCAGTATGACAAGGGAAGCTTCGTCAAGGCCCTCAATCTTGGCAACCGCTTCCATCTCGGAGACTTCACCGTAGATCTGGAATACATGACCCGCGCCGCAGACATAAAGACCCTGTTCAAGGACGACTTCACGCTCATGGTGGCACCGTCATATGAAAACGACCGCCTGCGCGTATTCGCAAAGCTCGGATGGGAGTCGGTGGCAGAAGGGCTTCCTTACGAGCTCGCCTATGAGGAGTGTCTGGGAAGCGACTATCTTTTCTATGGCGCAGGCGTGGAGTTCTTCCCGCTGAAGGAAGACAAGGACGTGAGACTGCATGCCGCATGGTCTTCCAGCAATATCGGTGCAAACTTCCTCAATATAGGAGTCACTTGGAAATTCGACCTGACCAAGGCCGGCAAATACCTGTTCAGCAGGCTTGACAAATAACCAACCTTTAATTTGACCACGATGAAGAATACAGACAAGATAATCGAGATCAACCATATATCGAAAAGCTTCGGAGACAAATGCATTCTTAATGACATCAGCCTCTTCGTAAAGCGTGGTGAATTCCTGACCCTTCTCGGACCTTCCGGATGTGGCAAGACAACCCTCTTGCGCATCCTTGCAGGTTTCGGCAGTGCAGATTCCGGCACTGTGCTCATCAACGGAGAAGACATCACCAATGTACCTCCGCACGAGCGCCCCGTGAACACCGTGTTCCAGCGCTATGCCCTCTTCCCTCATCTTGACGTATATGAGAACATCGCATTCGGACTAAAGCTCCAGAAGGTACCGGAAGAGGAAATCGACAGACGCGTCAGAAAAGCTCTCCGCATGGTAAGCATGACCGACTACGAGGACAGGGATGTGGAGTCTCTTTCAGGAGGGCAGCAGCAGCGCGTGGCCATAGCCAGAGCCATCGTGAACCAGCCGAAGGTACTTCTTCTCGACGAACCGCTTTCCGCACTCGACCTCAAGATGAGAAAGGACATGCAGATCGAGCTCAAGGAAATGCATAAGCAGCTGGGAATCACCTTCGTATATGTGACACATGACCAGGAGGAAGCACTTACACTTTCCGACACCATCGTTGTAATGGACGATGGCAACATCAGACAGATAGGTTCCCCTACCGACATATACAACGAGCCGCAGAACGCGTTCGTGGCAGACTTCATCGGAGAGTCCAATATCCTTAACGGAAAGATGGTCAAGGACAGACTCGTGGAGTTCGTTGGACATCAGTTCGAATGCGTCGACGAAGGATTCGGAGAAAATGTAGATGTAGATGTAGTGGTCCGTCCTGAAGATATCTATATCATGAACAGGCTCGAAGGCGCACAGCTGACGGCAAAGGTGAAGTCATGCACCTTCAAGGGAGTGCATTATGAAATGTTCGTGGACACAGACAAGGGTTATGAACTCATGATCCAGGACTACAATGCCTTCGAACCTGAATCTGAAGTAGGACTGATCATCAGACCTGCAGACATCCAGGTAATGCATAAGGAAAGGACACTCAACACCTTCGAAGGAGAGCTCGTAAGCGAGAACAAGGTGAAATTCCTCGGCGAGGAATGGGAATGCCTGCCGCAGGAAGGTCTCAAGGCCGGAGACAAGGTAAAGGTAGAAGTGAAGTTCTCGAGCGTAGACCTCATCGACCATCCTGAAGAAGGAACGCTTTCGGGAGAAGTCCATTTCCTCCTTTACAAGGGAGACCACTACCACCTTTCAGTAAGGACTGAATACAGAGACTACATCTGGTTAGACACCAATGACATCTGGGACAAGGGAGACCTTGTGGGAATCAACATTACCCCGGAAGACATCAAGATCACAAAGTGCAATGAATAAGAGAAGTTCCTGGGCTCTGCCCTACGCGATATTCCTGGTGCTTTTTGTCGCACTGCCTCTGATCCTGATCATGGTATATGCCTTTCAGGATGGTTCAGGCAATTTCACATTCGGCAATTTCACCAAGTTCTTCACCGATGCGGATGCCATCGGCACCTTTGCCTTGTCGCTTGAAGTGGCAATAGAGAATACGGCCATCTGCATCCTGCTCGGATATCCTGCCGCATGGATACTGGCAAACAAGAATCTCAACCGGAGCGCAGTGACAATCGTGCTGTTCATCATGCCGATGTGGATAAACGCGCTCATGCGTACCCTGGCCACGGCGGAACTTTTCCACATGCTGGGAATCCAGCTCGGCAAAGGCACCCTGCTTACTGGTATGGTGTATGACTATCTCCCGTTCATGATCTACCCGATCTACAACATCCTCAACAAGATGGACAAGTCATACGCAGAGGCTGCTGCAGACCTCGGAGCAACCCCATGGCAGGTGTTCTGGAAGGTGCAGGTGCCCCTTTCGATGCCAGGTGTAGTGAGCGGAATCATGATGGTGTTCATGCCTACCGTCAGCACATTCGCAATCTCTGAATTCCTCACCAACAACAAGATAAAGCTCTTCGGTACCATCATCCAGGAGAACATCAACTCATCGATGTGGAACTACGGAGCAGCGCTCTCGCTCGTGATGCTGGTGATCATAGGTATAACATCATTATTGCAGGACAATAAGAAAGAAGTCAGTGGAGGGATAGTATAGCCATGAAAAGATTTTTCGCACAATGCTACATATGGTTGCTGCTCATAGTGCTCTATGCCCCTATCGTGTTCATTGCAATCTTCTCGTTCACGGAAAGCAAGGTATTAGGCAACTGGACCGGCTTCTCGACAAAGCTCTACAGCAACCTTTTCACAGGTGACATGCAGGGCACGGGCTCGCTTATGTCTGCCATCCAGAACACCATCCTGATCGCCCTCATCGCCGCAAGCGTATCCACACTGATAGGCTCTGTGGCAGCGATAGGAATACACAACATGAAGGGCAAGGCAAAGCAGGCCATCACATTCATGAACAACATTCCGATGCTCAACCCGGACATCATCACCGGTGTGTCGCTCTTCCTCCTGTTCGTGTTCCTGCACATAAGCCAGGGCTATGCCACAGTAGTGCTCGCCCATATCACATTCTGTACTCCGTATGTGGTGTTGAGCGTACTCCCGAAACTCACGCAGATGAATCCTAACATATATGAGGCGGCTCTGGACCTCGGAGCTACACCTTTCCAGGCCCTCCGCAAGGTGCTCCTGCCGATCCTCAAGCCGGGAATGGTATCCGGATTCATCCTGGCCTTCACCATGTCTCTCGACGATTTCGCCGTGACATTCTTCACCAGAGGAACAATAGGTCTGGACACACTTTCGACCTATATATATACTGATGCCCGCAAGGGCGGTCTGACACCGGAGCTGAGACCTATGATCACCCTGATGTTCGTAGGAGTCCTCGTACTGCTGATAATCATCAACCTCCGTCAGATCCGCAACACCAACAACGAAAAATGAAAATGAAGAAACTGTTTCCTTTAGTGGTCATGGTCCTTGCCATGATCGGCTGCTCGGAAGACCGAAGCCATATCCTCAAGGTATACAACTGGGCCGACTACATCGACGAAGACCTTATCGGTGAGTTCGAGACCTGGTATGAAGAGGAGACTGGGGAAAGCGTGGAAATTATATATCAGACCTTCGACATCAACGAGACCATGCTCTCAAAGATCGAGCTTGGACACGAAGACTATGATGTCGTATGTCCGTCTGACTACATCATCGAAAGAATGCTTGCCAACGACCTTCTCCTGCCGCTGGACAGAGATTTCGGAACGACTCCGGACTATATCAGCAACATCGCGCCATACATAGCGGAGAAGTTCGACCAGATCGAAGGACACGGCAAGAACGCCAATGACTATAGTGTCGGCTATATGTGGGGTACAGTCGGTCTGATCTACAACCCGAAATACATACCTGACGAAGAGACCACAAGCTGGGATGTGCTCAAAAACCCCGATTACGCAGGCAAGGTGCTCATGAAGGATGCCTTCAGGGATGTATATACCTCACTGCTTATAACGCTCAATAAAGAGGCGATTGACGCAGGAGAGAAGGATATCCGCACACTGACCTTCGATACTTCAGATGAATCTATAAGGCTTGTAGAGGACTATCTGAACTCATTCAAGGAGTCTGTTGCCGGCTGGGAAGCCGACTTCGGAAAGGAACAGATGACCAAGGAACTCGCATGGGTCAACATGTCCTGGAGCGGTGATGCACAATGGGCTATTGATGAGGCTGCTGAAATAGGAATGGAGCTGAGATATGCGATTCCAGAAACAGGCAGCTCGGTATGGTTCGACGGCTGGGTGATCCCGAAATATGCAAAGAACATAAAGGCTGCAAGATACTTCATAAACTTCATGTGCAAGCCTGAAAACGCCCTCCGCAACATGGATATGACAGGCTATGTCAGCGCTGTGGGAGGCCGTGAGATACTTGAGAGCATTTCCGATCCAGAAGAATACGAAGCGATCGATGCGAGCTATTTCTTCGGTGAAGAAGCCGACAGCGTATTCATAAACCCTGTGATGTATCCTGAAAAGGCCATCATCGAGCGCTGCGGAATGATGCACGACGCTGGCACGGAAGAACTTCTCAAGATGTGGTCACGCGTAAAGGGCGACAGTGCATCAGCATGGACATATATCCTCATATGCCTCGTCCTCGGCGGTCTCATCACTGCCGTCATCCTGAAATACACAAAGAAGAGATACAGAAAGAAAAAGTACGCAAAGAAAAGAAGATCCAGGGCATAGACTGCCTTGGTTCAATTTAGCATAAAAAAACACCTGCGGAATCCGTAGGTGTTTTTTGTGTGGTCCCTGCAGGGCATGATCCTGCGACCCCCTGATTATGAGTCAGGTGCTACTAACCAACTGAGCTAAGGGACCAAACTTATAAAAGAACTAATTTGCGTACGGTTCAGACGGTTCTGAACCGTACTGCAAATATAATACTTTTTTCGATATAATTCGATTAGTTGAGCTTAATTTCAACCTCAACACCAGAAGAGAGCTCGAGCTTCATGAGAGCATCTACAGTCTTTGGAGTTGAATCGTAAATATCAAGAAGGCGGCAGAATGAGTTGAGCTCGAACTGCTCACGTGACTTCTTGTTTACGAAAGTCGAACGGTTTACAGTGAAGATCTTCTTGTTGGTAGGAAGCGGAATAGGGCCGTTTACGCGTGCACCTGTAGCCGAAACTGTCTCAACGATCTTCTTTGCCGACTTGTCAACAAGCATGTGATCGAATGATTTGAGTTTAATTCTGATTATCTGGCTCATATCAAATTTCGTTGAATTCTGTTAAACAATTATTCGTCAT
>JAFYLU010000027.1 GCA_017550025.1 Bacteroidales bacterium | reverse complement strand
CTCACCCTCAACCATCATGATGTTGTCGTATGTTGCGGCAACGATGATGTCGATGTCTGTGTCAGCCATCTCGCTGAAGTTAGGGTTGATCTTGAACTCTCCGTTGATTCTTGCAACGCGAACCTCTGAGATAGGACCCTCGAAAGGAATGTCGCTGACAGCGAGTGCTGAAGATGCAGCGAGACCAGCGAGTGCATCAGGCTGGATGTCCTTCTCTGCAGAGATGAGGTTTACGTTTACGAATACTTCTGCGTGGAAGTCCTCTGGGAAGAGCGGACGGAGTGCGCGGTCAACAAGACGCGCGATAAGGATCTCATAATCTGAAGCCTTGCCCTCTCTCTTCATGAAACCGCCTGGGAAGCGGCCTGCAGAGGCATATTTTTCTTTGTAGTCAACCTGGAGAGGCATGAAGTCCACATCGTCCTTTGCGTCTTTTGCGCAAGTGACAGTAGCGAGGAGCATTGTGCCGCCCATCTTTACGACTACAGAACCGTCAGCCTGCTTTGCAAGCTTGCCGGTCTCGATTTCAATTACCCTGCCGTCGGATAATTCGATTGTCTTTTTTACGATATTCATTGTTTTTCGTTTTCAACCCGCCTCTCCCGTTGAGAGTCATTTCATAATAATCGTTTTCCGCCCATACGGAGCTGATAATCAAGCTCCTACATACAGTTCGTATAATATTTTGTTCTGCTCCTGGTGCGCCGCAGGTTGATTTGTTAGCGCAGAGGAAGCGTCTTTGCGTAAAAAAGGGGGAAACCCAATGTGTTTGGGTTATCCCCCTTCGTCGGTTCCTACTATGATGTAGCTTATCGACGGAGACCAAGCTCCTTGACGATAGCTCTGTATCTCTCGATGTCAATCGCCTTGAGATAGTCAAGTACACGACGACGCTTACCTACAAGCTTAAGAAGCGAACGACGAGTTACATAGTCGTGCTTGTTGCTCTTAAGATGCTCGGTAAGGTGAGCGATACGGTAGGAAAATAAAGCTACCTGGCTCTCTGGAGAACCGGTGTCAGTATTAGACTTTCCGTACTTCTCGAAAAGCTCCTGTTTTTTCTCTGGTGCCAAATATTCAGCCATCTTTGGAAAAAATTAGAGGTTAATAAATAAATTCTATGCCGTTTCCCGCACCATGGCGGAATTAGCGGGCGCAAAGATAAGCATAATATCCAAGAAAACAAGGTGTTGATGTAAAATTTCTGTCTATCTTTGTGCTGCGAATCAAGTTTTTATGTGATACAGGCATGGCAGGCAGGTCAGAGAAAATATATGTGGATCCGGAAATAGGTAATGTGGTGTTCCGAAAGAGCACCGGCAGCCGCAGCATGAGCATAAGG
This sequence comes from Bacteroidales bacterium, assembly GCA_017550025.1. GTDB lineage: Bacteria > Bacteroidota > Bacteroidia > Bacteroidales > UBA932 > Cryptobacteroides. The sequence continues at coordinate 45,048 of JAFYLU010000027.1, read as the reverse complement.
ATCCATCCCGTGAAGGGGGTCACTGTGTCTTTTCCTTATGTCATGCCCTATTCTGTCGCCATGGCTTTCTTCAGAATCCGCAGGGGCTGGATCATTGAGACTATGGAGAGGCAGCGTGCCAGATGCAAGGACGTCACCATACCGTCTGCCGAAGAGGTCGAGGCACTCCGCAGGCAGGCCAAGGCCGAACTTCCTTCACGTCTGGCCGAACTTGCCGAGCGTTATGGATTCGTTTATAACCGCGTGACTATCAAGCATAACGCATCCAACTGGGGAAGCTGCTCCTCGAGGATGAATATCAATCTCAATCTGAATATAGTCCGTCTTCCGAAGGTGCTTCAGGATTATGTCCTGATTCATGAGCTCTGTCATCTGAAGCATCAGGACCATGGTCATGCCTTCCATCTGCTCCTCGAGCATCTGCTTACCGACAATCTTCTTAAACTGATGGATGAGGGGAATGATCCATATGTGGCTTCTCTTGCAGAAAAGTCGGCAGCCTCAAGGGCGAAGTACCCTCTCCATTACGTGATGACCAGGGAAATCAAGTCCTACAGGCTCGTGTGACATCAGATACGGCGTCCCTTCCACCTGCCGCTCCTCATATATAGCCATCCGCAGACCAGGAGTGCTCCGGCATATACATGTTCCGCTGTCCAGCATACTGCGACGTCCGACTTCATCATACCTATTATAATGGTGCAGTAGACCATATATACGGCGAGGGCGACAAGCTCCAGTCTGAATGCCGTCTTTGTGCTTCCTGTTCCGGAAACAGCCATGAAGAAGACTTGGCCGGCCACATTGATGAAATAGGATGAGCACATCACGATGATAGCAGGAGCGGATGCGTCGATAAGTGACGGGATGTCGGTATATATCCTTGCGATGGCATGAGGGAATGCGCAGAACAGTATGATCAGAAGTGACACGATGCCGTATGAAAGCTTCAGGATGCGCTTTACAAGGGACATCACCTTTTCCTGATGTCCTTCTCCTATTATATTGCTGACAAGCGTGCTGCAGGTCGATGAAAATGCCTGAAGTACAACCCATATGAGACCGGATATGCTTCTGGTGATGTTGGATATGGCCAGAGCGCGCTCTCCCAGATGCTCTATGTAGACAAAGAATACGAACCATGTGGAGATGGATACCACATGCTGTATCATTGTCCATGAGCATACCGGCATCATGCCTTTAAGTACGGCAGGCTCGAACCGTGCCGCCTTGTCCAGCCCGTATTTCTGTCTGTCACAGCTTCTCTTTGTATATATGATGAAGAATATCAGGGAGACAAGCTCTGCCAGACTCGATCCGATGGCGGCTCCTGTGATCCCGAGGGCTGGAAGACCGAATTTTCCGAAAATCAGGACCCAGTTGAAGATGATATTCGACAGAACCATGACTATGGAATTGAATGTCAGCGTCTTTGTCTGTGTGGTTCCCACATAGAAGGCTCTGAACATCGCTGTCATGAATGCGAAGGCCATGCCCGGAAGTCTCCAACTGACATAGCTCAATGCCGAATCATATATTGCGGAAGACGAGACCATAAACTTCATCATCCACGGACTGAACAGCTCCGACAGTAGGATGATAACCCCCGAGAGGCCCATCAGAAAATACAGACCGTTCCAGAAAACCTTGCCTGTGGCCTTATAGTCTCCTTCGCCGTTTCTTCTGCCTATGATTATCTGTGCGCCGAGGCTGAATCCGAAGCCTGTCATGAACAGTACCATATAATATACAATGGCAATGGCGGATGCTCCGAGTTCCACCTCTCCGACTCTGCCCAGAAAGGCAGTGTCAGTCAGTCCGATCATCTGTTCCATGACCAGGCTTATGAGGATGGGATAGGCTGTCCTCCAGATGTTGCTGTACGAATATGTTCCTGTTGCCTTGCCTTTCATGAAATCTTAAGCAGGTTCACGACCTGTTCTACCGTAAGGGCGTTGTCAATGCTGAATATGCCGCTTCTGCTTCGCTGAAGGCTGTCCAGATGGGCGCCGCTTCCGAGAGCCTCGCCCAGATCTCTTGCAAATGCGCGTACATATGTTCCCTTGCTGCAGCTCATGCGTACGACGGCACGCGGAAGTCCGAGCGAAGAGTTGTCTGTGACGTTGATCCTTGATGATGCGCTTCCAGTGATATCCTGTGCGGCGTCTCCGGCTTCATTCCCGTTTTGGCATTCTCCTGCCTTGAAGAATCCGGTGAGTTCGAGTCCGGTGATGTTGATTCTCGAGACTCTGATGAGTTCTTCTGCTGCTTCGTCAAGAGTCTTGCCTTCCTTATGAAGCTTTCTTGCCAGTTCGTATGCTCTGACTCCATCGACTGACTTCGCCGAAAAGAGAGGAGCGATCTGGTCTTGCTCACCGATGAAGGCGGGCAGGGCTGCGGCAACAGACTCCGCAGTTATGTGTTCATGAGGGAAGAATCTGTCGATTTCCTTCTCCAGGTCGTATGAAGGGGTGGTGGCTCCGAATGTTATGCCGGCCACATATTCCTTGTGGTGTGACTGAAGCCATTCGGCGAGCTTGGTGGCTTTGCCTATGCAGACAAGCAGGATGCCGGTCGCCAGAGGATCGAGAGTTCCTGCATGTCCTACCTTCAGGTTCTTCTTGCCGAAGTGACGGATAGCTGCATACTTGACCTTCCTGATTACATCGGCAGATGTCCACCGGTATGGTTTGTCTATAGGAATAATGATTCCCTCCGGATAGTCATCAATATTGTCTGATATGAACGAGTCTTCCGGAGAGAGTATCTTTGCATTTATTTCCATGTCGAAAACTGTTAGATGCAAGGGATCTTGTCGATTCTTCCCTGATGGCGTCCGCCTTCGAATCCTGTGGCGAGATAGGCGTCTGTTATCTCGATGACCTTTTCAAAAGGGATGAATCTTGCCGGCATCACAAGTACATTCGCGTTGTTATGCTGTCTGATGAGCTGGGCGATCTCCACATCCCAGCAGAGTCCGGCACGTATACCCTGATGCTTGTTGAGAGCCATCTGCATTCCGTTTCCTGTTCCGCACATCGCGATTCCAAGTTCTACATCGCCCTTCTCCACAGCCTCTGCAAGAGGATGTGCCACATCCGGGTAGTCCATGCTCGCTGTAGAGTGTGTTCCGAAGTCAACAATCTCATGACCGTTTGCCTGAAGGTGGCTGATGAGATCTGTCTTGTAGTCAAAGCCAGCGTGATCGCTGCAGATTCCTATTTTCATGGCCGGGTTATATCTTAAAGTGTTGCCTTGATGAATTCGATTCGCTTTGCAAATTCCTGCTTGCCGATGATGGTCACGATGTCAGCGATGCCAAGGCCGCTTGATGCACCCACCAAAGCGAGGCGGAGGCAGTTCATGACCTTGCCCATCGGCCATTCGTTGCTGCGGATGTACTCTTCGAGAGGTCCTTCGAGTGCCTCCTTTGTGAAATCGCCCTCAAACCCGAGGATGAAGTCTGCAACCTGAAGCGCGAGAGAGTAGTTCTCTTCCTTCCAGAATTTTGCGGCATCCTTCTCCACGAACGATGTCGGAGCGACAAAGAGATATGATGCGATATCCCAGAAATCTGCTACGAATGTTGCTCTTTCCTGGATAAGGGCCACGATCCTTTCCACATACTCTCGTGTGAAGATCCTGTTCTTGAAGTCTGCTCCCTGTACTGTCATTTCTGAACCTGCTGTAAGTGCGCACACCGGACAGTCCACGATCTGGATGCCCTTTGACTCGAGTACAGGCACATATGCTGCAGCGAGCTCCTCTGCGCTCTTTGTACGGAGGTATTCCTTGTTGTACCACTTTGCCTTGTCAGCATTGAAGCGTGCTCCTGACTTGACAACTCTTTCGAGCGAGAATGCCTGGACAAGCTCCTCAAGCGAGAAGATCTCCTGGTCGTTGCCAGGGTTCCATCCGAGCATTGCGAGAAGGTTCACGAATGCTTCAGGGAAATATCCGTCCTCACGATAGCCGCGTGATACCTCGCCTTCTGCATTGACCCATTTCAACGGGAATACAGGGAATCCGAGGCGGTCGCCGTCTCTCTTTGAAAGCTTTCCCTTTCCGTCAGGCTTGAGCAGAAGCGAAAGATGAGCGAATCTCGGCTGTGACTCTGTCCATCCGAATGCCTCGTAAAGGAGGTAATGGAGTGGGAGTGACGGAAGCCACTCTTCTCCACGGATGACCTCGGTGATCTCCATGAGGTGGTCGTCAACGATGTTTGCAAGGTGATATGTAGGGAGTTCGTCAGCCCTCTTCCAGAGCACCTTGTCGTCAAGTGTGTCAGTGTTTACTTCCACATGACCGCGGATGAGGTCGTCCATCTTGACCACTCTGTTCTCCGGCATCCTGAATCGGATTGTCCAGTCCGTACGTATCTCGAGAAGCTCCTTCCACTCTGCTTCAGGAAGCGAGAGGGAGTTGCGGAGCCCCATGCGTGTGGTCTGGTTGTAGATGAAGGTCTGTCCGGCAGCCTCCATTTCCGCTCTCTTGGCTCCGAGCTCTTCAGCTGTGTCGAATGCATAGTATGCGAAGCCGTTCTCAACGAGTTCCTCTGCATATCTGCGATAGATAGGCTTTCTCTGGCTCTGTCTGTACGGAGCATGCGGATGACGCTCCGAAGCTGTCTCGACTACATTGCCTGATGCGTCAACTCCTTCGTCAGGAATGATTCCGCACCATCCCAATGCTTCGATTATGTATTTCTCCGCTCCCGGAACAAATCTCTGGGAGTCAGTGTCTTCAATTCTTATGATGAAGTCACCTCCGCGCTGCTTGGCAAAGAGGTAGTTGTAAAGTGCTGTCCTTACGCCACCCATGTGGAGTGGGCCTGTCGGAGAAGGGGCAAATCTTACCCTGGTCTTGCGTTCCATATCCTTTTTTTGTTTAATCCGCGCAAAAATACAAAAAAATCCTATTCCTTGGACTGCTTTCCTGCATGTCTCTTGATTGCAGGAATATTTTCCAGTTCGCTCTTGGCTTCGCCTTCCTTTATAAGCAGGGCAGGCTTCCTGTCTTCATCGAACACGATGCCCTTCCTGATGGCGCTGTGGTTATAGCCGATCTTCATGCTGCGTACTTCCGGAAGTTCGATTCCCTCTCCTTCCGCATATTCGTTCTTTCTGTATACGAAGTCGTTGTCAATCATGATGATATTGCCCACATTTCCTTCGGTGATCTCCGTGAGCCTTGCCATCTTGAATCCCGTTGCGATCACGGTTATGCTCACCTTGTCTCCGAATTCAGGGTCGTCATCAAAGACGATACCTCTCTTGAAATTGTTGGCCTTGCCTGTATATTCCTTGATCAGCTTGTCGATCTCGTCAAGCTGTTTCATGTGGAGTCCTTCCTTGTTGGCTCCTACAGTGATGTTGATAAGGACATTCTTGGCTGTCTTGATGTCGAAGTCGTTCAGGAGAGGTGAGTCCATGGCCATCCTGACTGCATCCTTGATTCTGTTGCCGCCTGTGCCGGTTCCGCATCCCATAAGTGCCATTCCGCTTCCTGTCATCATGGCCTTGACATCCTTGAAGTCCACATTTATGAAGCCGCGTCTCTTGATGATTTCAGTGATTCCCCTTACTGCAGTGGCGAGCACTTCGTCTGCCTTCGGGAAGGCCTCCTGGATCAGCAGGTCACCGTATTCCTTGTAGATCTTCTCGTTATTGATGATGATTAGGCTGTCGACATTCTTTTCAAGTTCGTTGATTCCGTCGATGGCTTTCGACATCGATTCGTTTCCTTCGCTCTTGAAAGGGATTGTGACCACTCCGACTGTAAGGATACCCTTCTTCTTTGCCATTGCGGCAATGACAGGAGCCGCTCCGGTTCCTGTACCACCGCCCATTCCGGCAGTAATGAAGAGCATGTCGGTGTTGTTGTTTATCACCTTTTCCGCTATCTCGTCCTGCGAGTTGAGAGCGGCGTTTCGGCCTTCTGTAGGATTGCATCCGGCTCCGAGTCCTTCTCCGAGCTGTATCTTCACAGGGACATCACAGCTGTTCAAGGCCTGCGCATCTGTGTTGCAGACGATGAATGTACATCCCTCGATGTGCTGGTGGTACATGTAGTTGACTGCATTGCAGCCTCCGCCACCGACTCCGATGACCTTTATGATCGAATTTTCAGGTATCCAGTCGGTAGGGACTATGTCGTTTGTTTCAATGAAATCTGTCATGGCTTTCCGTTCGTTTTTTGTTTCAGACTTCCTCCTCGATCAGTTTCTCAATCCAGTCGCCGGTCTTTTCCTTTGTGTTCTCCGTTACTTTCTTTGCCTTTCTCCAGAATACCCTGAAGAACCCTTTTTCCTCCTTCTGACGGCTGTCTTCCTTGCTTTCTTCTATCTGCGGCTCTGTTTCCTCTTCCGGCTTCGTCTCTTCTTCAATCTCCTCCTGTACTTCCATATGCGAAGGTTCAGGCTGGTCTGCTATAGTCGGGAATTCCGGAATGTCGATGATTTTTCCAGGCATCACGTTCTCTTCCTCGACTGTTATGCCGGAGGCAGGGAATCCGTTTTCCAAGGTCGTGCAGCCGACCACGCACTGATCTTCCTTTGCAGCCATGATGAGGCCTATTGAAGTAGCGGCAGTCGTGTCTTTAGTGCCGTCGCAGCATGTTGACGAGAAGTTGCCGTGAGGATATCCTGTCCTTACCCTGTATCCCGACATTTCGTATATGAAGTTGCCGAGGTTTGCTGTCTGGGCACATCCTCCTGTTATCACGATACCGCTCCGGAGCATCTCGGCAAAGCCGCTTTCGTTGATCTCATAAAGCATTGCCATCATGATCTCCTCGATTCTGGCTGTTATGATTTCAGAGAGATATTTGACGGTGACCTGCTTGTCAGGCTCCGCATTGTTGCTGCGGATATGGAGGATCTTCTCGCTCAGGCTCTGAAGCTTCTCCGGCATGCATGCTCCGAAAGCAAGCTTGATGTTTTCGGCGAGTCTTTCAGATATCTGGCACTCTTTCCTGATGTCGTCGGTGATGTTCCTTCCTCCGAAAGGTATGGATGCATAGTGACGCATGATGCTTCCATGGTAGATGGTAAGCGATGTGCTTCCGCCTCCGAAATCTATCAGGGCCACTCCGTTCTCCATCTCCGCTTCTGTCAGAACAGCCTTGGCAGTGGTTTCTGCAGTGAAGTATTTCTTGCTCACCGATATGTCTGTCTTCTTCATGACCTTGTCGATCTTGTTGAGGTCGCTTTTCTTGCCTATGAAGATCTTGAAATGGCCTTCGAGCACGTCGCTGACCATTCCGATTATGTCGTTTTCTATGATCTGGAAATTCTCTCCGTCTGAAAATGACTGTGCCACCGCTCCGTAGATCGCATCCTTCGACGGGTCTTCAAGAGGATAGGAATCTTCGGCATACCGCTTGAGTTCTGCGATGTCCTCTGCAGTGATGTCGGCGTCTTCCCCCCTGTCATTGATGATCCCGCTGTTGCTTTCCTGACGCACCGGATATTTCGGCATGCCCACTATGGCCTGGGTTATCTTCAAGTCGAGTGACTCCTCTGCGTCGCGGATGAGCCTTTCGAGCGGCTCGGTGACATGCATGATATTGAAGACGCTGCTGTATCTTATGCCGGCAGACGGTGCCTCCTTATAATATACGATCTGCACATCATCTCTGTCCACCTTTGCCACGGTGAGGGCAATCTTTGATGTGCCCAGGTCTATTGCCACTATGTTCTTTTCTTCCATCATCTCCTGTTTCATTATCTGCAGACTATCTGTCCGTCATATTCGACACTTATTTTCGTGTATTTCCCTTCTCCCTTTGCCGGAAGTATGCCTGTGTAGTACATCTCCATCCTGCTGAACTTGTCTTCTATATTGTCAGGCTGTCCGAACAGGAACCGTTCCTTTCCCTCTCTCGGTACAAGGGTGAGCTCTCCGTTGTCGCTGACAGTCATCTGCACTATCTTGTCCTTCCATGTCTTGCTCTCCTCCATGTACCTTACCATCCGCAGTACCTTCTCTATCCATTCCTTTTCCTTCGGGTCTGTTATCTCTCCCTTGTATCCGCTGTTGGCCTTGAGAGGAATATCTCCGTCCACGACCTGGACCCTTGAAGCGTAGCTGCTCTGAAGCGGAAAGAGGAAACCGTCGGCATCAGCGTAGAATCCTCCGTCTTTTTTCTGGAAGCGTACCATCGGCCTTCTCTGGGTTACCCTTATGTTCAGCCGGCCGTCTCTTGTTATATAAGCCTGACTTTTGTGCACTGCACTTCTTCCGTCTATTATCTTCTCCACCTGCACGAGGTCTATACTGTCAAGCGGCTGGCCGATGTAGGTCCCGTACTCCCTGTCGAGGAATGCCTTGACATCCGCCTTCGAGACGAAGTTGTTCATGCTGCTGTCAGCTATGACCACATCCAGCCCCGTACATTCCAGAGGAGCACGGCAGGATACTCCGCTCATGTATGCCAGTATCAGGCAGGCCGAGAGAAGTACCGCTGAAATTCCGTTTATGACATGTCTTACTTCCTTTGACATAGCATTTCTGTTATTGGTCTTATGAATCTGTCAATGTTGCCGGCTCCGAAGGTGATGAGTGTGTCTATCGGCTCGTTCTTCAGATAGTCCATCAGCTCCTCCTTCATCATGATGACCTTTTCCGGTGCCGTCACCTTGTCGAAGATGATTTCCGAAGTCACTCCAGGTATAGGCTCTTCTCGTGCCGGATAGATGTCAAGCATTATGAGCTTGTCCACATTGCTCAATGCCTGGGCGAATTCATCCGCAAAGTCTCTTGTCCTTGTGTACAGGTGAGGCTGGAAGATTGCTGTGAGCTTCCTTCCCTGGAAGATGTCTCGCATAGAGCTTACTGCTGCTGCGATTTCCTTCGGATGATGCGCGTAATCGTCTATATATGAGCATTCCGGAGTGTTGAGGTGTATGTCGAAGCGCCTCTTCACGCCCTGGAATGTGCCTAATGCATGCCTTACCTTTTCAGGGTCAAGTCCGTATGTGAGTGCGATGGCTGATGCCGCAATGGCATTTTCCACGTTGATCCATCCCGGGATTCCCACCTTGCATCCGCTGATGACTCCTCCCGGCCAGTTGAGATCGAATGTGAAGTATCCGCATTCGTCTTTCACTATGTTGCCGGCATAGAAGTCTGCAGCCGTGTCGTCAAATGAATACCTGAGGATCTTTGCCTTTGTGTCCTCTTTTCCTACAGGAAGTCCGATCTTCGTGATGACCGTTCCGCTTACCTGTGATGCGAATGCCTTGAATGCCTCGTGCATGTTGCTGATGTCCGAGTATATGTCAAGATGGTCTGCGTCCATCGATGTGATCACTGCTGTTTCCGGGAAGAGCTGCAGGAACGAGCGGTCAAACTCGTCAGCTTCCGCAACGATTGTTTCCGTACGGCTCACAAGAAGGTTAGTGTCATAGTTCTTCGAAATACCTCCGAGGAAAGCCGAGCATCCCTCTCCGCTGTCCTGGAATATATGTGCGAGCATGGTGCTCGTCGTGGTCTTTCCATGGGTTCCGGCCACTGCGAGACATCTCTGACCTTCAGCGATTTCTCCCAGCATCCTCGAACGCTTGATTACCCTGTAGCCCTTTTCCTGGACATACACGAGTTCTCCCATATCCTTCGGGATAGCCGGGGTATATACCACCAGAGTATCTTCAATGTCCTTCGGGATGAAGTCGATATTGTCCTCGTAATGCACCTGTATGCCTTCGGCTTCCAATGCATGAGTGAGTTCCGAAGGTGTCTTGTCGTAACCTGATACCTTCAGTCCCTTGAAATTGTAGTAGCGGGCAATGGCACTCATGCCGATGCCGCCGATACCTATGAAATATATGTTCTTCATCTTTTCCTGACAATATTATCTGATGATTCCGTAAATTTCTTCTGCTATCTCCATCGCTGCATCTGTCTTTGCAAGCATGGCGATGTTTTTCTCCATAAGAGTGATTTTTTCCTGATCTTCTATCAGTGCGCATGCCGTTTCCATCAGTTTTTCTGCAGCCTCGCAGTCCTTTACGATAAGGCCGGCACCTTTCCTTACCAGTGCCATCGCATTATGTGTCTGATGGTCTTCGGTCACATTAGGAGAAGGGACGAAGATTGCAGCCTTATGTGCCGCGCACAGCTCCGAGATCGAGCTTGCTCCGGAACGGGATATCACCACATCCGCCGCTGCGTAAGCCAGGTCCATCCTCTTGATGAAATCATAATGCCATATGCACCTGATGTCTTTTCTTTCCTCCATGAAGGCATCTGTAGAAGGCTTGTAATATCTGCCGCACTGCCAGATGATCTCTATGTCTTCTCCTCCAGGACAATCGTCAGTTATCCATTTCTTCATGGCGTTGTTGAGGGTCGCGCTGCCGAGACTACCTCCAACGATGAAGATGTGCTTCTTCTCCGGGTTGAGGCCATAAAAGTTGAAAGCTTCCTGCTTCATCTCTTCTGTTGCGGGTACGATCTCCTTTCTGATCGGATTTCCTGTGAGGACAATCTTGTCGGCAGGGAAGAATCTTTCCATTCCTTCATATGCCACACAGATCTTTCTGGCCTTTTTTCCAAGAATCTTGTTGGTCAGGCCCGCAAAGCCGTTCTGCTCCTGAATAAGGGTGGGAACACCGAGACGGGTCGCCGCCCACAGAAGGGGAGCGCTGGCATATCCTCCCACGCCTATTGCTATGTCCGGCCTGAACTCCCTGATGACCTTTTTAGCCATAGACACGCTCTTGATGACCTTAAAGGGGAGAGCAAGATTGGACAGAGTCAGTTTTCTTTGAAGTCCGGCTACCGGGAGACCTACGATTTCATATCCTGCAGCAGGCACTCTTTCCATTTCCATCCTTCCTGCAGCTCCTACAAAGAGTATCTCTGTCTCAGGATTCAGCTCTTTCAGCTTTGCTGCTATCGAGAGGGCTGGGAAAATGTGTCCCCCAGTGCCTCCGCCGCTTATTATCGCTCTTATTTTCCTGTATCTTGTCATGGCCTAAAGTTTTTCGTCTTCTATCTGTTCGAGTATCTCCAGTCTTGCCTGGATATCGTCCTTGTTCATGTCGATTGTCTCTTCGGCGTTCTGTATCTTCTTTTTCGCCATCCTGCTGATAGACAGGATTATTCCGAAGGCGGCACATGAAACAAGGAATGCACTTGCGCCGTCGCTCAGAAGAGGCAGAGTCTGTCCTGTCATCGGCATTATGTCCACATTCACCAGCATATGCATGAATGCCTGTCCGGTTATGAGGAATGCCAGGCCTCCCACTGCTATCTTGGCGAAGCCGTTGCTGCACATCCTGGCGATCATCGAGCTTCGTGCAATCAGACTTATGTAGAGGATTATGATAAGAATTCCGCCCAGGAGTCCGTACTCTTCTATCAGGAAGCTGTACATGTAGTCGGAATAGATATGGGTCACGGAATATTTCTGTGTGCTGTTTCCGCTTCCCTTACCGAGAAGACCGCCTTCATGCACGGCAATCTTCGCTCCATAAGGCTGGCGTATGTCGTCGAGGACATCGTAGAACTCCTGACTTCCCGGCTTGAGATTGTCAAGAGCCTTGGTGTCGTATTCGGCCTCCATTCTGCTTGTGAAGGTCTTCAGACGCGGCATGAAATCTCCGTCAGTTGCCTTGTGGAGTCCGAAAAGGAGCAAGGCTGTCACGACAAGAGCTCCTCCCGCTACAATGAGTTCCTTGAACGGCACTCCTCCTATCATCATTGTTCCGATCAGTATGATGGCGACGAATATGGCACTGGAGTTACTTCCTGGTGCTATCAGCGCACATATTATAAGGGACGGACCGTAGATGTAGAAGGCCCTTTTCCAGAAAGGTTTCTTCAGAAATCCCATATGCTTTTTAGTAGAAAGCCAGTTCGCGAGTCTGAATGTGGGGCTTTCCTCTCCCGCTTCAATTGCATCTCTGTCCTGTCTGAAGGCATGCAGGGCCCATGCCAGGTACATCACCATGGCGACCTTGGCGATCTCGTACACATGTATCTGGAATCCGAAGAAGCTCAATGTACGCCATGCTCCGTTGAGTTCCTGCGCATTGAGAAATCCGAGCTTGAGATGAAAGTCGAGTATGAGGAGCAGGAACAATGTAAAGAAGAATCCGGCCTGGGATATCCATCTGAAAATGCCGATCTTCCTGATCTTGTAGAGTCCGATCACCACAGCCAGACCTGCTGCCGCCACGATTCCGTGGTTCTTCATGATCTCTATCCTGCTGTCATCGGAGAGCAGGGGAGTAGATGAGAAGATGGCGAGTATGGATATGAGCATAAGAAGGAGAACGATTATCCATATAACCTTGTCTCCTTCCATGTTGTCTATGATTTTCCAGAGGCCTTTTCTTGGGGTCTCTGTCTCTGTGTGTCCGATGTTTTCCATATTTTAAAGGTTTCTGACAGCTTCCTTGAACTGTCTTCCTCTGTCTTCGTAATTCTTGAACAGGTCGAAGCTTGCGCAGCACGGTGAGAGGAGGACCACATCTCCTGATCCGGCAATACTGTGCGCGAGTTTTACTGCATCTGCTGCTGATGTCACATCGTGTATCTGCGGCACTACTCCTGCGAATGAATCATGGAACTTGGCATTGTCCAGCCCCATGCAGATCATCGCCTTCACCTTCTCCTGTGCAAGAGGAATAAGGCTTGAATAGTCATTGCCCTTGTCAGTGCCTCCCACGATCCACACCACAGGTCTTGTCTGGCATTCAAGGGCATACCATGCTGCATCCACATTGGTTGCCTTCGAGTCGTTGATATACAGTACATCCCTGATGCTCAATACATTCTCGAGTCTGTGCTCTACGGCCTGGAAAGTGGCCAGACCGCTCCTGATGGCATCGTTATCGATGTCCATCGCCTTTGCTGCAAGTGCGGCTGCCATAGAGTTGTATACATTGTGCTTTCCTCCGAGTGCAAGTTCCTGGAGGTACATGTCGCACTCGTCATCCTTGTAGCGGACAATCATCCTGTCCTCCTTGACGAATGCTCCCTGGCTGACTTCTTCCTTCTGGGTGAAAGGAAGCTTCTGTGCCTTCATCACAATCTGGTCCAGATGTCTGATTGTGATGTCGTCGTCAGAACAGAAGATGAAGCAGTCCTCGCTTGACATGTTGCGTGTGATGCGGAACTTCGACTTTACATAGTTTTCCATCTTGTGGTCATATCTGTCAAGATGGTCAGGAGTTATGTTTGTGATGATAGCTATGTCAGCCTTGAAGTCATAAACATTGTCCAGCTGGAAGCTGCTGAGTTCCAGTACGTAGATGTCATGGTTTTCCGTAGCCACCTGATATGCGTAGCTCTTGCCGATGTTTCCGCCAAGTCCTACATTCAGGCCAGCCTCCTTGAGCAGGTGGTAGATGAGTGATGTTGTAGTGGTCTTGCCGTTGCTGCCTGTTATGCAGACCTTCTTTGCCGAATCATAACGACCGGCAAACTCGATCTCGGAAATCACGCTGATGCCTTCAGCCACGACTTTCTTCACCATCGGAGCCGTAGCCGGTATTCCCGGACTCTTTATGATTTCATCTGCATTGAGGATCAGATTCTCGGAATGGCCTCCCTGCTCGTACGGAATCTCCCACTTGTCGAGCATTTCCGCATATTCCTTGGAAATCTTTCCCATATCCGAGAGGAATACGTCATAACCTTTCACCTTTGCGAGGACTGCGGAACCCACACCGCTTTCGCCACCGCCTAATACTACTATTCTGGACATCTTTATATGTGTTTTCTTTTTTATCTGACTTTGAGGAGTGCCATTGTGATTACGGCGAGGATCATCCCGATGATCCAGAACCTTGTCACGATCTTTGCTTCAGGAAGAGCCTTTTTCGGCCACTGTATCAGTGCCGGGATACCTTCCTTCTGATAGTGGTGGTGAAGCGGAGCCATCTTGAAGATTCTTCTACCTTCACCATATTTCTTCTTCGTGTATTTGAAATAGAATCTCTGCATGAGGACCGAAAGACTCTCGACGAAGAAGATTCCGCAGAGGATAGGAAGCAGGAGCTCCTTTCTGATAAGGACTGCAGTCACTCCGATTATACCTCCGAGCATGAGGCTTCCGGTATCTCCCATGAATACCTGTGCAGGGAAGGAGTTGTACCAGAGGAAACCGATCAGTGCTCCCACGAATGCCGACATGAATACCGCAACTTCACCGCTTCCCGGAATGTACATTATGTTGAGGTAATCTGCATTCAGCATGTTTCCCGACAGCCATGCGAAGATTCCGAGAACGACTCCGACAATGGCTGAAGATCCTGTCGCCAGGCCGTCCATGCCGTCTGTGAGGTTTACTCCGTTGGAGCAGGCAGTTATCACGATGACTATCATGAGCACGTAAATAGCCCATTTGCAGTACCATCCGAAGCTTCCCTTGAAAGGTGACAACCATTTGTAGTCGAATTCATGATTCTTTATCAGAGGAATGGTTGTCTTTGTACTCTTGACCACGTCATGCTTCTCAACGAAGCGGACTGATTCATGTGTGGCATCTATTGATGTGCTGTCTGCGAATGCCTCGATGGAAACGCTTTCTTCCACGATGCTCTTCTCTCTTACGACAATGTCGTCGCTGAAGCATACCGCAAGACCGATCGCGAGTCCCAGAACTCCCTGTGCTATGAGCTTTCCCTTTTCGCTCATGCCCTCCTTGTTCTTCTTGAATACCTTGATGTAATCATCTGCAAAACCGATGATGAAGAACCATATAGTGCTGACTATCAGGAGTATATTGTAGATGTTGGTCAGATCTCCGAAAAGGAGTACAGGAACGATGATGGCAAGGAATATGATGATTCCTCCCATTGTAGGCGTTCCTTTCTTCTGCATCTGTCCTTCGAGCCCCAGATCTCTGATCTCTTCTCCGATCTGTTTCTTCTGAATCCATCTGATGATGCGCCTTCCGGCAAAAATGGAGATGAGAAGTGCGGCTGTGAAGGAAATGATCGCCCTGAAGGACAGGTAGCTGAACAGTCCCTGTCCCGGAAGGTCGATTCCGATGCCCTTCAGATATTCTGCAAGATGATATATCATGTCTTATCCTAATGTTTCAAAAATTCCTGTTACGATCTCTCTTTCGTCAAAATGTCTCTTTTCAGTTCCGGTGATCTGGTAAGTCTCGTGACCTTTTCCTGCAAGGAGTATCACAGATCCCTGTCCGGCCAGCATGATTGCAGTCCTGATAGCTTCCTCCCTGTCTTCTATGAAGAGGGACTTCGCTCTTCCTGCTGTGTCCATTCCTGACCTGATGTCGGCCATGATGTCAGACGTCTTTTCTGAACGGCTGTTGTCGGAAGTGACAATTATCCTGTCAGCAAGCTTCTGTGCAATGTTTCCCATTTCCGGCCTCTTTGTCTTGTCTCGGTCTCCTCCGCATCCGAAGAGGCAGATGAGCTGTCTGTCAGAAGCGATTTCCCTTATGGTCTTCAGCACATTTTCAAGTGCGTCAGGTGTGTGTGCATAGTCGATGATCACTGAAATGTCTTTCGGACCCATCATGTTCTCGAGTCTTCCCGGTGCCGGGCGGAGGCTGCTGAGGGCTATGAGTGCCTCGTCTCTGTCCGCTCCGAGTACCATTGCGGTCGTGTAAATGGCCAGCAGGTTGTATGCGTTGTGTGCTCCTATGAGGCAGCTCCAGCTTTCGCGGTCGTCAATCCTCAACAGCATGCCCTCGAAGCTCTGCTCCACGATCCTGCATGTGTGGTCAGCGATTCTTCTGCATGAATATGTGACTGTCTGCGCCTTTGTGTTCTGGACCATCACCATACCGTTCCTGTCATCGATGTTGGTCACCGCGTAGGCGTCTGACGGCAGATTGTCGAAGAACAGCTTCTTGCATCGCAGGTATTCTGCGAAGGTCTTGTGGTAGTCGAGATGGTCATGTGTGAGGTTCGAGAAGATTCCGACCTTGAATTTCAGGCCTGTGATTCTTTCCTGCTCCACTCCGATCGAGCTGACTTCCATGAAGCAGTATTCGCATCCTGCCTCGACCATCCTGTCAAGGAGTGAATTTATTGTAAGCGGATCTGAAGTAGTGTTTACGGCTTCGGTTCCGTGTGTGCCGACATAGTTCGCTATGGTCGAAAGGAGACCGCAGCTATAGCCCATCGCTGTGAACATCCTGTGCAGAAGTGTCACTGTCGTGGTCTTTCCGTTGGTTCCGGTGATGCCGACAAGTGTGAGCTTCCTTGATGGATTGTCGTAGAAGTTTGCAGCAATGATGGCGAGGGCATGTCTTGCCGATTCCGCCTTTATAAGCGCAACTCTTTCATGGTCAATGCCAGACAACTGTGCTTCGGTCTTGAGACTGTCTTCAAATACAATGGCGACAGCTCCCTTCTCTACTGCTTTGGCAATGTAGTCATGTCCGTCAGAGGCAAAACCCTTGACGGCAACAAAGAGTGAACCGGATGTGACCTTCCTTGAATCATCGAAGACAGCGATGACATTTTCCTGTCCGCTGCCTTTGATAATCTGACATCCGCTGTCTGATATTATTTTCTCAAGCCTCATTTGAGTTCTATCTTTATCGTTTCACCTTTCCTGCATGCAGCTCCCGCTGAAGGAATCTGCTTCACCACATGGCCGGTTCCCGTATATGAGCATCTGTAGCCGTTGTTCTCTATGGCGTATAATGCGTCTTTAAGTCCGAGGCCCAGCAGATCCGGAACAGGTGTGTCCGTTCCCTTGGCGGTGCTTATGTGCGGGGGCCTCATTTCAGGCATCCTGCCCTTGGCCTTGTATTCGTTTCCCCAGCTGCTGTCCATTGCCCATATTCCATCCACGATTTCCTTGAATGTCAATGCCGGAATCTTTCCTCCGTAGACATTATGGCTTATGAAATCTGTGTAGACCACCACAATCGCAGTGTATTTTGGCTTCTCTGCTGGGAAGAATCCGACGAATGTGGCCTGATGCTTTTTCCTTCCGTCTATGTCAGAATACGGATCTCTGCTGCCTCTTCTCTCCTCGGTCTGGAGGAACATTCTTGATGTGCCTGTCTTTCCTGCCACGGTGCATCTTGCATTCTTAAGCCTGCTTGCCGTACCTTCCAGCGTCACCATCGTCAGTGCCCTTGTCAGCGTGTCGGCTGTAGCCTTCGAGCATATCGAGCCGTTGAGGATCACAGGCTTGAACTGCTTCTTTACCTTTCCGTTGTTCTCGATGCTTTCCACAACATAAGGCTTCATCATCTTTCCCTTGTTTGCTATGGCATTGTAGAAAGTCGCCACCTGCAGAGGGGTTACCCTTACCGAATATCCGATTGCCACTGACACGAGGTCGGACATTGTCCATCCCTTACTTTTCGGATCCGGAATCCTTGGTCTTGAACTGCCTTCTTCAGTAAGGTCAAATTCGTATGCTTCTCCGAAATTGTATTCGTGCAGCCTGCTTATGAACTCTTCCGGATTGTCTCCGTAGCTGTCCTTGACAAGGCGGCGGAACACATAATTGGAAGATATCTTGAATCCGTCTATTACGGAAATCGTGTTCTTTTTCGTTTCTCTCTCGTAAGAGGTTATGTAGTGGTCCTGTCTGATCTTCGGCATGTCTTCCATGAGACCCTTGTTTGTCTTGATCTGGTCTTCCAGCTCCACTTCACCATCCTCAAGCAGAGTCGTGAGTGTCACGGCCTTGAATACGGAACCCGGCTCGGCTGGTTTTCCGGCAGCCATGTTGAACACTTCCCTCATGTCTCCCTTCTTGTCTTTCTGGAGGTTGACCATCGCTCTGACTGCTCCGGTCTCCACATCCATCACGACGACGCAGCCTCCTACGATGTCTTCTTCCATCGCCATGTTGCTTCGGAGTGCCCTGTCTGCCATGTCCTGTATGTCAATGTCAAGAGTGGTCCTTATGTCGAGACCGTCTTCGACTGCGATCACGCTGCTGTCGACATCCTGAATCATATCTGCGCCATCGGTGACACGCAGCCACTCGAGACCTTTCCTGCCATGAAGGAAATGGTCGTATTTGCCTTCGATTCCGATATGCTTCGCATTTGTGTCGCTGTTGTGCTTCACATATCCGATGACTCTTCTCGCAAGTCCGTCGTACGGATACTGGCGGGTCTCCACCTTCTCCACGATCATACCGCTTTTATATTGTCTTTCACAGAAGAGGGGGAGAGTCTTCAGCTCAAGCACCTTTCCATGGTCTATTCCCTTTACGATCGGCATATATCTTCTCTTGTTGCGCCTTCCGGAAAGGATGAGCTCGCTGTAATATGCTGCATTCTTTCCTTCTTCCTCAAGTACTTCCGGAAGCCTCTTCGACAGTTCCATTGCCTTGTTTACCCATTCTTCTTCTTTCTTCGCTCCTTCCTTCTCGTCCTTGTCATGAGTTTCCTTCAGCACATAGCAGTCCATATATATATTATACATGGGAGTTGAAATGGCCAGAAGCTTTCCGTTATGGTCAAGTATGGCTCCTCTTTCCGGCGCTATCTCGTTCTTGTCCTTCTTTGGCTTGAAAAATCCTGCATATTTATGATCAGGTTCCCAGATATACTGCAGATAGATCGTCTTGCCCACGATGAGCAAGGCGGCAATAAGGAATATGACGTGAAACAGGATCAGCACATTGCTGGGCCTGCGTCTTTCCTTTTCTTCTCTATCCTTTAATGCCATCTGTACTACCTTTTTATTATATCTGCCGGCTTCTCCGGCGCCTTTACTTCCGAGCCTGCCTCCTTGAGCATGGCTTCTACTGTGCTGAGTCTGTCGAGACCTACATATTCACAGGTCTTCTGTGCGTGGTATATCTTCAGAGTCTCCAGCTCCTTGCTGTTCTTCTCCACGATGCTCAAGGTCTGCTCCATCTTGTAGCTCATCAGGATGCTGATCCATCCGAGTGCGAAAGCGTATAATATGAATGGAAAAAGCTTGTCGACCCTCAGCCTGAGGAGGATGTCTCCGCTGATGATCGATTTCAGAATGCCCTTTACGGAGCTTATGAATCCTGATGTCCTGCTTTCCTTCATATTAGTCATGCCTTTTCTGCAATCCTGAGCTTTGCGCTTCGTGCTCTTGTGTTTTCCGCTATCTCGCTTTCCTGCGGAAGGATAGGTTTCCTGTTGACTGCCTTGAGCGGTGCTGTTGCGTTGCCGTAGAAGTCTTTCTCCACCTTGCCTTCTATGTTTCCTGCCTTGATGAAGTTCTTTACCATTCTGTCCTCCAGCGAGTGGTAGGTGATCACCACCAGCTTTCCTCCCGGCTTAAGTGACTTCGCTGCTCCTGAAAGGAACTTTTCAAGGGACTTCATCTCCTGGTTGACCTCTATCCTCAATGCCTGATAGACCTTTGCAAGGAACTTGTGCTCTGCGAATTTCGGGAGTGCGCTCTCGATGGCTTTTCCGAGGTCGGTGGTCGTTTCTATCTTCGAGGTTTCCCTTGCCTTGCAGATGAGCTGGGCTATCCTTCTGCTGTTGTCGACCTCGCCGTAAAGCCTCAATATCTTTTCTATCTCCTCTTGTTCGTACGTGTTCAGGATATCCGCCGCATTGAGCGCTGCTTCCTGGTTCATTCTCATGTCGAGCGGGGCTTCATATCTGAATGAGAATCCTCTTTCCGCTGTATCGAACTGGTGTGATGAAACTCCCAGGTCAGCGAGGACGCCGTCGATGCCATCCCTGAATCCCTGATGAATCACATGGTTATGTATCCATCTGAAGTCGCTCCTTATGAGTGTGAGCCTGTCGTCATCAGGTTTGTTGGCTATGGCGTCGCTGTCTCTGTCGAATGCGATGACGCGCCCCTCCGGATCAAGTCTCCTGAGGATTTCTGAAGTATGTCCGCCGCCCCCGAAAGTGGCATCTGCGTAAATTCCTGAAGTTGAGCTGATCAAAGCAGATACGCTTTCATCAAGCAATACTGAAGTATGATATTCTGACATCGTCCGCCCTCCTCTTATAGATCAGAAAGCAAATCGGCGATGGAAACGAACTCTTCGTTTGAAATGATGCTGGACTCAAAGTTCTCTTTGGCCCAGATTTCAATCTTGTGGTCGTTTCCGGAGAAGACTACTTCTCTGTCGACACCGATCAGTTCCAAGAGTTTCTTTGGTATGGAGAGACGGCCAAGCTTCGCATCCGGTTCTACGATTGCGCTGTTGTGCATGTATGCTCTCCAGAATTTGGCGTGCTTTTCGTTGAATGTGATGTTGAGCTTCGATCTCACGAGTTCTGACTGGCGCTCCCATTCAGCGAAGGTGTACATCTCGATGCAGTTCTCGAAAATGTCTTTCCTGACAACGAATCTCATGTCTCCATCGACAGGCATTATGCTCTTGAAGGCGGCAGGGAAAATGACTCTTCCCTTGTCGTCTACCTTGACATTGTATTCGCCGATGAATTTGATCATATACCTTTACACGCTTATCGATGCAAAAGTAAGAAGAATTTTCCATTTTCTTCCACTTTCTTCCAAAAATTTCCACTAAAAGTAGTAATTTTGCAACACCTCAAATAATCAATGAATTATGCATAAAACAAATATGTGGCTTGCAGCGGCCCTCATGGCCGTTTTTGCTTTCGGAACCCTGTCGTGCGGCAGCAGGGAGGAGAAGGTGGAAGATGTCGTTTCCCTTGAAGGGGATAGGGCTGATTCCATTGAAATGACATTGGGTTTCTGTCCGGATTCCATGAAGACGACAGAAGGGGAAGTCAGGTCGGGGCAGTTCTTTTCATCGCTTCTGACCGGTCTGGGCATGAGTCAGAAGGATGCCTATGATCTGACGGAATCCTGTGATTCGGTATTTGATGTCAGGACATTGAGAGTCGGCAATTCATATCGGGCATATTATCTGCAGGAGGAAGACGGCCCTCAGGCTCCGGAATACCTTGTCTATGAAAGGGATAAGGCCAGCAGCATCGTGTTCCGATGCCGCC
Organism: Bacteroidales bacterium; assembly: GCA_017550025.1. GTDB lineage: Bacteria > Bacteroidota > Bacteroidia > Bacteroidales > UBA932 > Cryptobacteroides. The sequence continues at coordinate 24,156 of JAFYLU010000027.1, read as the reverse complement.
CTCCGTATGGGGCCTGGGTGTATCGTAAGCCCGTCACTGTGGAAAGACGCTATGCTGATGTGACCATCAACACTTCGCTCTGGAATGATATGCGTGACGCCGGTGTGTCTCCGCTTCTTATCCTCAGCCTTTCGGACATATATGCCTGGACTATCGATTTCTTCGGTCTTCAGAAAGGAGACCGTTTCAGAGTGCTTTATGATGAGAAGATGTGCGACGGGGAAGTCCTGGCTGTGGATACTGTCCGTTATGCTGTCTTTTCCCATGGCGGTGATGAACTCCCGATGATCATGTATGATCAGAAGGACGGAGGAAACATATGGTGGAATGAGAAAGGCGAAAGCATGAGGAAGGCCTTTCTGAAGGCACCTCTTCAGTATTCTCGTGTAAGTTCCGGATTCTCATATGCAAGAAAGCATCCCGTTACACGCAAGGTGCAGCCTCATACGGGAGTTGATTATGCAGCTCCGAAGGGAACCCCTGTCATGTCTATCGGAGACGGAGTGGTGACGAGCGTGAAGTACGAAGGAGCGGGAGGAAATACCGTGAGGATCAGACACAATTCAGTATATTCTACAGCTTATCTGCATCTTTCGAAGTATGCAAAGGGACTGAAGGCCGGTCAGCGTGTGCGTCAGGGAGAGGTGATCGGATATGTCGGTTCTACCGGACGTTCCACTGGTCCGCATCTTGACTTCCGTGTATGGAAGAACGGAAGTCCGATCAACCCTCTGAAGATGGATTCGCCTCCGGCAGAGCCTCTGCGTGAGGAAAACCGCCAGGACTTTGAGAGGATGGCGGCATATTGCAGGGCACAGGTGGATACCGTGGTGGCTGCGTCTGTATTGAAGGAACTTTTTGAAATATTATGATCTGACAAGTCTGTCATATTCGGATGCGGTGGCTGTTCGTACAGCTGCCGCATCTGCTATTATATCCTGAAGTGCGCACAGACGGGCGGCATTGTCGCTCCAGGGAATCCACAGCTTCATGTAACCTCCCCGACCGTACTTCTCTTTCAGATGTTCCACAGCGCGGCAGATCTGCTCTTCCCTGCCAAGTCCGGGATGATTTGTCAGGCCGAACTGTACTGTGCGGCGGATAATCGTACTGCCTTCGATGACCCGGTCGGCCTCGGCGACGAGCATTCCGTAAATGCTTCGTGGGGCGTTCTTGCCTGATGCACGGTGGTCTTCTGCAGCCTGTGCCATTATTTCAGTCATTTCCTCATTGAACCATCTTCGGAGGGTCCGGTCGTTTCTGATGATGGTTCCGGAATCAATGTGATGTCTTTCCCTTCCTCCGGCAAGACCAAGGTCGTGGTATGCCGCCGCAACGAAAAGAGCTTCCCTGTCTATAGGTATATTCCATTGTGCAGCAATGTCTTCCGGTTGTCTTTTCAGCCATTCCGGCATTCTGTCCATCAGTTCCATCGCCTGGCTTATGACAGTCATTGCATGGTCTTCGCGGTGGGCCGGGTCGAATGATGCATAACGGGGCACGATGTTGCCGAAGACATGGTCTGCCACCTCTTTTCTTATCTCTGGATATTCTTTCATCAGTTTTTTCCGGACGATCCGGGTTCTGTGGGGTTAATAAGGAGAATTGCCGGTAAGAGTCCTTCTTACAGCGTCGGCCCATCCTTTCTTGAGGGCCTCGACCTCTGCTTCAGGAGCGAGTGGGGTGAATCTGCATTCTGCGTCCCACTGGCTTTTGATGTGTTCGATGCTTTCCCAATATCCGACTGCAAGGCCGGCAAGATAGGCCGCTCCAAGTGCGGTGGTTTCTGTAACCTTGGGTCTTATCACTGCTGTGCCGAGCATGTCTGCCTGGAACTGCATGAGGAGATTGTTTCTTGATGCGCCTCCGTCTACCTTCAGTTCCTTCAGAGTCACTCCCGCATCCCTCTGCATGGCCTTGACGATGTCCATTGTCTGGAATGCTATGCCTTCGAGAGCTGCCCTGGCTATATGGGCTGCCGTGGTTCCACGGCTGATCCCGTAAATGCTGCCCTTTGCATATTGGTCCCAATGAGGAGCTCCGAGACCTGTGAGTGCCGGAACAAAATATACTCCTCCGTTGTCGGGAACACTGCATGCGAGAGCCTCCACTTCTGATGACGAACGGATTATCCCGAGCCCGTCACGCAGCCACTGCACCACTGATCCGGCAACGAAAATGCTGCCCTCAAGGGCGTATGTGACCGAATCGCCGATTTTCCATGCTATGGTTGTAAGGAGGTTGTTGGAGGACATTATAGGCCTTTCTCCGCTGTTCATAAGGAGAAAGCAGCCGGTTCCGTATGTGTTCTTGACAGAGCCCGGTTCAGTGCACATCTGGCCGAAAAGTGCGGCCTGCTGGTCACCTGCGATTCCTGCAATAGGAACCTCATGGGCGAAAATCGTTGTCTTTGTATATCCGTACACTTCGCTTGACGACTTCACCTGGGGCATCATGGATTCGGGAATTCCGAAAAGTCCGAGGAGTTCCTTGTCCCATTGGAGTGTGTGGATGTTGAAAAGCATTGTCCTGGATGCATTGCTGACATCGGTTACATGCCTTTCTCCTCTGGTCAGCATCCATATGAGCCATGTGTCCACAGTTCCGAACCGGAGTTTGCCTTCTGTAGCCCTCTGTCTGGCTCCCGGAACATTCTCCAGTATCCATAGTATTTTTGTGGCGCTGAAGTAGGCGTCGATGATAAGTCCTGTCTTGCTGCGGATGAGGTCCGAGCGGCCGTCTTTCTTCAAGGCATCACACAGTTCGGATGTTCTTCTGTCCTGCCATACGATGGCATTGTATACCGGTTCTCCAGTCTCGGCATCCCACACGATAGTGGTTTCACGCTGGTTGGTGATGCCGATGGCGGCAATGTCGCTGTCGTTGATGGCAATGGAAGTGACGGCCTCTGCAATGACCGATGCCTGCGAGGACCATATTTCCATCGGGTTGTGTTCAACCCAGCCCGGTTTCGGGAATATCTGTGTGAATTCCTTCTGTGAGACAGCCTTGGTCTGGCCGTTCTCGTCAAACACTATTGCCCTTGAACTGCTGGTTCCCTGGTCAAGGGCAAGTATGTACTTTTTCATTATATGTGGACGTTAGTCTATTCTCTTGCAGAGCAGTGTGGCTGAAGTCGCAGATACCACCTCTACTTCACAATAGTCTCCTGCCTTCTCGCCTCTTGAAGGGAACACGCACATCTTGTTGCTGCTGGCTCTTCCGCAGAGTTCTTCCGGATTCTTTTTGGACGGTCCTTCCACAAGCACCTTGAGCCTTCTTCCGATTTCCTTCTCGTTGCTCTTCAGACTCATCCTGCCCTGAAGCGCGATGATCTCGTTAAGTCTCTGCGTCTTGAGCTCGTATGTGATGTCGTCAGGGTATTTTCTTGAAGCAAGTGTGCCGGGGCGCTCCGAATATGCAAACATGAATGCAGAGTCAAAGACAACCTCTTCCATGAGTGTGAGAGTGTCCTGATGGTCCTGATCCGTCTCGCCGCAGAAACCGGCGATGACATCGGTTGTTATGCCGCAGTCCGGAATAACGCTCCTGATCTTCCTCACTCTTTCGAGATACCATTCGCGGTTGTATTTGCGCCTCATCTTCTCGAGCATGATGCTGCTGCCGGACTGGACAGGAAGATGGATATGCTTGCAGATGTTCTCATACATCGCCATTGTGTAGATGACCTCATCGCTGATGTCCTTCGGATGAGAAGTCGAAAAACGCACGCGGAGCTCCGGACTTATCTTTGCCACCATCTCAAGCAGCTGGGCGAAGTTGACATTCCTGTTTGAGTTTTCCTCGTCTTTCCAGTAATATGAGTCCACATTCTGTCCGAGGAGTGTTACCTCCTTGTATCCGTTTGCAAAAAGGGTCTCGGCTTCGCGTACAATGGTGTGAGGATCTCTGCTTCGTTCAGCACCTCTGGTGTAAGGCACCACGCAGTAAGAACATACATTGTTGCATCCGCGCATTATGGAAATGAATGCGGAAACACCGTTCCTGTCAAGCCTTACAGGAGAAATCTCTGCATATGTCTCTTCATGGGAGAGGAGGACGTTGATCTGCGGTCTGTCCGGAGCCACAGCCTTGAGCATTTCGGGAAGAGTCCTGTACGAGTCCGGGCCTGCGACCAGGTCCACTGTTTCAAGGAGCTTGTCCTTGAGACGCTCCGCCATACATCCTACGATTCCTATGATGACATTCTGTCTGTTTCTTTTCTGAAGCTTGAACTGGTCGATCCTGCCCCAGATCCTCTGCTCTGCATTGTCTCTGATAGAACAGGTGTTTGCAAGTATCACATCAGCCTGTGCGATGTCTTCAGTGAGTACATAACCTGCATCTTGAAGGATGGAAAGAATGACTTCGCTGTCGTTCACATTCATCTGGCAGCCGTATGTCTCTATGTATACCTTCGGTTTCGAAGGGTCTGTCAATGGTCGTATGTTATTCATATAAATTGCTGTCTTTGTCAGTGGGATACAAAGATAGGATTTTTCGCTGAATATAGTTACCTTTGCGAGGATGTAATATTGATTAGTATGATATTTAAGAGAATTTTAAGATACGCCTGTCTTCTTTTTGTACCGGTTTTTCTTCTGTCAGGATGCGTGAATGTCAAGAAGATACAGCAGATAGAGATAAATGATTTCAAGGTTGAGGGAATCTCCAGGAACGGCATGAGAGGAATGACCCTCAATCTCTCCGTCGAGGTCGACAATCCTGCCCCTTCATTGGAACTGACGGAAATTTCCGGCCTTCTGGAGAATTCTGGCAAGGTTCTTGGTAGGTTCGCGCTGGACCCGCTGACCCTGCAGGGAAAAACGGCATGCAGATATCATGTAAAGGCAGATCTTACGCTTGGAGAAGGAGCCAGTATCCTCGATCTTGGAAGGCTTATGGACAAGAAGACTCTTGAGGCGTGTACCGTGGATCTGACTGCGGATGTCAGGATAGGAAAGGGCCGCGCGAGAAATGTCAGACTTGATGATGTACCTGTGAAGAAACTTTTAGACGCATTGAAATAAAATGAAGAAACTTATCGTAACTATATTCTTCGCCCTGACGGGCCTTGCCTTTGCATCCGTACTTTCTGCCCAGACCATTCCTGAAGGCTATGAGGAAGTTGACTCTCTTGTATACCGGCAGGTTGCTGTAGTTGATTCTGTACTGGCTGGCAAGAATATTTTCGCAGTCCTTCCGTCGAAGGCCATGGGGGACGAAGCTGATGTAAATGTAAGGCAGTCGCAGGAAATCATGAATTCCATGAGGGCACATGTGGGTTCCAATGCCAAAAGGACAATGAACGGCTATCGTGTCAGGATCTTCTTCGACAACAAGCAGACTGCACGTAATGATTCGGAAGCGACCTTGAAGAGGTTCAGGAGCCTCTACCCGGAAATAGTTGCATACAGGATATATGCCAATCCATATTTCAAGGTTACCGTGGGTGATTTCAGGACAAAGTCTGAAGCCATGGAACTTCTTACAAGAATCAAGGGAGCTTTCCCGAGTGCCTTTGTAGTGAAGGAAAACATAGAATATCCTGTGGTTGACAGTGAGAATGCAGTCATAGTGGATACTGTGAAGGTCTTGAGACCGGTAAAATAGTTGGTAAAAACAGTTGTAGTGTCATGTTGAAGCAAGGACTGGAATTAAAGCAGACCCAGAAGCTCTCCCCGTTGCAGATCCAGACCATCAAGCTGATCGAGCTGCCTGTCCAGGAGCTTGAGCAGAGGATCAGGAAGGAACTGGAGGAGAATCCTGTTCTGGATGAGGATCTTCCGAATGAAAAGGAGGAGGACGAGGCTCCGAGGGAAGTTTCCCTTTCGGACTATAAGGATGATGACCCGATACCGGGATACAGGTTGAGGGCCGACAATTATTCAAAGGATGAGCGTCCTCAATACAGTACTTTTTCCGTGAAGGAAAGCTTTACGCAGAGCCTTCAGGAGCAGTTGGGCTATCGCAGCCTTACCGAACATCAGTATGCTGTGGCATCATTCCTTATCGGCAGTCTTGATGATGACGGATATCTCCGCAGAAGCATTGACAGCATTGTGGACGACCTCTCGTTCCGTGCAAATGTGGAGACCGATGAAGACGAGGTGCTCTCGATGCTCAAGGTCATCCAGGAGTTCGAGCCTGCCGGTGTCGGTGCGCGTGACCTTCGTGAATGTCTCCTCCTCCAGATAAGGAACTGCAAGAAGAGCCCAGCTGTGGAAAATGCGGTAAAGATTCTGAAGAATCATTTCAATGAATTCACTAACAAGCATTTCCAGAAGATAATGACCCGAATGGATATATCGGAGGAAGAACTCAAGGCCGCCATGGCGAAGATCCTGAAGCTCAATCCTTCCCCAGGCGGACAGATAGATGATTCGTATACCGATCAGGCCCAGCAGATAGTTCCTGATTTCCTTTTGGAATATCGCAACGGTGAACTTCAGCTTTCCATGCCGCGCTTTTCCGTACCGGAGCTGAAGGTGAACAGGAAATATGCCGATATTCTTATCGAGGCTGCGAATTCCTGCGAAAGAGAGAAGAAAGAGGCTGCGGCCTTTGTAAAGAAGAAGCTGGATTCGGCAAAATGGTTCGTGGAAGCCATCAAGCAGAGGCACAATACTCTCTCAAGCACCATGCAGGCGATTGTAGACTATCAGAAAGACTATTTCATTGATGGTGATGAGACACATCTCAAGCCTATGGTTCTCAAGGATATAGCCGAGAAGACCGGATTCGATATATCTACAATATCACGAGTGGTCAACAGCAAGTACATAGAGACTCACTTCGGCATTTATTCGCTGAAGTACTTCTTCTCTGAAGGTCTTGAGAATCAGGAAGGAGAGGAAATCTCTACAAGAGAGCTCAAGAAGGCCCTCATGGATTGTGTCGAGAATGAAAACAAGCGCAAGCCACTGACGGATGATGAACTTGTGGAAAAGATGACAGAAAAGGGCTATAAGGTCGCACGCCGCACGATCGCGAAGTATCGTGATCAGCTGGGCATCCCGAAAGCACGTCTCCGAAAGGAGTTATAGCGGTCTACTTCTTTTCTCCGTAAGCCAGGTCGCCGGCATCGCCCAGGCCCGGAACAATATAAGAACGGCTTGTAAGCTCTTCGTCGACTGCCGCTACCCAGAGAGTGACATCCTCTTCAGGAAGATGTTTCTGGAGGTATTCTACAGCATAAGCGCTTGAGATAGGACAGACAAGGTGGGTATGGGCAGGTGTACCATCTTCCATGAGTCTCTTGTATGCTATCTCAAGCGATGCTCCTGTTGCGAGCATCGTATCTGCAAGGATGAGGGTCTTGCCTGTCAGGTCCGGAGTGCTGCAGTACTCGATGTTTATATGGAAGTCTTCCCCCTTGTCATATTTTCTGTATGCGGCCACAAATGCGTTTTGTGCTTCGTCGAAGAAGTTCAGGATTCCCTCATGGAGCGGTAGTCCTGCACGCAGGATGCAGGCTACAACGACTTTTGAATCACATGTCTGTATGTCGGCTATTCCGAGAGGTGTCTCGACTTCCTTGATGCTGTGATTCATGGTCTGACTGATTTCGTAAGCGAAGATGTTGCCTACTCTTTCGAGATTTTTTCTGAATCGCATGCTGTCCTTCTGGATCTTCTTGTCGCGCATCTGCGCCACAAATGTGTTGAGAAGTGAATTCTTTTCTCCAAGGTTGATGACTTTCATCGCTCTCTTATTTTAGTGTAGGGTTACAAATATATCTTTATTTGTTCAGAAGTCAAAATTTTCACTTATATATCTCGGCGCACTTCTTCGTCTGCAAAGCTGTAGTAGCTTTTGTCTGCCGTTATCACATGGTCGATCAGTGAGATTCCGCATGTCTTCAGTGCCTTGTCGAGAAGTTTGGTGGCATTGATGTCGGCAGTGCCAGGCAGAGGACTTCCCGAAGGATGATTGTGTATAAGGATTATGCCGGAAGCCTTTTTCTCAAGGGCTTTCCGGAGTATTACCTTGGTGTCTATTATGGTCGAATCGAGCCCCCCGCTGCTGATACGCTCCTTTGAGATAAGGAAATTAGCCCTGTTCAGAAAAAGAACCCAGCATTCCTCATGGTCGAGGTTTCTTAATTGCGGAAGCATCAGCCTGCATACCGCCTTGGGTGAGGCGATAGATGTGTGTGATTCCAAAATCGGTTCCATGAAACTTCTTCTGCCGAGTTCGAAGGCAGCAGCTATGACTGCCGCCTTGCCTTTTCCTATGCCCTTTGTTTCGCATAGTCTCTCCGGGGGCATTCCGGCAAGCAGATTCAGCCTCTCGCCGTTCTTTTTCAACAGTTCCCTTGCTACATCCACCGCATTCATGCTCCCTGTGCCAGTTCTTAACAATATGGCCAGAAGTTCGGCGTTGCTGAGGGATTCCGCACCTTTTCCCAGCATCTTCTCTCTCGGCCTCTCGTCGATGCAAAGTTCCTTTATCTTCATGTTTTTTTCACAAATCTATTTTATGCGCTTCACATCCGGAACAAAATGTGGCGAAATGCCGGCAGATTTTTCTGTTTCTTTAAAGTGTTGAATGTTTTTTAGGGAGGGGCCACTGCCGATGTCCGGATACGGGCCCGGGTTCTCATCCTGCAGGATACAAAAAAAAGAGCAATATCTGTCGATATCACTCCTTTGGGTGCCCAGTGGGATTCGAACCCACGACATTCAGAACCACAATCTGACGCTCTAACCAACTGAACTATGGGCACCATGTATTTTCGGACTGCAAATATACGGATAAATTTTAATACTGCAATACTTTCAGTGAAAAGTTTTCTAAAAATAAGAAGGACGGTAAAGTATGACAAATAAAAATCGGTATGAACAAGGTGTATCCATGAATCTTTTTCTTACATTTGTAAAATTCCATAATACTGATAACCACAACATAATTAATAATATGGGAAGAGAGATAAAGTTCTCCCTTGTTTACAGGGATATGTGGCAGTCGTCGGGAAAATATGTTCCGACAGTCGCACAGCTTAAGGAAGTGGCTCCGGCCATCATCGAGATGGGATGTTTTGACCGTGTGGAGACAAATGGCGGAGCATTCGAACAGGTAAATCTCCTTTTCGGAGAGAATCCGAACAGGGCGGTCCGCGAATGGACGGCACCTTTCCATAAGGCCGGAATACAGACCCATATGCTTGAGCGCGGTCTCAATGCGCTCCGCATGAATCCTGTTCCTGCAGATGTGCGCGAGCTCATGTATAAGGTGAAGCATGCGCAGGGTACGGATATCTCCAGATCTTTCTGCGGACTTAACGACCACAGAAACCTTCGCCTGAGCGTAGAGTATGCCAAGAAAGGAGGAATGATCTCGCAGGTTGCCCTTTCTATCACAAACTCGCCGGTCCATACCGTTGAATATTATATGGGCGTTGTTGACAAGGTTGTCGGCTATGGATGTGATGAGATATGTCTTAAGGATATGGCAGGTATCGGCCGTCCTTCTTTCCTGGCCGAGCTTACAAGTCAGATAAAGAAGAAATACCCTCATATAAAGGTGCAGTACCATGGTCATAGCGGTCCGGGATTTTCTCCGGCTTCCATGCTGGAAGTTGCCCGTGCTGGTGCTGATTATCTTGATGTTGCAGTCGAACCTCTGTCCTGGGGCAAGGTGCATCCGGATGTCATCACCATACGCGAGATGCTCAAGGCTGACGGATTCAAGGTCAAGGATCTGAATATGAACGCATATATGGATGTGCGCGCACTGACACAGAAGTTCATTGATGATTTCCTGGGTTACTGGATCGATCCGAACAACTCCCATATGAGCTCACTTCTTGTCGGATGTGGTCTCCCCGGCGGAATGATGGGCTCGATGATGGCTGACCTGAAAGGCTTCCACGGTGCTGTCAATGCCTCGCTCAGGGCGCAGGGAAAGCCGGAACTCTCTCTTGACCAGCTGATGGTGATGCTTTTCCAGGAGGTGGAATATGTCTGGCCTCGTTTGGGCTATCCGCCTCTCGTGACTCCGTTCAGCCAGTATGTCAAGAATACGGCCCTCATGAATCTCATGGCTCTTCTGAAGGGACAGCCGAGATGGACTACCATAGATAAGGATACATGGAACATGATCCTCGGAAAGATGGGTAAGCTGCCGGGTGAACTTGCTCCTGAGATTGTTGCTCTTGCTAAAGAGAAGGGGCTGGAGTTCTATACCGGTAATCCGCAGGATGCCTTCCCGAACGAACTTGACAAATTCCGTCAGATAATGAAGGACGAGGGATGGGATTGCGGCCAGGATGATGAGGAACTGTTTGAGCTTGCAATGCATGAGAGACAATATCGGGACTATAAGAGCGGTGTCGCCAAGGAAAGATTCAATAAGGATCTTGAGGCTGCGAAGGCCAAGGCAGGAGCGCCGATAGTAGTTGAGAGACCTGTCGTCGAGATGCCGAAGTTTGATGTGGATGACATAGTGCGCAAATATCCTGATGCAGTGCCTGTCCAGGCTCCTGTGAAAGGTCAGCTACTCTGGCAGTATGATGTGGATGATGCTTCTGCAGCTCCTGTTGCAGGAACGGAAGTTGAGGCTGGAAAGCCTTGCGGATATGTCCAGACATATTATGGTATGGAGGAAATCCTGCCTGCTGTAAGCGGCCGCGTTGTTGCGGTTTGCGCAAGGCAGGGGGCCATGGTGGTCAAAGGAGAGATTGTCGCATTTGTTGTGAAATAAAAAAGAATCCGGCCGCATCGTCAAAGATGCGGCCGGATCTGTAATGTGGAAGGGAAGTATGTCAGATTGACATGCTGCCTGGTATGTTCTTTCCGGTGACTCTCGCCGGTACCTGTTCAAAATCGGATTTCAGGTAGCCTCTGTTGAATATGTAGTCTTCGCTTTCTGATGAAAGTCCCCCCGGAATGGTCTTGTAGCCTTTCCATCGAAGATCGATGTTTGCTGAATCCTTGTTGATCAGCTTTGCGATCGGGAAGCTGACGAACTGTCTCACCAGCATCTTGTCTCCATTGTTCAGTCCCAGAACCTCTCCGTATGCGTTGTGTCTGATGGTGAATCTGTAGGTGTTGTCCTTGATGTCGTCATCGCTGAACACGAGATTGATAAGGTGCTTTCTTCCTTCTGTTGTCTTGACAGGAATGATTATGCTCATGTTGATGTATCCTCCTGATATCCAGAGGTCTTCAAGATGAATAGGGTCGTTTCCCAGTGTCTCGTCCGATGGGTTGGAGCTTGCGGCTACCGTTTCTTTTGCGAGTACATTGAAGGCCTGGGTAAGCCTCACATCGTATTCGTTCGTTGTTCCGGCAGTCTGTCTGAGGATGTCGCAGTTTACAAGGACCCTGTTCATTGTGTCTATCTTTTCAGGGCACAGCTGTTCTGTGACATTGAAGATATTGCCCTGGTCGCTTATGAAGCGTCCTTCGACAACATTACCCATAGTTACATTATAATAGCGTAATGTTTCGTCTTTCGCGCATGAGGTGATCGCCATTATTGCGGCAGCAATGCCGAAGATTCTCTTGAATGTCAGTCTTTTCATTTTGTTGTTCTGTAATTATCGGGCATAAGAGATGCACCCGCATGTCATATTGTTGCATGGGGTGCATTAAATTGTATGTTTCCTGTCAGACCGTATATTTCTTTTTGCTTGGTCTGCCTATGAGCTGGATGTCGAAGCCCTCTACTTTGTAGCCTTTTACGCGCTTCCTGCTCAAGTGGGATTCGATCAGCGCTATCAGTTCGTCGTCAACTACATCTCTGAAGACGTGGTTGTCCTGATCGTAGAAATGGATGTGCTTGAAAGTGTTGACGTCAAAGTACATCTTGTTGTTGGAGCTGAGCCTGTAGTCGTATACACCAAGCATGGCCATGTGTGTGAGTATGTTGTATACGGAAGCGAGGGTGACTTTGGCTGTACCCTGTTTCTTTATGGCGTCTGTCACCATGTCTGCGCATGCGTGTCCTAATGACATCATGGCCTCGTGTACGGCCAGTCTTTGTGGAGTGGCCTTGAGAGAGTGCTTCTTGAGGATTGCCTTATATTCCTCTATATTCGGGCATTTGTGTGTGTTGCTTGTCTTTGGCATAATGCTGCAAATATATGTATTTTGGAGGGAATCACAAAATAAATTTGAAATATTCCAAATTGTATATACGATTCTTTCCTTTAAAAAATTCTTCGATTCAATTAAAAATGGTATTTTTGCGACCGTTTTGTGAATTGCATGCATATGAAGAAGATTTTCAGAGGATATAAATCATGGGCTCTTGTGACCGGAGCAGCTTCCGGAATGGGAAGGGTCTATGCCCGTCGTCTTGCACTGATGGGTTATAATCTTGTGCTCGTGGATATAAATGGGGCTAAACTTGAAGAGACTGCGGATATAGTCAAGTCGGATGTGGGGATATCGGATCTTGTTCCGGCTGAATGCAGGAATGACATCAGGGTCATGAATATAATTCAGGACCTCTCGCAGATGGATGCCGCCGATAGGGTATATGAGCAGACGGAGGCTGCAGGGTGCGAGGTCGAGGTGCTTGTGAACAATGCCGGTGTCATGTATTGCCAGGGAATGGCGGAGACAAGCGAGCGTATGCTCAGACTTATAATGATGGTTCATATGAACACGCCGCTGATGCTTTGCAGGAAGTATGTGGGTGCGATGAAGGAGAGAGGTTGCGGATATATCCTGAACATATCTTCTCTTGCAGCCTGGATGATCTGGCCGGGAATCGGAATGTATGGAACGACCAAACGATTCGTAAAGGATTATTCGAGAGAACTTCGCATCGAATGTCAGAAGACGGGGGTAAGCGTTACCAATGCATATTTCGGGGCTGTGGACACTCCGCTTGTTCCTTTAAGGGACAATCTCCGCAAGCTTGCCAGGGCTCTGACTGTCATGATCACCCCGGAAAAGGCTGTCGACAGAGCTCTGAAAGCTACATTCAAGCGGCGTAAAGGCGTTATGCCCGGACTTCTCAATAAGATATTCATGCCTCTCTGCGCCATTATGCCAGACTGTCTTTTAGGCTGGATTTACAGAAAGGCAAAGCCTTATCTTATGAATGTCTGAAAAAAAGATTATATTTGCAGATTGCTTTAAGTCAATATATTATTATGGAAAAAATAAAATGTCTTATCGTCGGAGGTGGCCCAGCGGGTTACACTGCCGCTATCTATGCTTCAAGGGCGGATATCGCGCCGGTAGTCTATGAAGGAATCCAGCCGGGAGGTCAGCTTACGACAACAACCGATATAGAGAATTATCCTGGTTTTAAAAACGGTATTTCAGGTCAGCAGCTTGTTGACACAATGAGAGCCCAGGCTGTACGTCTCGGAGCGGACATCCGTACAGGCGCCATAACTTCAGCCGACCTTTCGCAGCGCCCTTTCAGGATCGTAGTGGATTCTGACAAGGAAATCGAGGCGGAAACTCTCATCATCGCTACAGGTGCCACAGCCAAGTATCTTGGTCTTCCGTCGGAGATCAAGTACAGAGGACTCGGCGTGTCTGCATGCGCGACATGTGATGGCTTCTTCTACAGAAAGAAGACTGTCGCTGTTGTCGGTGGAGGCGATACTGCATGTGAGGAGGCTACATATCTTGCCGGAATATGCAAGAAGGTGTATATGATCGTACGCAGGGATGTCCTCAGGGCTTCTGAAGCCATGCAGGAGCGCGTAAGGAATACTGAAAACATCGAGGTGCTCTGGAACTGCAATACGCAGGAGGTCCTTGGAGATGAATATGGAGTGACCGGAGCAAGGCTCGTCAGGAAGGATGGCGAGGTTTTTGATATTGCCGTTGACGGATTTTTCCTTGCCATCGGACATCACCCTAATTCAGACTTGTTCAGAGAGTGGGTCGAAGTTGATGCAGAAGGTTATATCGTAACTGACGGAAAGACTTCGAAGACTAATGTTCCTGGAGTATTTGCTGCCGGAGATGTGCAGGATCCTCTTTACAGACAGGCGATTACGGCTGCGGCATCAGGATGTCGTGCAGCGCTTGATGCGGAGAAGTTCCTGAAAATGCTTTAATTTCAAATTGTAAAGATGAAGTTGAGAAACCTTATCATGGCGGCTATGGCCATAGTCGCTCTTTCTTCCTGCAAGTCTCAATACGAGATACTTCTGAACAGTAATGATGTGGATCAGAAGTATGAGGCTGCATTCCAGTATTTCAATGAAGGCCGATATTCGAAGGCAGGATCACTTTTTGAATCGCTGTCTGTGCTGACCAATGGTACACAGCGTGACGACACCGTGAGATATTACTGGGGCTTGAGCAACTACAAGTTCAGGGACTATTATACGGCAGAAACCAATTTTGCCAACTTTCTGGACATTTATCCGCGCAGCCCGTTTGCTTCTGAAGCAAGATACCTCAGGCTTGACTGTCTCTACAGGTCTACATTGAGGTACGAGCTTGACCAGACTCCTACTTACAAGGCCATCACGGAGATTTCCGAGTATATGATCGAATATCCTTCGACTCCGCATATGGAGGCTTGCAGCAATATGCTTAAGGAACTTAATGACCGTCTTGACCTGAAGGCATATGAAGGTGCGAAGCTTTATTACAAGATGGAGGATTATCTGGCTTCCCGTGTCGCTCTCCGTAATGTGCTGAAGGCGGATGCCGAGAACATCTACAGGGAGGATATCCTTTATTATATCGCGATGTCTTCATATAAGTATGCTCATCTCAGTATTCCTGAAAAGCAGAGAGAAAGATATCTCATTTTTGTTGATGACTATTTCAATTTTATCGGCGAGCTTCCGGATTCGCGTTACCGCAAGGAACTTGATATGGTTTATCGCAGAGTTCAGAAGGCTCTCGGAAAGAATGTTCCTCAGGGTGACGAGCGCATGAGCGAGAGGGATTTCGAGAAGGAAATGAAAAAACTTCAGAAAGAGTCCGAAAAGTAAGAAAAAAATGAAACTCGTACTGAATACAGGGGTATAATTAAATAGGAAAAAGTAATTTTATAAGATAATGGCAACAAAGAAGACACCTACAAACACTCTTACAAGAGACCTCAGCGATCTCGCTGCTCCAACCGGAAACATCTATGAGACAGTGGTAATCCTTTCAAAGAGGGCAAACCAGATCGCTATTGCGGAGAAGAAGGAACTCACAAGAAAGCTTGAGGACTTCAAGAACGACCGCGATACTATGGAGGAGGTTTTCGAGAACCGCGAGCAGATTGAAATCTCAAAGTACTATGAAAGACAGCCGAAGCCAAGTCTTGTAGCTATCGAGGAGTTCGAGGAAGGCGAGGTTTCATACAGAATGGCAAGGCAGGACGGAGAATAGTCATGCTGACAAGGCTTCAGGTAAGGAATTATGTTTTAATAGACTCTCTGGATATTGATTTTCCAGAGGGTCTGATCATTATTACGGGGCAGACAGGAGCCGGCAAGTCTATTCTGCTGGGAGCCCTGTCGCTCATAATGGGCTCAAAGGCAGATGCTTCTGTCGTTTCAGACGGAGCTGACAACTGTGTTGTGGAAGCGGATTTCCAGACTGCAGACACCAGCCTCAGGCAGGTACTTGAGGATAATGATGTCGAATGGGAAGACGGAAACCTCATAATCAGGAGGGTGGTAAACAGGTCGGGACGATCGAGATCGTTCGTGAACGACAGTCCGGTACCGGTTTCTGTGCTTCAGGAGATTTCGTCGAGGCTTATCGATGTGCATTCCCAGCATCAGACTATGCTCCTTTCCGACAAGTCTTATCAGCTTGATATCCTTGACCACTATGCCGGAAACATGGATCTTCGTGAGGAATGTGCCGGATTGTGGAAGGAACTTGCATCCAGGAAGTCCGAATGCAGGCAGCTGGAAGAGAAGCTTGCCAGACTTGCCGGAGAAAGAGATTATAACGAAGCACAGCTCCGGCAGCTTGAGGCAGCTTCATTGAAGCCGGGCGAGCTGGCAGAACTCGAAGAGGAACAGAAGCAGCTTGCAAATGCAGAGGAGATAAAGACAGGACTTTCAACAGTAGAAGAGTTGTTCACTGCATCTTCGTCTGGCGGAGAAGCTCTTTCGATAGATGCTGCGCTGAAAGAGGCGGAGAAGGTCATCAATAAGGTCGGCAGGTTCGTGCCGTCTGTTCTCCCTTTGGCCGAAAGGGTGGCTTCATGCAGACTTGAACTGGATGACGTGCTTTCGGAAATCGAATCGATAAATTCACGTACAGACCTTTCGGAATCCCGTCTTGAAGAGGTCGATGCGCGTATATCGTTGATCTACGGCCTGATGCAGAAGCATTCGTGCCGTGATGAACAGGAACTTATAGCGTTCCGTGAGAGCCTTTGTGAATCAGTTTCAGACTCTTCTCTTCTTGAAGAGAGAAAGGCGGCGCTTCTTGAAATGATAGCTGTTACTGAAAGCAGGATGAAGGATCTGGCCGACAGGCTTCATTCTTCGCGCGTAGAGGCGTCTGTCCGCTTCAGCGAGGCAATTACGGAATCAGTAAGAAGCCTTGAACTGCCATATGCAGTCTTTGAGGCCGAGGTTGCGGATGCTCCGATGTCCGCTTCAGGCAGTGATACGGTGATGTTCAGATTCTCGTCTACAGGAAAGAATGCCGTAGATGTAGCAAAATGTGCATCAGGAGGAGAGAAGGCTCGAATCATGCTCGCACTCAAGGCTATGATGGCTGAATTCACCAATATGCCTACCATGATATTCGATGAGATAGATACCGGAGTCTCTGGCAGCGTAGCTGACCGTATGGGCTCCATGATATGCGGGATGGGAACATATATGCAGGTGTTTGCAATCACTCATCTTCCGCAGGTTGCCGCAAAGGGAACAGCTCATTATATGGTATCAAAGGAAATCGATCCGGTTACAGCAGTCGCCGTATCTACCATTTCAAGGCTTTCCGACAGGGAGAGAGTCATGGAAGTTGCGCGCATGTTGAGCGGTTCTGTGCTCACTGATGCAGCTGTTGCCAATGCAGAGTCTCTTCTGGGACTATAGGTTTCCCGTTTTCAGTAGGAAAATAATTTTATAGAAAATGTGTAGGAAAACATTCCTGATAATTTGTGCCTTCTTCTGTATGTTGACTTTGTCTGGACAGGAGAGGACGGTTGTCTTGAAGGGTAAGGTTATCGACTCGTCTGACGGATATCCGTTGATCGGTGTTTCTGTACTTGTGCAGGGTACGAAGTACGGTACATCGACGGATGTTGAGGGACATTATGAGATCCGTGTGCCGGACAGCAGGTGCGAGGTCACTTTCTCGTATGTAGGATATGAGGACGAAGTGAAACTGTATACGACAAAGAACGCATCATCTTTCTCGAGAATCGTCATGTATATGAATTCTACAGAACTGGATGATGTCGTTGTGACTGGTGTCTATGAAAGGAAGAAGGAAAGCTTTACGGGCGCCTCGGCCACTTTCAAGACTGATCAGCTCAAGTCAGTCGGTTCCGGCAATGTCCTGCAGAGCCTCAAGACTCTCGATCCTTCGTTCAAGATGATGGAGAATACCCAGTTCGGATCCAATCCCAACATGATGCCTGACATTGAGATCAGAGGCAAGACAAGTGTAATGGGACTGAAGGAGGAATATGGAACTGATCCGAACCAGCCGCTTTTCATTCTTGACGGTTTTGAGACTACGCTTGAGACCATCATGAACCTGAATATGAACAGGGTGGCTTCTGTTACGGTGCTGAAGGACGCGGCTTCTACGGCCATATATGGATCCAAGGCATCGAATGGAGTGGTCGTTATCGAGACGAAGGCACCTGCAAGAGGCAGGCTTCAGCTTTCTTATAAAGGAGATTATGGCGTTTCCCTCGCGGACCTGAGCGATTATAATCTGATGAACGCAAGGGAAAAGCTTGAGTTCGAGACTTTGGCCGGAGTATATAAGGATAATATGGGCGACCCTTTCAACCAGATAAGACTTGACAATCTGCGTAATGAGCGTCTCAAGGAAATCGAGAGGGGAGTGGATACATATTGGCTCTGCGAGCCTGTCAGGACTGGTCTGACGCATAAGCATAACCTTTATGCGGAAGGCGGTGAGGACAAGATACGATATGGCATAGGAATGAGCTACGGAGATGTTGACGGTGTAATGAAAGGTTCGGACCGCAAGACTCTTGCAGGAAATGTGGACCTGATATACCGTACAGGGCGATTCCAGTTCAGCAACAAGCTGACCATTGACTGGCTTGATACTTCCGATCCCGTAGTGTCCTTTGCTGAATATGCTCATGCAAATCCCTATTACAGAAAGACATCTGCTGACGGAAAAATTTCCAGGTATCTCTATTATCCGGAGGATGGTGCGGATGATTATCCGGTAGCGAATCCTTTATGGAATGCACATCTGAACAACTGGAACAGGTCAGAGAGTTTCGGATTTACCGATAATTTCATATTCGAGTGGTTTGTTACGGATGATTTGCGCATGAAGGCGAAGTTCGGTCTGACCAAGGCTGATGATGTGGAGCAGATGCGTCTCTCACCAGAGCATACCCAGTTTGATGATGTCGGTGAAACAGAGAAGGGATTGTATTCCCATACCAATATTTCCCAGCTCGTGTATGAGGGTGATGTCGCCGTGACATTCGGAAAACTGATTGCCAGGAAGCATATGGTCAATGCAGTCGGAGGATTCAACTTCAGCAGCAACAGAAGGCAGATTCATGGCTATTCTGCCAACGGATTCACCGACGATCAGTTCGATGCCCCATCATTTGCAAACGGCTATCCTTCAGGCGAGAAGCCGGAGTACAGTGAGAGTCTTAAAAGGGCGGTCAGCTTCTATGTCAACGGCGGATATGCCTATGACGAGAGATATCTGCTTGATTTCAACTATCGTTTCGACGGAGCCTCTATGTTCGGAACAGGAAACCGTTTCAGGAATACGTGGTCGGTGGGAACGGGATGGAATCTCCACAAGGAGGCTTTCATGCGTGACAACGACTTTTTCAATTTCGTCAAGATAAGGGGTTCGGTCGGTAATCCCGGCAATCAGAACTTTGCCGCCTATCAGGCATTCTCCACATACAAGTTCAATGGATGGATGACCAATATTTTTGGTACAGGAGTGATTCTCAATGCCTTGGGTAATTCGGATCTTGCATGGCAGGAAACCGTCAACTATGACATAGGTACTGATATGACCTTGTGGGGCGAGAGAGTGAACCTGACCTTTGACTATTATTGGAAGAATACGGACCCTCTGCTTGCTGTGATCACGACTCCCGGTTCCATGGGTGTGACCAGCGTGGCTATGAATGCCGGAAGCCAGAAGACCCAGGGATGGGAGGCAACATTCAGAATATCTCCGATCTACAGACCTTCGGAGGGTATCAACTGGAATATCAGCTTCAATGCTACAAGCTCGAGGTCTGTGTATGCTGATATCGGAGATTCATTCAGCGCATTGAATGAAAGCGGAAAGGCATCCCTTGCCGGCACTACCCGATATTATGACGGCGGAAGCCCTACAGCCATATGGGCGGTACGTTCTGCGGGAATCGACCCAGCTACAGGACAGGAACTGTTCATAAAGAAGGACGGTACATATTCATTTACATATGATGTCAATGATGAGGTCGTTGTCGGTGACATGCAGCCGAAAGTGGAAGGCCTTTTCGGATCGACTCTATATTTCAAGGGATTTTCTGCGGGATGCTATTTCAGATACAGATGGGGCGGCCAGATCTTCAATACATCGCTCTTCCAGAAGGTCGAGAATATCGGAACGGAGGAAGTTTATGACAACCAGGACAAGCGTGCCCTGTACGACAGATGGTCAGAAAACAACAGGGAGGCTTATTTCAAGGGCATATCCATGGTCCAGAAGACAGAAAAGTCTTCAAGATTCGTCATGGATGACAATGCCCTGATAGGTGAGTCTTTCAATCTGGGATATGAGTTCCCTGACAGACTGATACGCAGGTCTGGAATTTCAGCCCTCAACCTGCAGCTTACGATGACAGATGCCTTCAGAGCTACTTCTGTGCGCGTTGAGCGAGGTATCGATTATCCTTTTGCCCGTACTGTTACAATGGCGGTAGGTATCACATTCTAAATGGAGATGATGCTATGAGAAAGATTTTGCTTGATATGATTCTTGCGGTCGGAATTCTCCTGACAGGATGTTCCGGCTGGCTCGATGTGAAGCCATATGACAAGATTTCGGAGGATGAACTGCTGTCTGTGGAAGACGGTTACATGAAGCTCCTGAACGGAATATACATCGAAATGAACAGCGACATGCTTTATGGCGCGTCATTGTCTGTGGAAATGGTGGAAGTGATGGGAGGTGCATATGTCATAGGAACCGACAAGTCTGTATGGGGAAATTACAGGGACCTGTCCCAGTATGACTATGGTACTGTTTATTGGAGGGCCAGGATGAATGAGACCTGGAACAAGGCCTATTCGCTTATTCTTAACTGTAACCTTCTGCTGGAACATATCGATTCCGACAGGTCGCTTTTCTCGGGTGACAATTACAGGATGATAAAGGGAGAGGCTCTGGCGTTGAGGGCGTTTATGCATTTTGACATGCTCCGTCTTTTCGGACCTGTGTATTCACGCCATCCGCAGCAATCTGCTATTCCGTATTATAAGGCATATACCGTTACCCCGAATGAGGTTCTGAATGCTTCAGAAGTGGCGGAGCTTATAAAGAATGACCTGCTTGAAGCGAGAATCCTCCTTGCCAACGACCCTGTCAGGACAGAAGGAGTAAGGATGGAATCACCGTCTGACGGTTCTTCCAATTTCATGCATTACCGTAATCTCCGTCTTAATTATTATGCTGTTTCAGCTCTTCTGGCCCGCTCTTACCTTTATTTCGGAGACAAGGAATCCGCTTATCGATATGCTATGGAGGTAATAGGAGCGTCGGAGGATGGTGTTTTCCCATTTGTGGACAAGTCTCTCGTTACAGGATCGCCGGACGATCCGGACAGGATATTCTCGTCTGAAGTGATCTTCGCTCTCTCCCATTCCCAGAGGAATACTCTCTTCAAGGATTATTATGATCCGAGCAGGATTCCGAACTATGTGTTCAGGATGGATAATGACCTTATGAATGATGCAGTTTTCGGAGGCGGTGCAGCAACAGGAGGAAACCAGGATGACTACAGATACAGGGTCAACTGGACCGCTACCGGCAACAACAGATATTTCTACAAATATTCCGATATGAACGACCATGGAAACATCAGGAACACGATGATTCCTATGATTCGTCTCGGAGAGATGTATCTTATTGCGGCTGAATCGGTTTCGGAAGATCTTGCGGCAGGAACTCCTTTTGTCAACCTTCTCCGAGCAAACAGGGGAGTGAACGGCATACAGGAGCTTACCCCGGAAATCCTTCAGTATGAGCATATCCGTGAGCTATATGGAGAAGGACAGCTTTTCTTCATGTACAAGAGGCTGTATGCTCCGGTCCTCTTCTCTTCAAAGGCCTCGATGAATCCGCAGCCGAGCGACAGGATATTTACTGTACCTCTGCCTGACAGTGAAACGGAAAATTAGTATGATGAAAAGAAAGTTCATATATATGATGCTGTCTCTCCTCGTCTTTGCCGGATGTGAGGAGAGGAACCCGCCATTGTTTGATGACATCTCCGGTGTCTATTTCAAGAATGTCTCCGCGACCATGATGCATGTCGACAGCCTTGACCTCACATTTGTCTATGAGGCTTCTGACATGATGGAGGTTCCTGTAAGGGTACAGCTTCTTGGAAGGCCGTCAGATAAGGACCGTCGTGTGAAGATCGTTGAATATTCAGACAATGCTCTTCCCGGAATGGATTATATCCTTCCCGATCATGCTGTCCTTCCTGCAGGTGAGTCTGCTTTCGATTATGTGGTTACATTGATGAGGACTCCGGCTCTGAAAAAGGAAAAGAAGAGCATAGAACTGGTAATCCAGGAAAACAATGACTTTTCGCTGCCCGTTACGGAAATCGTGCAGCTTGGAGATACGGTTTCCACTATCAGTTTCAGAATCTTTTTTTCGGATATGTTCACAAAGGCTCCTGTGGCATGGGAGAATAACCTTATGGGCGCATTCTCACAGCAGAAGTTCGAGCTTATATGCAGGGTCTTGGGCATAGATCCGGCTGATTTTAGTGATCCGGCCATCATAACCCTCGCCAAGCAGCTCTATATTTCAGTAGAGATGACGGACTATGTTGACGAGGAAGTGGCCAAGATGGAAGCCGGTCTTGATTATGATGAGGATGTTTTTGACAAGGCCACAGGCCTTCCTTTGAATTTTGGCAGATGATGAGAATATATAATATATTTATATTGCTTTTTGCGGGTTTCCTTCTTGCATCATGCTCGGCAGATGAAGGGAACTATATATATCGCGAGCTCAATGAACTTGCCATAACTGGGGTTGAGGATGCCGAAGTCCTGACCTACAGCCGCCTTGTGATTACTCCGGACCTTGGCTCTGAAGCTCTTTCAGGTGATTCATATACATACGAGTGGAAGGCAGTGGACCGAAGCAATGACTATGAGCAGACGGTGATCGGTGAGGATATGAACCTGGATTATGAAGTTGTGCTTGCTCCCGGTCTGTACTCCCTTTTCTATACGGTCACAGAAAAGCAGACGGGGCTTTATTGGCAGAAAGAAGTGCAGTTGACTGTAAGTTCTTCAATGTCTGAAGGATGGATGGTGCTTTGCTCCGATTCAGGTCGTGCGAGACTCGATGTCGTTTCTTCAGTAACCGGGGAGACCTACCATGATGTGCTTGCAGAGAACGGCTGTCCTGTGTATATGGGGCCGAGGAAGATCCAGTGGCTCTCCGATAAGACAGATGCTGCGTCTCCTTACTACCTTCTTACAGATGACGGTGCTACAAGATTGGGAAAGGATGACTTCGGTTGGAAGCCTGAATATGACTTCGGATATGAGGTTGCCGTGCCTGAGAGGCTTGCTCCGCATTCGATTGTGTCTTCCGGATTCGGAAAGGTGATAGTGAGTGACGGTAAGGCTCATTACTGCGAGATAATGGGTATCGACGGACTTTATGGCAGTGCAGTGAACAAGAAGTTCAGTGTGGCCCCATATGTCGGTGCCAATGTCCTTGCGACGCAGGTATATGCATCTGTCCATCTGCTTTATGATGTGGACAACTGTCGCTTTATGGCTTATTGCCCGCTTCTTTCGTATAATGACCTTGGGGGTCTCGAACCTCTTGCAGATATGGAGGAATTTACGCAGATTGCCGCCGGAATGGCATCCGATGCCGGTGTTACAGGCACTGCATTCCAGGATTGGCCCGTAGGATTGTCGTTTGTATATCTTGAGAACTCCCGCTATGATCCGGGTAATGGAAAGATGGGAATGACATATGTGATCCTTGCTGATGGTCAGAAACGCTATCTTTACGGAATCCAGTTGGGAGATATGCTCAGATATGCGGACTGTACATATGTCCTCGGAAAGGGATTCTATGGAGACCTGTCTTCATGTACAGGCATTACTTCCCCTGACAATCTGTATGCGTTCAGTTCGCTGAAGAATTATATGTATTATGCCCAGGGTGGCACCGTCTACAGGGTAGACCTTTCAGAGACTCCGCTGAAGGCGGAAAAGCAGTTTACCCTGTCGGGAGAAACCGTGACCTGCCTCAAGTTCAACCTCTACCAGAAGAACGAGAACATGCAGAGGAGCTATGACCTGATAGTAGGCAGTATGAAAGACGGTGAAGGTAAGGTCAGGGTTTATGAAGGCAGGGAATCCGCTGGTGATTTCAGAAATGTTGAACCTGTGGTATATGGGGGCTTTGCAGAAGTTGTAGATGTAACTTATAAGGAAAGAGTATATTAGGCTATGGGAAGATTTGGAATTTTTATCTCTTTGTTCATTGCTGCCGTGTTTTCTTCATGTGCAGGAAGATCTGCGGAAGACATGACGGTGTCATTTTATGTCAGCGACCCGACAGCTGACGAGGTCGTATTGGTATATCATAATACCGCTACTTTCTTCAAGCTGGATGAATCCGGTCATGCAGAGGCTGCTCTCAAGGGTATGGATGCTGTCTATGCGAAGCTTTTTTATGGCCGTGACAGCAAGATGATCTATCTTGAGGAGGGTGATGATGTGAAGATCAGCTTCGAGGGCAGGAACTTCAAGGAAACCTT
>JAFYLU010000026.1 GCA_017550025.1 Bacteroidales bacterium | reverse complement strand
TCAAGAGAAATATTGGATTTTTACCCATTCTAAACTATATTTGAAAAAAATATGATTATGAAACGAATCAAGAAACTTTTATCAGTCCTGCTTGTTCTAGTAGTGACACTTCCTATGGCTGCACAGGGAGAAAGGACAATCAAAAGGAAGGTGGCGATCGGCCGCTTCTCAAACGAAACCCAGTATGCAAAAGGAATGTTCTACGACAAGGAGAATGACCCGATGAGAAAGCAGGCTCTGGATATTCTTTCATCCAAGCTCGCTGCAAGTGAGAAGTTCATTCTTCTTGAAAGAGAGGACCTTGATATCCTTGTCAACGAAGCCGGATCGGAAATGAATAAGATCGGCGCAGATTATATTATCCTCGGATCGATTACAGAATTCGGACGTAAGACTGAAGGTGAACAAAAAGTATTCTCTTCAACGAAGACCCAGACTGTGGAAGCTGGCGTCAGCATCCGACTTGTAGAAGCATCTACAGGTCTCATCATCTATTCTGATGAGGCTAAGGGATATGCTGAGACATCAAGCAAACAGACAATGGGAATCGGAGGAGCAGCAGGATACGATGCCACACTCAGCGACAAGGCAATTTCAGCTGCCTTGTCACAGTTAGTCGAGAACATCATCAACAAGTGCATGGACAAACCGTGGAAATCATACATCCTCTCGGTGGATGATGGCACATACATCATCTCAGGAGGTGCTTCACAAGGACTCGTGGCAGGTGACAGATTCGATGTCTACAAGAAGGGTAAGGTCGTAAAGAACCCTCAGACTGGAATGAATGTGGAACTCCCGGGAACAAAAATGGGAGAAATCACCATCCTGTCATCTTTCGGAGATACTCCTGAGTCAGAGCTTTCTTTCTGCAGCTATGAGGGAGAAGCACTGGATACCGAGAATCTTATGAACTATTACATAATGGATAAATAGCCATGAAGAAGTTAATGATTATAGCAGCCTTTACAATGTTGCTGACAGGCTGCGGAGTAGGAAATTACTCAGTACAGTCAGGGGTAGAGGACGCTGCTTTCATTTCGTTTACAGACGATGCAAAGCAAGATATAACTGTCACAGTAGATGATCAGACGTATGCTCTAAAGACAGTGAAGCAGAAGGCGTACAAGAGCGGAAGAAACATCAAGCAAACAGCTCTTAACACCATCAAGATTGGCCCTGGACAGCATGAAGTCAAGGTAATCATAAATGGTAATGACGTATTCAGCAAGAAGATTTTCCTTTCTACAGGCGAGCATAAGATCATCGAATTATGAAACGTATTCTAACCCTTGCGTTGGTTTCATTAGTCCTGACCTCGTGCGGAATTACCACTTCGCTATATTATTGGGGCGGCGTGCAGTATGGAGCCACAGCCTATGAAAATCTCGCATATCTGAACTACGATAAGCAGACTCCAGAGAGTATCTGTAAACTCATATGCACATATGAGGACATAGTAAGCAATCCGGGAGGTATACGCAAGATGCCGCCTCCAGGTATATGTGCAGAATACGGATATATGCTTCTGATTCCTGAGAATGCAGCAATCTTTGCAGAGTATGCCACTGCAATGCAGAGAAGGAAATTCGCATCTGGAGAGTATGCTTCAGTCTTTCCGGAAAAAGGAAAGGAGATGCTCCAGAAAGAGATAGAACTTTATCCGGAATCGGCTAAGTTCATCGCTCCACTTATTGAAAGACTCTGTAAATAAGCTGCTCTATGAAAAGAATCATATATTTCATTATACTTTGCTGCATGATTGGTTCATGCGGTACGCTGAATACTGTTACCCGAGAGTCTCAATACGCGAAGATGTACGAAGAAAAGCCAGTCACTCTTCTTGTGATGCCTCCGATCAACAACTCTACAAATGTTGAAGCCAAGGACTTGCTCTACACTTCAATCAGCAGACCATTGGTCGAGGCCGGATACTATGTCATCCCTCCCCTCCTTGCAATGGATGTACTGAAGGCGGAAAGTGCATATGATTCCGAGATGTTCTTTGACGCCCCTCTTTCAGTCTTCAACAACTACTTTGGAGCTGATGCAGTCGTATTCTCTGTAATTGACACATGGGCAAAGAAAGGGCTCGGAATAGAGACCAAGATCAGATATGTAATCAAGTCTGCTTACACAAACGAGATTCTCTTTGACAGAAGTTGTGATCTTTATCTTGACCTGTCAGTAGACTCAGGTGCTGATGGTCTGCTTGGAGCACTAGTAGATTTGGCAGCATCTGCAATCAATACTGCAGCGACAGACCACATCACGGCTGCGCGAAAGGCAAACTACTTTATCCTCAGGGATATCCCTCGCGGAAAATATAGTCCAGAGTATATGCTTGACAAAGAAACTATAGCAGAAACAAAGGACATTGTAGCCAATGTCAAATAATTATTTAAAAGACGTAACGCCTAAAACACTGGTCTACAACACGTTAAGTGGTGATACCTGCTGCAAAACACAGCAGGCATCACTATATAATAAGCTGGATATCAACAACTTAAATGCCACTATTTAATACTACCATGAAAAGAATACTGCCAATCATAATGCTGTTCGCATTTACGTCATGCATGCCGGCAATCAAGTATATTCCGTTGGAAAGTTCGTATAACGAAGACTGGGTCGGCAAGACATACACTGAAATCCTCCGCCATTACGGTGCACCGTCAAGGGTGGAATCAGACGGTCAGGACGGAAAGATACTGGTATACGAGAAAACCACCAAAATAACTAACACCAGTGTCAATACACATAACGGCATGTTCGACCCCGACTATACGACGACAGTCAGGACTAACACAGATTATGCCCATTTCTTCATCGACAGTGACAATGTATGCTATCTGGTCAAGACCAACAGGAAAAAAGCTGACCCCGCCAGCGTAAGACACCAGAAGGCTGTATTCTGGGGTTCTACCGGCATCAGCTTTCTGTCAATCCTGCTTATTGGAGCAGCCCTAGGTGGATAATTAGCGAATAATATAACTATCTAATAGTCAATGTCTTACACAAAATGCGTGCCGCCAAAAGGGAGCACGCATTTTATATAAACAATTGAAGTATAACAACTTACATTTCGCACAAATCACCCAATAGATTCTGTACGTAGCGGACCGATGCGGC
>JAFYLU010000025.1 GCA_017550025.1 Bacteroidales bacterium | reverse complement strand
CCAAAGATCTTCATGAAGTACTTCTTCGTCAACACCAAAACCGGCGAAAAATCCGGCGAAATGCTCACCATGGTCAGACTCGACGAAGATGCACCTGTAGAGGGAGAGTAACCCTTTACTTGCTGAATTTTATTGACGAAGCCCGCATCAGATTCTACTCTGATGCGGGCTTTTCTCTTATAAAATAGTCAGCAATCACAGCTGACAAACTTCTTGCGAAAGACAAAAAACTCAGTAGGATATTTTGGGACTATACCGAAAAACTGCACAAAAAACCTTATCTTTGTACCGGAAACCGTACGGAAATTTAACGAAATTTTTGTACCTCTCTTGTACCTCACAAAAACAAAAGAGCTCTAACTCTTTGATTTTTAATCAGTTAAGAATTAAAGCTCTTTTTGTGCGGGCGAAGGGAATCGAACCCATACGCCTCTCGGCACCAGATCCTAAGTCTGGCTTGTCTACCAATTTCAACACGCCCGCAACAGTATTGTCTTCACTTCCCTTTCGGAAAGGACTGCAAATGTACAACATTTTATCGGATTTGCAAACTTACCACCGTATATTTGGAAGGTAGGCTCAAATATTTAAAAGCAGAGACCGAGTCTTATGCTGAAGCTCATCGCCAGGTTCTTGTTTTCCTTGCCGAACCAATGCCAGAGTTCAAAGCCATGGTGGTAGTTGGTTTCAGCAGGGTTACCGACCGCATAACCTCCACCTACCCAGAAATCTGCTAGAAAACGTCCATATACATATTGATAACCTACAGTTCCAAGCAGTGCACCCATATTCGCCAACTCGCGCTGACCTGAAGTCTGACAATTATAATAATAGTGCGAATACATCAGCTCCGGACGCAGATAGAATCCCATAAGAGACTTGTCGTCCCTGTCCGGAGTAAAGAACTTATGTCCATAGCGTACTGTGAATCCCATCGGATCATTGTTGTATTTGTCATATCCTGCGCTTATCAGACTTGCACATAGTTCACCGCTCTGATTCAAACCAGGAAGAGCTCTTTCATACGAAACTTTTGTACTGCCGCTTAACCATGACAGGAAAGTTATCTTTACGGAATTCAGATAGTCCTGACTTTCATGGGTACTTCTCCCAACCTGCGCCGGACCGGCGAGGGCAGATAGACTAAAGACGATAATACAAAAAAGAGAAATAGTAGCGCGTTTCATAGGAATTGAAATAAAAAAAAGAGGAAAAACCTT
Source organism: Bacteroidales bacterium (assembly GCA_017550025.1). Classification (GTDB taxonomy): domain Bacteria; phylum Bacteroidota; class Bacteroidia; order Bacteroidales; family UBA932; genus Cryptobacteroides. The sequence continues at coordinate 24,213 of JAFYLU010000025.1, read as the reverse complement.
GCAGCTTTTCCTCGGTAGTAGCGGGAGGAGGACTCGAACCTCCGGCCTCCGGGTTATGAGCCCGACGAGCTACCAACTGCTCTATCCCGCGATATTGGACTGCAAATATACGGACATTTTTTGAAACTGCAAATTTTATTTGACTATTTTCAAAAAAACGTGACCGTACTTCAGCGATACGACTTAAGACAGGAAGTCCAGCATTGCCGCTACATCCTCTTTTGCAAATGACTTCTGCTCTCCTGTTGAAAGGTTCTTGATGTTGACGATTCCTTCTGCAGCTTCATTACCTCCTACAATAGAAAGGAATGGAATAGCCTTCTTGTCGGCATAGTCGAACTGCTTCTTGAGCTTTGTCTGTTCAGGGTAAATCTCGCACGGTATTCCAGCTTCACGGAGCGACTTGACGACAGGTATAAGATACTTCAACTCATCCACGCCCATGTTGGCGAAAAGAAGTTTAGTTGTAGAAGTAACCTCGGATGGGAACTTGTCAAGTCCCTTGAGTACGTCATAGATACGGTCAGCACCGAATGAAATACCTACTCCTGACATGTTAGGTAGACCGAAGATACCGGTAAGGTTGTCATAACGTCCGCCACCGCAGATGCTTCCGATTGCGAAATCCTTAGCCTTGACCTCGAAGATCGCTCCTGTATAATAATTGAGACCTCGTGCAAGAGAGAGGTCGATCTCCACTTCATGACGTATTCCTGCAGCTCCGATGAATCCGAAGAGTTCCTCGAGTTCATCAAGACCTTTGAGACCTGTCTCCGATACAAGTCCTGAAGCGGACTTGCCGTTCATAAGATCCCTCATCACTGCAATCTTTTCTGCAGTAGTTCCTGCAAGAGTGAGTACAGGACGGATCACTTCGACAGCCTCAGGAGTAAGTCCCTTTTCAGCCATTTCTGCTTCAACCGCCTCAAGACCGATCTTGTCGATCTTGTCGATAGCCACAGTGATGTCCACAACCTTGTCAGGGAATCCGCAGATCTCCGCCATACCGGTAAGGACCTTGCGGTTGTTTATCTTGATGCACACATTCACATCGAACAAAGTGAACACTCTGTCGACGATCTGTACAAGTTCAAGCTCATTAAGCTGAGATGTCGAACCGATAACGTCGACATCACACTGATAGAACTCTCTGTAACGTCCCTTCTGAGGTCGGTCCGCACGCCATACAGGCTGGATCTGGAATCTCTTGAAAGGGAAAGTGATATCATTCTGATGCTGAACCACGAAACGCGCGAACGGCACTGTAAGGTCATAACGGAGACCTTTCTCGCAGACCTTAAGCGAAAGAGCCTTGCTGTTATATCCGTCTTCTGTACCCTCTACACGATATTCGTCATAATTGATCTTCGAGAATGCATCTCCTGAATTAAGAATACGGAAAAGGAGCTTGTCTCCCTCCTCTCCATACTTGCCGAGAAGAGTGCTGAGGTTCTCCATTGAAGGTGTCTCGATAGGTGCATATCCGTATGTCTTGAAGACAGAACGGATAGTATCGAATATATAGTTGCGGCCAGCCATTTCAGCCGGTCCGAAATCTCTCGTGCCCTTTGGTATTGACGGTTTCTGTGCCATGTCTCAATATTTTTCTATTACAACCTGCAAATATAACAATAAAAACACGCACCTCGTTGATTAAAGGACGAAAAAAGCTTGACCGGTGTAATAAAAATCCATCCCTTTGAATAAGAAAAGCATTTCCCTTAATTTTCTGCTTTTCGTTTCAAAGGGATGGATTTTTATCGTGACAAGCATTTCCGATTACTCCTCCGGTGCAAACATAGGATCCCATGCAGGAAGAAGGGTCGGCTTCTGCTCCAGCATCTCAAGTACATCTGCCGGCACATACTTCTTCTCCACAACGAGACGGAACATATATTCGTTGAACCATTCGTCAGTCATGATAAGACATCCCTGGTATCCTGAAGACGGGCCCCAGCTGTTCTCAACCATCCACTTCACAGGCTTGCCGGTCTCCTCACAGATATCGACAGCAATAAGTGTCATGGCATGAGAAGATCCGCTTGCATGGGTCTGTACCCTCTCCTTCTTGTCCATACCGAATGTCACACCCATCAGCGACTCATAATCGAAGTTCGCGATATCGAGGACGCCTTTCTTCCTGTCAAGAAACTTACCCACGTCGCATGAGAAATACATTGCGGTATTATCCTTTATCGAAGCTATCGCCATCTCCTTGATGCGCTCTACAGGAAGATTGACATACAGCCAGTTATGTCCGTCATAAACATGTCTGTCATAATCTATCTCATAGACCTTTCCGTATTCGCGGCAAGGATCGTTCATGATCATCACATAGTTATTCTCAAGGTCCTCTCCGATGAATTCCTCGTAGAAAGAGACAGGAGTATACTTCTTGCCTTCATACATGAACTCCTTGACAGGTTCGCCTAGACAGAGGGCAAGCATACGGTAGATCTCAGAAAGCTGCTCCACCTTCATCTTCTGAAGCTGCGCATCAAGCGTCTTAAGTCCCTTCTCCACATCCTTTTTAGGTCCCTTGCCTATCTTGGCGCGACCGTCAGCATATGCCTTACGCAGATCGAGACCGTCTTCACGGAGCTTCAGCTTGAGAAGGGTCGCCATATTGGAAGTGTTGTTGGACTGATATGTCTCCGGCATCGCATCAGACGGAACCAATCCATACTTCACTATCAGATTGGAAACACCGGTAAACTGACCGCCGTCACTCAAAGGATTTGAGAACAGCCAGTCAACCTTCCTGTCCTCGAAAGGCAGGTCCTTCGTATCGATCACGCCCTGAAGGAAAAGATTAGCCTTCTCCAGCTGGTCGTAGAAGAACAGATAGTTCTGGGAGAATTCCATGCCCGGAAGGTCATACTTAGCGATCATCTTAGCCCTAAGTACATTGAGACCTGTAAAGAGCCAGCAACGTCCGGAGGACTGCTGGTCTGTTATGCCTTTGGTCTTGACCCTGTCGGAGAAATGGGTATCAATCATCGCGGCATTATCTGCATTGACAGATAATGTGGCGATGGAAGAACCGGCGAGAGCATTCCTTATGGCACGGTCATCTGCATCACCTTCATACCCTTTGCTGATTTCGGCGAGCATTGCGGCAGAAATGCCGCCTTCATGAGATCCTGCAGTCTGCTGCGCATATGCGCCAGCTGCAAAAAAAGCGGCCATGGCCGCGGTAAGAATTATTCTTTTCATAGTCAAAAAAAGTTGCCACGTCAAACGTGGCAACAAATTTAACACTCTTGATGGGAAAATACAAACATCAGTCATCCAATTCAACCACACGGAACTTGCTGTTGAATTTGAGCTCAAGACGGTTGGTAAGCTTCACTTCAAATTCTTTTCTGCCGATCTCATATTCCACGATCGAAGCATCCGGATAATAGGACTTCACGTAATCTGCTATCTGTACCGGAACGACGCCTTCAGGCACTCCGCCAGGAGCAGTTATCTTCTCAAGAGAACCATCATGCTCAAAAACGATCTCCACTCCATTTGCAAGACGAACCGTATAATCAGGCTTTATGATATCATCATCAACGAATGCATATGACATCTTTTCACCAGGATAGTTTACATTTATGAAATCCTTTGCCACCACTGGAAGCTGTTCAACGGTAACAGGTCTGTCTTCTGCAACACATGCCATCGAAACAAACACGACAGCAATTATCAAAAACATTCTTTTCATAGTTTCTAAATTTAAATTATTCAAAATTAATCACAATGCAAATATAGCGCAATTTTTATTAATTCCAAATAAAAATACAAAAATCCATTATTTCCTTTATTTCGAAACTTTTTATACCTTTGGGGTTCATTTCAGAGACCACAAGGTCGACGGCAAGAGATTGAGACAATGAAAGACAGATTATTCCTGATAGACGGACATGCCCTGGTATTCAAGATGTACTATGCATTCCTGCGCCACCCGATGATCAACTCCAAGGGTGCGGATATGTCCATCCTCTTCGGATTCACAAAATACATCCTCGAACTGATCGAAAGGGAGAAACCGACCCACCTCGCTGTAGCGTTCGACCCACCGGGAGGTACGTTCAGACATGAAATGTACCCTGAATACAAGGGCACAAGAAGCGAGACCCCTCAACTCGTGATAGACTCCCTCGAGCCTTTGTGCGAACTGTGCAAGGCCATGGGTTTTCCTGTTCTGATGCTGAAAGGCTATGAGGCTGACGACGTGATAGGCTCCATGGCAAAAAGGGCGGAGAGAGAGGGATTCGAAACCTACATGGTAACCCCTGACAAAGACTATGGCCAGCTGATCAGTCCGAACATAATCCAATACAAACCGGGCAAGTCCGGAAGCGACAACGAACTTATTGACGTGCAGAAGGTCTGCGAGAAATATGGCATCGAAAGGCCCGAGCAGGTAATCGAGATACTTACCATATGTGGTGATGCATCCGACAACGTTCCCGGCGTCAAGGGCGTGGGAGAAGTCGGAGCAGGCAAACTCATAGCGAAATTCGGGACTGTAGAGAACATCTACGCCCATCTGGACGAACTGACACCGAAACAAAGGGAGGCATTCGTCGCATCAGAAGGTCATATCAAGCTCAGCCATGACCTCGTGACCATCAGGACAGACCTCGAAATACCGGTCGAGAGCGCAGAAATGTTCCTAGACGGACAATATGGTACAGAGGCGGCTGACCTTTTTGAAAAGTATGAGTTCGGATCGCTCCGCAAATTCCTCGGCAATGTGCAGGCAAGTGCTCCAAAAGAGGAAAAGTTCCTTTCATTCAAGGAGGCATCTGCGGAAGAGGCAGCAGAAGCAGCACGAAGGGAAGGTCGTTTCGCGATCATCGCCGAAGGCGAGGAACCGGGTATGTTCACGACCGTCAGCAGGATCACGGTCGCTGTCCCATGCGGAGACAGCTGCATGGTGGCGGAAGGAGGCGTCAGCGACTTCCGCGACATTATTGAAGACATGAACATCACCAAATACGGTTATGACCTCAAGGCTCAGCGCAACCTGCTGGAACGTAACGGCATTGTCATGGAAGGCAAGTATATGGACATCGAACTCATGCACTACCTTGTCAATCCGGAGAAGAGCCATAAGGTCGAGATACTGGCAAAGACATACCTTGACATAAATCTTGAAGAGAGCATGCCGCAGCAGGAATCCGCTCCCCTCTCACTGTTCGATGAGCCTCAGGAAGAGGAAAAACCGGGCAGATTCCCTGAAGCAGCAGCGACAGCCATGCTGGGAGGAAAGATTTGGGAAGAGATGGGAGAACTGGGACTGCAGGAGCTTTATGACACGATGGAAGAACCTCTGCTGAAGGTCTTGTCAAAGATGGAGATAGAGGGAGTGCGCATCGATACCGTCCAGCTGCGCAGGTACGCAGCAGAGCTGGCAGCCGAGATGAACCAGATACAGGAAAGAGTCAGGGAAATGGCCGGAGACCCTGGCCTGAACATAATGTCACCGAAACAGATCGGCGTGCTTCTTTTCGAAAAGCTGAAGCTTGACCCTAAGATAAAGCCGAAGAACGGCGTACGATACAGCTACCCTACTGACGAAGATACGCTGAACACCCTGGCAGACAAGCACCCTATAATAAATGAGATTCTCGAGTTCAGAGGTGTGAAGAAACTTCTGTCGACATACATCGAGCCGTTCCCTAACTTCATATCACCGGTAACGGGAAAGATACATACGACATTCAATCAGGCGCTTACAGCCACAGGACGTCTGAGTTCGTCAAAACCGAACCTGCAGAACATCCCGATACGCACAGAAAGAGGCAAGGAAATACGCAAGGCTTTCGTGCCAAGCAGACCGGACGGAGTCATCGTATCCGCCGACTATTCTCAGATCGAACTCCGTATCATGGCCCATCTGAGCTGTGACTCGCACCTTATCAATGCCTTCCGCGAAGGTCAGGATGTCCATGCGATAACAGCCGCAAAGATATTCGGAATACCTCTTGAGGAAGTGACTGCAGACCAGAGACGTATAGCGAAGACCGCTAATTTCGGAATAATGTATGGGATATCATCCTTCGGTCTGTCACAGCGCCTGCATATAGGACGTGCCGAGGCCAAGAAGATAATCGAAGACTACTTTGCCAACTTCCCTGCAATCTCGTCCTTCATCGAGGACACGCTTACCTCCGCAAGGGAGACAGGCTATGTGGAGACCATCTTCGGACGCCGCAGATACCTCCCGGACATAAACTCCAAGAACGGAACAGTCCGCTCGCTCGCAGAAAGGACGGCAGTCAACGCCCCTATTCAGGGAACTTCTGCCGACATCATAAAGATGGCCATGATAAATGTCGAGAGACGACTTGAAAAAGAGGGGCTGCAGAGCAGGATGGTCCTTCAGATCCACGACGAACTCGTCTTCGACGCAGTGGCAGAAGAGGTCGAGACCTTGGAAAGGATCGTAAGGGAGGAAATGGAAAATGTAACGGTGCTGTCGGTACCATTAACAGTGGAATGCAATCATGGAAGCAACTGGCTCGAAGCTCACTAATCTCACGGACCAGGAACTGGTCCGCCTTGCCCTGGAACAGAACCAGGTGGCGTTCATCGTACTTTATACCAGATACAATTCCGGTGTAAAGAGTCATATTGCACATTATGTCAGCCAGAAGGAGGACATAGAGGATATCTGCCTCGAAAGTTTCCAGAAGGCATTCAGCCAGCTCGCCAGCTATAATCCTGAGTATAAATTCTCCACATGGATCTACCGTATAGCTCGTAACACCGCCTTCGACCACCTGAGCAGACACGACAGGGAGAGGACCAACATGCCGACCACTTCCATCAACGATGAACTGGTGGAACTTAAGGAACTGCCTGCCACCATGCACAATCCTGAAGAGGATATAATCAACCAGCAGGAGTATGACAAGTGGCTCAACAACATAGAAAAGCTCAAGGAGGATTACCGCACAGTCGCAAGGATGAATCTGATTGAGAATTTCGGATACAAGGAAATTGCAGAAGCGTTGGACATGCCGATAAATACCGTCAAGACAAAGATCAGACGCGCAAAGGCAATGCTTCTCAAGATGATGGATTATTCAGATGAAGTATTATGATATTCAGTGAATTCAAGAAAATACTGGAAGAGAGATTTCCGGAGATTACAGCGGAACAGATGGGACAGTTTGAAAGGATGGACGCCCTGTACCGCGAGTGGAACGCAAAGATAAATGTGGTTTCACGCAAGGATATTGACGAACTTTACAGACACCACGTGCTGCATTCTCTCGGCATAGCAGCCTACCTCAAGGCAGAAATGCCGGATGTATACGAACGTCTTCGAGGCGAAGGTCCATACGCGATCGCCGAGCCGCTCAAGGTCATGGACCTTGGAACGGGCGGCGGTTTTCCCGGCATTCCGCTTGCCGTGATGTTCCCACATGCGCAGTTCACCCTCTGCGACTCCATCGGCAAGAAGATAATCGTGGCGACGGAGGTGGCGAAGGGACTCGACCTGAAGAATGTAAAGACTGTCAATGCACGTGCCGAGTCACTTCCGGAGACATTCGATTATATCGTGTCTCGCGCTGTCACCGCCTTGGATAATTTCATGCCTTGGGTAAAGGGTAAATACAACGAAGGCATACTGTATCTCAAGGGTGGAGACCTGACCGAAGAGATTGCAAAAGCCCGCCTGCGTAAGGGTTCAGTACATATATGGCCTATCTCAAACTGGACTTCTGACCCGTTCTTTGAGACCAAGCAGGTCATTTTCATAGAAAAATGACAAAATATTTTGCAAATAAAATCAAAAAGACTACCTTTGCACTCCCAAATTATATAAGGAAGAAAATATAAAAATATCTAGATATGAAAAGAACATTCCAACCATCAGAGCGCAAGCGTCGTAACAAGCATGGCTTCCGCGAGCGCATGTCGACTCCTAACGGACGTCGTGTATTGGCAGCTCGCCGTCGTCGCGGCCGCAAGAAACTGACTGTATCATCTGAGGACAGATGGTAAAAATAAAAACCCGGCCTTAAGGTCGGGTTTTTTGTTTGAAAGGAACATGGAACAGGACGAAAGATATATGAGGGACGCCCTGCGCGAAGCGCAGATGGCGGGAAGTGAGGACGAAGTGCCCATCGGGGCAGTCGTCGTATGCAGAGGCCGCATCATAGGCAAAGGTCATAACATGACAGAAAGGCTGAATGACCCTACAGCTCATGCGGAGATGATTGCGATTACTGCAGCTACCGAAGCCATGGGCGGCAAATACCTTAACGACTGCACGATCTATGTGACAGTCGAGCCATGCCCCATGTGCGCAGGCGCACTGGCATGGTCGCAGATAGGCCGTGTAGTATATGGTGCATCCGACCCCAAGAGAGGATTCAGCATTTTCCAGCCATCGCTTATGCACCCGAAGACAGAAGTGGTATCTGGAGTATTGGCCGACGAATGTGGAGGACTTGTGACCGAATTCTTCCGTAATAAAAGAAAATAGACATGGAATGGCTTGAAGGACTCGGGCTGCTGGGACTTTTCATAGGTACATTCCTGGCCGCCACTATATTCCCGTTCAGCTCAGATGTGCTGTACATGGCAATCCTGGCTGCTACCGGCAATCCGATAGGTTGCCTTCTTGTGGGAACTTTAGGCAACTGGCTGGGCAGCGTGCTCACCTATTGGATAGGCTGGCTGGGAAAATGGGAGTGGATCGAAAAGTGGTTCAAGGTTAAACCGGAGACGCTTCAGAAGCAGAAGGAAAAGATAGACAAGTGGGGCGTATGGCTTGCCTTGACAGCATGGATTCCGTTCATCGGAGATGTCATAGCTATAGCCCTGGGATTCTACAGAACCCGTCCGGGATGGACGATGGTTCTGCTTCTGGTCGGAAAATTCGCCCGCTTCCTGGTATGGAACCTTATATACGGATTATTCTAAGATTTGCAGAAAAACAAAATTAGTGATATCTTTGCAGCCGGAATTGAGATATTGTGTAATGGTAGCACTACAGATTTTGGTTCTGTCTGTCCAGGTTCGAATCCTGGTATCTCAACCGAAAATGGCCGACGTTCTTACGAACATCGGCCATTACTTTTATAGCATCGGCTTTACTTTCTCTTAGCGATATACTTAAGAAGCAGAAGATGTGCAGGATCCACCATTGAGCCATGGTCAAAGCCGTCCACCTCATGGAAGGTGATGTCCTTATGACCGTTCAGGCGCATCATTCTTACAAAATAAGCGTTCTCTTCATATCTTCCGAAAAGCTCGATTTCCCTGTCACCTGAGATGACAAGCATTGGAGCTGCATTTCCACGTACGAAGTACAAAGGTGCATACTTGTCGATGGTTGGAGTCAGATCTGAAAGTCCCTGCTTCCTTCTCTGAGCGAAATGGGTGATCACCTGGCCGCTGTATGGAGCCAGAGCAGCAATCTGCTTGTCAGGATCGATTCCATACTTACCAAGGAGCTCCTTGTTAAGACCGAGCATGCTTACAAGGTATCCTCCGGCCGAATGTCCAGCCAGATATACCTTTGAAAGGTCTCCACCGTACTTCGAGATATTCGACAGTACCCAGGCAACTGAAGCTGCAGCATCATCCAATGTCTCATCAAGGCTTACTTCTGTAACGAAACGATAACCCACTCCGACTACAATCGCTCCATCACGAAGCAATGTTTCAGGAATGTGTCGCCATCCTTCTGTGAGTCCGCCGCCATGGAACCATACGATTACCGGACGGTCTGTCGAGCCTTCCTCATAAGCGACATCCAGACGGCACATCTTTTCAGTATAAGCGTCAGGCTTACCTTTATAGAAGATGTCTGTTTCCCACTTATAATTTCGAGCTGATGCCGAAAAAGCCATCAGTACGACAAAAAGGACTGATAAAAATCTTTTCATGACCGGATTATTTGATCTTTGATACCTTGCGAGGCTTCTTCACAGCCTTGTGGGCAGCCTTCTGAGCAACCTTTACCTCTTCTTCAGTCATGCCTTCAGGGCGATATGTGTTTCCGACAGGATTCTTGCCGAGAACAGCCTCAAGCCATGTACATGCAGCGATATATCTTCCGTGAGGACGGCTGAGATGGAATCCGTCTCTTGTAAGGTCATCACCAAGGAAAGATGTTCTTGCATTCTGGATAGCTGTACCTGACGGAATGACAAGCTTGATACCCACCTTCGGAGTCTCCTGATATACGGCAGATACGATTGCATTGTACATCTTCATCTGGTCTCTGTCATAGTTAGGGAACGCGCCATGGTCTGAATTCGGAGCATAGGCCCATGTCATGTGGAACATGATTTCAGCCTGCGGCTGACGTGCCTTCACGAACTCAAGGAGTTCCGGAAGCCATGGATTGTATGTCTCAGGCATTCCCGAAAATGAACTTACCTGCTGTAGGCTGATGTAATCCCATTCCTCTTCTGCAAGAACCTGCTCGAGGGTATAGTTCCAGATTTCCTTCACGTTGCCCTTCGGATCGAACTTGCGGTATCTGTACTCCTTGAGATTGCCTCTGAGGTTATTGACGTGACGCTCAAGAGAGCAGCCGCCGATGTACATGTTACCGATTACGACTGTAAGTCCTTCTGCCTGGGCAAGAGAGGAAAGATGCTCCTCAACTGCATCCTCTGAGAAACTGTTTCCGATAGCAAGAACCTTGAGAGTATCTGTCTGAGCGAAAACCGAGCTTGCCCCGAATATCAGGGCAAAGCTCAATACAAGAAGTATTCTTTTCATAGTCATATCTTATTAGAGTCCTAATTTCTTGAAGAAATCGTTACCCTTGTCATCAACGAGGATGAATGCAGGGAAGTCCTCCACATGGATCTTCCAGATAGCCTCCATTCCGAGTTCAGGGTACTCCACGCACTCGATGCTCTTGATGTTGTTCTGCGCGAGGATCGCAGCAGGACCACCGATAGAACCGAGGTAGAATCCGCCATACTTCTGGCAGGCGTCAGTCACGCACTGAGCACGGTTACCCTTTGCGAGCATGATCATGCTTCCGCCGTGGCTCTGGAACAGATCGACATATGAGTCCATACGGCCTGCTGTAGTAGGTCCCATTGAACCGCAAGCCATTCCGGCAGGAGTCTTCGCCGGGCCTGCATAGTAGATCGGATGATCCTTCAGATACTGAGGCATCTCCTCACCTCTGTCAAGGCGCTCCTTGATCTTTGCGTGAGCGATGTCACGTCCTACGATGATTGTACCGTTAAGGCTGAGGCGTGTAGATACAGGATACTTTGTAAGTTCTGCAAGGATATCCTTCATCGGCTGGTCGAGGTTGATCTTGACTGCCTCGCCTTCGCCTGCCTGGCGGAGTTCCTCAGGGATAAGACGTGCAGGATTGTCATCGAGTTTCTCGATCCAGATACCGTCCTTGTTGATCTTTGTCTTGATGTTACGGTCAGCAGAGCAGCTTACACCGAGTCCTACAGGACAGCTTGCGCCGTGGCGTGGAAGACGGATGATACGTACATCGTGTGCGAAGTACTTACCGCCGAACTGTGCGCCGAGACCGATCTTGTGAGCCTCCTCAAGTACGAGCTTCTCAAGCTCTACATCGCGGAATGCACGTCCAGTCTCATCACCTGTCGTAGGAAGATTGTCATAATACTTGCATGAAGCGAGCTTTACTGTGAGAAGGTTTCTTTCAGCTGAAGTACCACCGATCACGAATGCGATATGGTATGGAGGACATGCAGCTGTTCCAAGAGTCTTCATCTTTGCTACGAGGAACGGAACGAGAGTCTTAGGATTGAGGATTGCCTTTGTCTCCTGGTAGAGATAAGTCTTGTTTGCAGATCCGCCACCCTTGGTCACGCAAAGGAAATGATATTCTGCGCCATGTGTAGACTCAATGTCAATCTGGGCAGGAAGGTTGCACTTTGTGTTCACCTCATCATACATGTTAAGAGGCGCGTTCTGAGAGTAACGGAGGTTTTCCTCTGTGTATGTCTTGTACACTCCGAGTGAAAGAGCCTCTTCGTCGTCATAACCTGTCCATACCTGCTGGCCCTTCTCTCCATGGATGATTGCAGTACCTGTATCCTGGCAGAAAGGAAGTTTTCCCTTGCATGCCACTTCAGCATTGCGAAGGAATGTAAGAGCCACATACTTGTCATTCTCTGAAGCTTCAGGATCGTGGAGAATCTTTGCCACCATCTCGTTATGCTCCGGACGAAGCATGAATGAAACGTCGCGGAATGCAGTGTTGGCCATAACTGTAAGACCCTCCTTGGCAATCTTGAGAATCTCATGTCCTTCGAATTCGCCAGTACTTACATACTGCTCAGAACCCGGAATCTTGTAGTATTCAGTCTTGTCCTCGCCAAGCTGAAACATCGGTGCGTATTTAAACATTGGTATAAAGATTAAATTTGATTGTCCTTTTTTGTATCACCATTTCGATGACATCGTACAAATATAGCAAATTAAACGAACCCCGGCCATGAAAACAGCCTATTTCTTGGACAGCAGGCTCATTTTGTTGGTCTTGGCCACGAAAACGACCCTATTTCTGGCCAATGAGCTGATTTTTGACACCTCGGCCCAGAAAAGGATCGTTTTTCAGGCCGCCTGGATCACAATCCAAACTGTGCTTATCAAGGGAGTCATCTGAACTAAGTCAAGGCTGTCAGATAAATTGGAAGGCTGCATTGACTATTAACTCAGCTGAGAGCTGTGACATATTTTGAGTAATTAGTGACACAGCTGTAGGCAAAATCTTGTCAAACGAACTAAAATCAACTGAGCTGTGTCAGAAAATCAAGAAATACTGTCACAGCGCCAGGAACATTAACAGTCAGATAAATTGGAATTTGTACAACAACTACAATCCTCAGCATCCGTGTCGGGGATATTTCGTATTAAGTTCTCATGTGTTTGAAAAAAGTTAAATTTCCCCAACCTTTTGTAGCTTTGTTCCGTCTAACGAATGAAACCGCTAGAAAGCGGGGAAATGAAGTTAAACATTAATACTCTACATTTATGGATGACGTTTTAATTGCACTAGGTATCTGCGTTGTACTGCCGGTGATGATTGTATGGCTTGTAACAAGAGCACGCCAGAATGAGACAAACAAGAAGACAGAAATTATGCTCAAGGCTATTGAGTCTGGAACTACAATCGATGCTAATTTCTTTAAGGAAAAACAAGGAGCCAAAACAATCAAGGAACGCCTTCTCAAGCGTCTCACTGGTGGTTGCATCTTCACTTTGATGGGTGTTGTATTTACTGTCATTGGCTTTGTAAACAAGGATATGATGACTGAAATACATATGCAGCCGGACTCTTTCACCATTCCATGTATATTTGGAGGAATCTTCTTCGCGATTGGTATCGGTCTCCTGATCGTATTCTTTGTCGGTAAGAAGATGCTGGTAAAAGAAATGGAGGCTGAAGCTAAAGGAATTGAGCAAAAGTAACATCTATGTCACCGGAGCGTTTCATAGACCTTATCAGAGCTGAGCAGGAATCACTAAGACGGTTTCTGCTTGCCCTGTGTGGAGGTAACGAATCCTTGTCTGATGATATCGCTCAGGATGCCTTGGTTCGTGCTTATGTAGCTTCCGGATCATTCCTCGGACTATCCAAGTTCAGTACCTGGCTCTTCAGGATAGCATATAATTGTTATGTAGATTACCATAGAAAGCCACGGTTGGAAACTATATCTTCGGAATCCAAGCAGGTTTTATCAATACCAGCAACTGAGGAAACCGACTCTAGATTCAAACACCAAAGACTATATCAAGCTTTAGAATCTTTACCTGAAAAGGAAAAGGCCTCGATTGTCCTTCATTACTTCGAGGACCGCAGCATTAAGGAAATATCCTCCATACTTCAGATTCCTCAAGGCACAGTAAAATACTATCTATCCACAGGACGCAACCATCTTAAATCCATACTGCAATGAAAAACAACGATATAGAATCAATCCTCAGGGACAGTAAACCTCAGGTAAAGGACAATCCTGCATTTCTGCTAGAGGTTCAGCAGAAGATGCGTGCTGTGGAAGGAATCAAGAACGAGGTTGACAGGCAAAGACGACATGGAAGATCATCTGTCATAGTAGCATTGGTACTAGGACTGATTGTTGGCGCTATGTCAATGTCTCTTGCGTATTTATATCCAATAGATCCATCTGCAATCAATGATAGCCTCATTTCAGACATCAGAGTCTTCATGGAATCCTACAAACACTACTTGCTGCTACCTGTTGCTGGATGTGCTATTGCCCTGGGCATGATTTTAGGACGACAGAAAGCATTTATGTAAAATACCAATTCCCCAGTGAGAAAGATGCCTGGCACAAACTATTGTGTCAGGCATCTTATCTCTAAAATAAATTGGAATTTAGTTAACTACTAGTGAACATCAATTCCGTCGAAATACAGTTCTGATATTACCGTGTCATCATACTTTTCCCCAGGATATACATCCAGTATTTCAAATTTCAAAGTCCAAGGATCCTTGTCAGTTGTATGAGGGCCATAACCTACCGTGCCTATCTCAAAGAATTGTATGCACCTGGTGTCTTCAAGCTCCAGGATAGCATACTCTTTACCGTTGTAGTATACTTTTAGACTCTTGATGCGGTTATTCGCTTTCCATAGACTCTCATTCTTAACATAACCATTAAGAATCTTTACGCCTGTGACCCTTGGGCAGGTAGCTGGGAATATGTATATTATGTATTCCCCGATGCCATTCCCATCGACTCCTTCCGCCCAGACTGATTCATGGTTGAAATCGTGAACATTTTCAGCATTATAGGTGAAAACATTTGTTGGTGCAAGGATGCTGGATGCACTTACAGCATCAATAACACCACCACAATACCAGCTGCACGCAGGACTATACAAATCCTTATATACAGATGACATCTCAAACTTGGCGATTTCCTCGTTGGTATATTTCCCCGAATCGATATCCTCATATAGGTTTTCGTACTCGGCATAGCTCATAAGGGGTGCATCCAAGATCCTAGATGGCTTGATATGTGGCACCTGTGCATTAACCGCAATGGAAGAAATACAGATGCATACAAGTGAAAATATGTAATTGCAAAATCTCATAGTTAAATCCGAATTTAGTCGCTATAACGCCCCTGGGGTCGGAGCCCATTCTGGGAACTGTATGTCTATAAGGATATCTTCGATTACTTCTACAAACCAGTTATAGATCTGAACGGTGTTGCCAGCCGACTCTTTTGTTATGCCATACTTCATATATCGGCTCTCCGTACCTATGTAATCTAGATTGAGCAGGTCAGCGTACTTCTCAATATACTTTTTGTATCTGGATATTTTATCATCATCCCATTTTGATGACCATCCTACAGCAATTATGTTTCCTCTACCGAAGGATTTGCCTTTGTACATACCATCACTTGTGTATATCGGAGAGATATAGAGCATGCCTGGCACCTTATCTATATCTCCTGTGCCCTTTACTGTGACTTGGAAACAATCCTGCAATTTCCCATACAACGGATAGTAAGAGCCCGTGCCCTCATCTGGAAATTCCATTATTGTTAATCCGTTCTCCGCAAAGTATGAAACAGCATCTTCCTCCTTGGATCTGTCTATTGCAATATAGTATTCATTTTGCTTCTTCGACAATGGTTCTCGTATTTCCTCACGATATTCCGTCTCAGGGTATATGATATACTCATCGCTCATCACATACCCTTCGTCAAGTTTGAACTCCTCGGACAGAATTTCAATCAGTTTATATCTTACACTTGATGCGTCCTGCGGAGGATCTATCAAATGAGTTTTCTCGACTTTGAGATGATATTCGAATCCTCTGACATATTCAAATCCAGCAATCTCCCCAAAGCACTTAGTAGTCCAGTCTTTCTTGCCATCTTCCTTTACCAACATTCCTTCGGAAGGTGTTCCCTCCATATCGAAAACTGTCCCAATTTCATGGGAAACTACCATAGTTACAACCTCAGTCCAGTCCTTGGTTTTATCTACTTCGTTAGAATCGGACGAGATCAGCCGTTCACATGAAGTTGCAATAACAGCGATTGCGACACCACATATTAACAGATTACGAAACATAGACATTTTTAGAGATAAAATAATACAATAGGGATTACCGCTAAATTCGAATTTACGATATAAACTTAAGGCCAAAGTCCAGGATCAGGACATTGTTTACGCCAATCCTTTAAGGTGGACTTGCTCACCTTCTCAAACACAACCATATAAACAAATGGCACTCTCCCTTCAAGCGGCGGCAAGTCATCACCTGCAACACATACCATTACATTATCTGACAGGTAGACAAGTTTTCCATTCGGTGAAACAAATGAACATGTGGCAAGTGAAATTGAGTTGTCGCTTTCATTATAAGCAAACTGATGGTCCTCATACAGTCCCTCTCTCAATCCAAATTGAATCAATTGATCCTTTCCAAAGCCCTTGACTTCAAAACAGTGGCGGAGTGTTTGTGTATGGTTCGTCGGCAGATTATCCTTTAACTCCCACTCTCCGACGACATTCTTATTTACATCTAATTCATAGACAGCAACGCTTCTCCAACCATTGCCCACGACATACTTTTCTACATCTGACTTCGGGATTCCTGCTTTTACTGCTACCTCAAGGTATAGATAATCATCAGTAGATCTGTCGGTAAGATTGAAATACTCTGTATAAGATTCAGACTTTATCGAATTGCTTTCGAGTTTTTCAGCGCAGGATGCCAATATGAGCATTGTCAGCGACATCCCTACCATTTGGAGAATCCTTTTCATATGCATTGTTTTTAGATATAACGAGAGTTATGTGGCAATATTTCCAATTCCATAACTAAATTGCGATTTAGCTGTGTAAAGTTAGGAGTTTTGCAGATAAATGGCAAGTTCGGCAGCGGTTCTGCGAAACCTTAGGCCACGCTAAAGTGGCTCTGGTTGCATATATATGCGATTCGCGTGGCCTAAGGTCAGTTGTAAATGACCTTGGGCCACACGAATGTGCCATATAGGCTCTGTGAGCACGATTGACGTGGCTTAAGGTTTGGCTATGGATATGACAAAGCGTCCCTCGGTGGGTGCCGGGGGACGCTTGATTTGTGTGTGGGGACTTTATTTGAGGTTCCAGCCGCAGTGGGTGAGGAACCATTCGATGTCGGCTTCCTTCAGGCGTGGCTGCTGCTTGAGGATTTCAGGGAGGTTTTCATATCCCTTAATGAAATCTGCTGCAAGCTCGGCTGCCTTTTCAGGGTTGTAGAGGATGGCCTCGTTTACTGAACCGAGGTTGGCGAGAGCGTCGATAGGGTCAGCTCCTGTGCGGAACTTGAGGGCTTCGATGCTGCGTGCGATTCTGCGTGAGAGACCTACGACGCCCTGTGCAAGTGCAGTGTTCTCGCAAGGGTAGGTGATTGTGATCACCTTCTCTGCTGCGCAGTCTGCTACAGGTACGTCAACAGTGAATGAGAGGTCGTAACCGTCATACTCGAATGCTGCTGCCTTGCCGTTTACTGCAACTGCTGCAGGTGCTGCTGTACCCATAACCTTTACCTTGAAGCTGCGCTCTGCAGGCATATCCTTATAGCTGCCCTGGCGTGGAGCGATGGTGATGGTCTGCTCTGTGCCGTTCCACTGCGATGTGAGGACTGTAGTTGCGTACTCTGTCGCGTAGTTCTTGTCGTTTCCGGCATCCTCATACATAGTGAATGAACCGTTGCCCTTAGGGAAGACAGTGACGATGATCTCTTCATCATTGCCGTTGAGGTTGTTCACTGTGTCGTTGTAGAATGGAAGCACTGAACCGGCCTTGATATATATACCATATTCGTCGATGGCGAAATGACGCTTTACTACTGCACCGCCTTCGAGGAGAGTGCCTGTGTGGAGCTCGTACCAGCTGCCCTCAGGGAGCCATATATCCATTGTTGCGAAGCCGCTTTCGTCAGCCGGCTTGGTGATAGGTGCGATGAGCATATCGTCACCGAACATATACTGGCTTCTGAAGTCATATGCCTCCTGGCATTCAGGATAGTCGTAATAGAGTGGACGGCAGAGTGAGAGGCCTTCGTCATATCCCTTGCGGGCCATAGTATATATATATGGTGCCATTTCGTATCTCTGACGTACGGTGTTTCTGATCACTTCCGCATATTTCTCCTCGAACACCCACGGCTCCTTGTTGAGCGAACCGCTCTTCGAACTGTGTGTACGCATTACAGGGCTGAATCCGCCGTACTGGAGCCAGCGTGTGTACATTTCAGGGTCGATTCCGTTGCCCTGGTCAAGGTGACCTCCGATGTCGTGGCTCCAATAGCCGTAGAGCACGTTAGAGGCTGTGGCTGTGAAATATGGCTGGAACTCGAGGGACTTCCAGGTGATGGTCGCGTCTCCTGAGAAACCGATCTGGTAGCGGTGGTTTCCGAGGCCGCCCCAACGGTGGTAGAGGAGAGGACGTTTGTCGCCGTTGCGCTCCATATCTGTGAAGAATGCGTAGTTGATCCACCAGGTGTTGTGAAGTTTCTTGAGCTTTGTGTCATAGACGTGCTGCTGCCAGTCAAGCCACCAGAAGTCTACACCTTCCTTCTGCATAGGGTGAAGCACCTGCTCGAACATATTGGCCATAAACTCCTTGTCAGAGTTGATCCACTCGATTCTGTCCTTGCCTTCAGGGTCCTTGCCAAGGCTCTTTGCAAGTGATGGGTAGCTCTGCTCCCAGTGGTCGAAACCGTCTGCAGGGTGCAGGTTGAGAGTTACCTTAAGGTCGTTGTCCCTGAGATAGCCCATAAACTTCTCAGGATCAGGGAAGATGGACTTGTTCCAGGTCCAGCCTGTCCAGCCGCCACGTCCTGCGTCTGTGTAGTGCCAGTCCATATCTACTACGAGCACGTCGAGAGGAATGTTGAATGTGTGGAATTTGTCCACGAGGTTGCGGAGCTCCTTGTCAGAGTAAGCCCAGTAACGGCTCCACCAGTAACCGAAGGTGAAGCGTGGAGGAAGAGGCATCTTGCCTGCAAACACGGTGAAGTCCTTCAGGGCAGCCTTGTAGTCGTGGCCATATGCCATAAAGTACCAGTCCTGGCATTTCTTTGCTTCTCTTTCCTTTACCCAAGCCCACTCGGACTCGTCGAAAAGGTAGCTTTCAGACTCGTCGATAAGAGTCCAGCCGTCTTTAGCGATGACTCCTTCTTCGAACTGGCGGGTCTCGCCCTGCTTCATATCCGCTACCCAGTTCTGAGTCTGTACGTCGCCGTCAAGACCGTCGAGGGTTCTGAATGTACCCTTGAGGTTGCCCTGCTGCTTCATACCCGGTTTCCAGGTGAAGAAGCCGTCCTTGGCCTTGATCACGAGGTTGGATGCTGTGAACTTGCCGGTTCCTGTCTTATATTCCAGAGTCATTTTTGCGGTCTGGATGGTTACCTTCTTACCGCTGGTCTTCACTTTGTAGTCCACTTCAGGGTAGTTGCGCTCAGAGGCTACGAATGAAGGCAGGTCGGTGAATTTGCCCTCAGGCTGCCACTCGAGGCGGATTACTCCGTCTGTGATGACTGTGAAACGTACTTCGGCATCCTGGTAAGCGACGTTTTTCGCCTGCTGGGCGAAAAGGGATGCTGAGATGGACAGCAGTGCTATGCAAAGCAGTGTCCTGAGTTTTCCTTTTAACATATTTTCTTGGTTGTTATAGTGTGAGTTTTACTTTGGATTTACAGTGTCAGGATTGTTGAACACGATGCTCTCGGCGAGCGATCTCATATACTTGGCACGGTCTGCCGCTACGTTGCAGTTTACATCCGGTGTCTTGAACTCAAGGCCGAACATAGTGACATACTCGACGCAGGCCTCAAGGAAGGCGCTTGTGCGGGTAGGGTGGAGGCCGTCTCCAGAGAAGTAGAGACTCCAATTTGAATGCTCCTTTCGTGACTGGGCGAATGCCATTCCGACAGGTGCGACTCTGCAGCCTGCAGCAACCGCCATATCCATAACTCCGTTGTAGAGGAGCTGGTCGAAGTTGTCATAGCTGCCGTAGCCGCCATAAGTGTTGTCTGAGTTTGGATATGCCCAGGTGAGGTCGAGGATTACGTCGCACTCAGGCGAGTACTGACGGATCATATTCGCAAGCTCCACGCAGTTCTCGCGTACTTTTGCATATCCTGCAGGGTCGTCAGCAAGTCTTGCCGGGTTCTTGCTCTGGTCCTGGATGATTGCGAAGTCGTAGCCGCCCTTGCGTACTGCTTCAAGAGAGTTTGAGAGCTGGAGATGCTTCTCGAACGACTGCGAACCCTTCACGTGTGCTGTGATCTTGAGGTCGATACCCTGACTCCAGGCTATCTCTCTGAGCATAAACATAGGGTTGAAGTAGTAGTGGAATG
Organism: Bacteroidales bacterium; assembly: GCA_017550025.1. Lineage (GTDB taxonomy): Bacteria > Bacteroidota > Bacteroidia > Bacteroidales > UBA932 > Cryptobacteroides. The sequence continues at coordinate 3,851 of JAFYLU010000025.1, read as the reverse complement.
AGTTGCCGAGAATGAGGACCTTCTTGGTCTGAGTGATCTCGACATCAGGGTAGAGCTGCACGTCTGATGCAGTGAAACCGAAGTCAGGAAGGCTGCAGGCAGCGTTTGATGTTGCATTGATGTCCTGACGGCTTCCGTCGCAGGTGATGTCACCGACTGCGCGGCATCTGATCTGCACCTTGTCTGCAGCATTCTCGAAACGGCAGGTCTGCATTACTGTTGTGTACTGATAAGTGTCAGGCGAACCTGTCGAAACCTCTCCAGAGAGCTTGTAGGTGTATTTTACTGAAGCGTCTTCTTCTGCTGTGAGGAGGTCTTCCTCTGTAGATTTCCAGACTCCGCCGTCAAGGTACTCTACGATGAAGTACTTAGGAGCCTTCTTGTCGCCTGCCATAGTCGCATTGAATGCAATTACAGAACCTGCGTCAATGGAAGCGTCAAAGGTGTAAAGCCAGTAGTCGCCTTCCACCATAGTGGAGACGTTAGGGTTGTTTCCTACTACCTTGCATACGAATGGAGTCTCTGCATTTTCCTCGCCGCGGACTACAGTGATCTGGCCTGCTGATTCGTCTGTTGCGCCGATTACCTGCATATATGGCCACGACACAGAGTAGGTGTTCTTGTTGTCACGGAATACCCACTGGCTCAGGAGCGGTGCCTTGGCAGCGGCCTGTGATACGCTGAATTCTATCTTCTGGCTATTGTCGGATGAAGACAGTGTAAACTTACCTTCGCGTTTGGTCTTGAGGCCGTTAGGGGTAGCATAGAGAGTGAGGTACTGGGCCTTTCCGCTCTTCTTGCCTGAAGTCACTTTCTCGCCGTTCTCGTCTACCATAACAAGCCAGTCGTTTCCGGCGAAGTCGATGGTCCAGTCATAGTCCTTTGCAGAGAGTGTGAGGGATTTGCCACCGGTAGGGAGGCTCTCGAAGCTTGCAGAGGTTGCAGAGAGAGTGAATGCCTCACCTGCCTCCTCTGAGAAATATGGATCAATTTCCTCAGCCGAGTCGTCAGTGATCTTGAAGAAATAGTGGCGGTTCATAGTCACCTCATAGCCGTCCTGGGTGTTCTGTGACGAGTTGCAGTTGAATATGAGCTTCATTGTCTTGTCATTGCGTGACTTGCCCATATCCACATATTTATAGGTCACTTCGTTGATGTCGACGGTTCCGGTCACGGCGTTGCCCGGCCATCCGTTGGTCACGCTGCCGTCAGCGCTGTTCCATCCGTAGATGTGGGTCGCGCCCCAGGAGGTGCGGTCAACAAAGAATATTGCATAGCCGTCCAGCTCGAGAGCGGCGACAGGGTCTTTAGGCTCGTCCTCTTCCTCCTTACCAGGTTCTTCCTTGTCAGGATTTTCATCAGTCTGTTCCTTGTCGTCGTCAGGAACAACAGGGTCCGGGGTAGGATTGCAGGCAACGAGTGCCATAGAAATGAAGGCTGCCATCAGCGCAGCGAAGAATTTCCTTATATTCATTGTTCTGTATGATTGGTTTTCTGTATATATTGAATGTCGTTGTGGTTATATAGGGCCATATTGGGTTATAAGGCCATAAATATCGTAAATATATGCTTTGGGTGTTGTGCGATTGTGAATATATTTGGTTGTACTGATGTACGGCCGTTGTGAACAGCGCCTGTGGTGGGATGTGGTGCGTCTGTGGTGAGGTGGCCGGACTGTGTCGGGTCGGGGTTACATCAGCCACGCTGACATATCCTCGCCCCGTGCCTGGCCCTCGCGTATTTCGCTCGATGATATATCCACCATCTTCGCGTTCATTATATTTATACGATATGACGGGTCTTCGTTCAGAAGGTCTCCCTTGATCGCGGCGAGGTCGTGGCCTTGACGGGGATATACGGCACAGCCGAATTCGGTCAGCAGCCTCCTGTACTCGCGCCATTTCCTTATGCCTGCGAGGTTGTCGGCTCCCATTATGAATGTGAAATGGTTGTCTGGTTCCCTTTCTTTCAGAGCGTCGAGCGTGCGGATCGTATAGTGCGGTTCCGGCATTGAGAGTTCGATGTCGTCTGTCTTGACTTTCAGCCCTTTATGCCTTCTGACAGCTTCCTGGGCAGCCTCAAATCTTTCCCTTCCTGTGGCGCTGCTTATGCCGTCTTTCAGAGGGTTCTTGGGCGACACTATCAGGTAGACACAATCGTACCCGGCCTCTTCGGTCAGGTACTTCATTATGGCCAGGTGGCCTATGTGAAGGGGATTGAATGATCCTGAGTAGACTGCTATGTTCATAGGCTCAAGTTTCGCAAGTGGTAAAATGTTGATTCTTGAAGGTCGGTGAAACTTGCGAAACTTCTTCCCACCGCACCTTCTATGTTTACGTTACCTTTCCCCTAAATCCCCTTTCTCGGAAAGGGGACTTACTATCGACCTAAAGGTCTCAAAAACAAGGTACTTTCGCACTTGCGACAGTTAAGTTCATTGATTTTTGCGGGTGCTGTGCGCTCGTGCTATTTTTCCAAGAATTCTCCGATGACCTTCTCGGCTTCTGCGAAAGCTGTTTCAAGGTTGTCATTTACAAGTACATAGTCGAATTTGCCTGCGGCGAATTCCATCTCCGAAGCCGCCTTGGCAACCCTTCTTTCGATGGCCTCCTCTGTGTCGGTGCCGCGGCCTACCAGCCTCTCGCGGAGCACCTCCACCGACGGAGCCTGGATGAACACGGAAAGTGCCTGCTCGCCGAAGATCCTCTTGAGGTTCACTCCACCCTGTACGTCGATGTCAAATACGATGGCGTGTCCTTTTGCCCATATCCTTTCTACTTCAGACCTGAGGGTGCCGTAGAATGAGCCTGCATAGACTTCCTCATATTCCACGAACTTGTCTTCAGCAATCATCTGACGGAACTGGTCAGCCGTGAAGAAATAGTACTCGACTCCGTGCTGCTCCTGTCCTCTTGGGGCTCTGGAGGTGGCTGAAATGGAGAATTCGAGCTCCTCGCGGAGTTTGAGGAGATGGTTTACTATGGTGCTTTTGCCGGCTCCTGAGGGAGCGGAGAAGATGATGACTTTGTTGCTCATAGGGCGTTGTATTTTGCTGATTCTTATGTCCGTTTTTACCTGTCGGCCCAGTTCTGGGTGAGGTAACAGGTGTTTGAAACGAAGTGATGTAAAGAATCTTGGTATTATTATTTCAATTTTAGGCAAAAATAATTAATTTTGCCAAGATTTTAAGACAAGCAATCGATTTTTAAACAAATTAATAGAACTATGATTTCTTACAAAGAACTTGGTCTTGTGAACACCAAAGAAATGTTCGCTAAGGCAATCGACGGTGGCTACGCCATCCCTGCATTCAACTTCAACAATATGGAGCAGCTCCAGGCTATCATCTCAGCAGCTGCTGAGACTAAGTCTCCAGTTATCCTCCAGGTTTCAAAGGGTGCTCGTCAGTATGCTAACCAGACTCTTCTCCGTTATATGGCAGAGGGTGCTGTAGAGTACGCTAAGGAGCTCGGTTGGGAGAACCCACAGATCGTTCTTCACCTCGATCACGGTGACTCTTTCGAGACTTGCAAGAGCTGTATCGATATGGGCTTCTCTTCAGTTATGATCGACGGTTCACACCTCGAGTATGACGAGAACGTAGCTCTTACTAAGAAGGTTGTTGAGTACGCACACCAGTTCGACGTAACAGTTGAGGGTGAGCTCGGAGTACTTGCAGGTGTTGAGGATGAGGTTAGCTCAGACCACCACACTTACACTAAGCCTGAGGAGGTTGTTGACTTCGTGACTAAGACTGGTTGCGACTCACTCGCTATCTCTATCGGAACTTCACACGGTGCTTACAAGTTCACTCCAGAGCAGTGCACAGTTGATCCAGAGACAGGTCTCCT
>JAFYLU010000024.1 GCA_017550025.1 Bacteroidales bacterium | reverse complement strand
GTTCGCAGAGGAAATTGTTATATTATCATATCACCGCTATCACCGATAGTGGGGTATCCTCACGCACTTATGAGAAGTCATGATGCCACCGGAGGTGCACAGATAGTATGTAATCTTGATTTATAGAGGAAATATAAGAATAATTAATCATTCGACAATTCTATCACACGAATTTTTGCATATTTCAACAATAATATTTTTTCGCCATGCTCATCAAAAACTATTTTAGCCTTCAGATCTGTGATGCCTCCTGTGATTTCCACTATCTTCCCATATCCGAAACGATTGTGCTCGATCCTCTGCCCTGCCCGAAGCTGCATGACAGGAGTAGCCTCAAACTCTGAATCAGGCACTCTTTTCGGCACAGGTTGCGGTCTTCGGACAGCAGAAGGTTGCGGATTTCTTGCAGGTTCCGGCCTGCGGGTCGGCTGAACAGGCTGGGCGCGACGCTCCACCTGCGGCCTTGATGACTGGCCATATGCATACCCTGGTCTGGATGCGGACGGATTCTTCCACCCGCCGAATCCCTGAACAGGTCTGTCATCATCGTCAACAATGGCTGTCAACGGATTGGCAACATATTGAGGATCAACCTCCTTGACAAACCTCGACGGAGAATTGGCTTCATGCTTTCCGTTTCTGGTCCTCGTCTGGGCGAATGAGAATGAAACAGCCTTTTTCGCACGTGTCATTGCCACATAGAACAGGCGCCTTTCCTCTTCTATCTCGCTTTCAGAAGCCAGGAATCCGCCTGAAGGGAATATGTTCTCTTCCATACCGGCCACATACACATAAGGGAATTCCAGACCCTTCGAAGAATGGACGGTCATCAATGTGACCTTGTTGGACCCTTCCTCGTCATCCTCCAGATCGACTGCACTCAAAAGAGAAACATTTTCCAGATAATCGCCCAAAGTAGTCACAGGCATATCGGCTTCCGTCAGCTCGACTCCCTCACCGACAATGCCTTCCGCCTGCATCTCCTCAAACATCTCATGCTGTCTTTCCTCGATGTAATTCTTCACACCGTTCAGGAGCTCCTCCACATTAGCCGTACGCGACTGCCCTTCTATGCTCGTATCACTCTTATAGAACATCAGGAGGCCGGATTCCGATGCCAGCGAGATGGCCACCTTATGGGCATCCTCCTTCTGTCCGAGATTGCAGAACTTCCTCATCATCTCGCAGAACACCCTTATCTTCTGCGCAGCCGCGTTCTTCAGTCCGAAATTCTCCAGATCCTCGGCATATGCGGCCTGAAGCAGCGACACACCATGAGCGGACGCAGCTGCAGCCAAAGCTGTCATTGAAGTATCTCCGATTCCTCGCGCAGGCTTGTTCACAATCCTCCTGAACGATTCGTCATCATTCAGATTGACGGCAAGCTTCATATAGGCCATCATATCCTTCACTTCCGCTCTCTCGAAGAATGAGTTTCCGGAATATATCACATACGGAAGATTCCTTTTCCTCAAGGCTTCCTCAAGGGCACGGGACTGTGCATTTGTCCTGTAAAGTATTGCAAAATCCTGATACTGTGCCGATTCAGCATGTATCCTCGAAACTATTGACGAGGCGATAAGCAGAGCTTCCTCCTGCTCGGTATAAGCTTGTATGAGCCTGATCTTCTCTCCCTGCTCTCCCATCGAATAGCACTCTTTCGGAATGCGTGCGGAGTTCCTTGCAATCAGAGAATTCGCGGCATCGACAATGACCCTGGTCGAACGATAGTTCTGTTCCAGACGGAAGATATGATGTTCAGGATAATCCTTCTTGAAATTCAGGATGTTCTCGATCTTCGCACCGCGGAAAGCATAGATGGACTGCGAGTCATCGCCCACGACGCATATGTTCTTATGGAACTGGCTGAGCTTCTTGAGAATCAGATACTGCGAGAAATTGGTATCCTGATACTCGTCCACCATGATATATTCGAAACGTCCGGCAATCGACTCCAAAGCTGCGGGATTATCACGCAGCAATATATTCATATTCAACAGGATATCATCAAAATCCATTACTCCTGCCTGCTTGCATCTTGCAGCATACAGGTCATAGATGTCGCATATGCGCGGCTTCTTCGCTGCAGCATCATTCTGAAGCGCTGTAGGATTACGTCTGTATGCGGAAGCCGTCACAAGGTTGTTCTTCGCCATGGATATGCGGGAAAGCACATCCTTCGGCTTATATACCTTATCATCCAGCTGAAGCTCCTTCAGACATGTCTTTATCGCACTGATCGAGTCGCTCGTATCATATATCGTAAAAGAGGCGGGATATCCCAACGACTCGGCAAACTCACGCAGGAATCTGATGAAGACCGAATGGAATGTACCCATGTAAAGTCTTCTCGCACTGCGTTCGCCGACCATCAGGGCAATTCTCTCCTTCATTTCCGAAGCCGCCTTCTTTGTAAAGGTGAGAGCCAGAATCCTTGAAGGCTCACAACCTCGCGCAAGTATATAGGCAATCCTGCTCGTCAACACTCTCGTCTTTCCCGATCCCGCACCAGCAACTATCAGCACCGGTCCGTCAACACAACTGACAGCGGCCTTCTGCTCGCTGTTCAGTCCCTCCAAAATAGTACTGCATCTGTTTTCCATAACGGGTGCAAAATTATACAAAACATTGCAATTTACATCATAAACACGTTTAAAAAGATTTTTGCTGCCCGGACACAGACCCGAGGGGGAACCGAACAGGCAAGAAGCAGCTCAAATGAGGGACAAGATGCGCCAGATCCACGAAACAAGACCGCAAAAAAAGGGACATTTACTTCGTAAATAGGGAAATAATGCGTAACTTCGCGGGCGCAAATCGCAAATTATACTCAACAAACGGTTTATATAATGTCAAACAACATCTATTTGAAAAAGGGCCTTGACCTTCCGATCAATGGAGCGGCGGCCCAGCACACCAAGAAGGTGATCGTTCCTGATGTTGTAGCCGTGAAGCCGACCGATTTCAGAAGCCTCGTACCGAAGCTTCTTGTCAGGGAAGGCGACAAGGTTCTCGCAGGTACACCAGTCTTGGCAGACAAGATGTCTCAGAACATCCTCTTCGCGTCTCCGGTAAGCGGAACAGTAGCAGAGGTTGTAAGAGGCGAAAAAAGAAAGTTGCTTGAGGTTCGCATCAAAGCCGATGCTGATCAGGAGTATGTGGATTTCGGAGTAAAGAAGGTTTCTTCACTTTCTGCAGAGGAGATCAAGGAAGCCATTCTTGCAGCAGGTCTCTGGCCTGCAATCACTCAGAGACCATACGGCATCATCGCCAACCCTGAAGTGAAACCAAAGGCAATATTCGTATCGGCATTCTCGACTGCACCTCTCGCAGCCAACAACGAGTATGCTCTCAACGACCAGTTCTCACATGTGCAGACAGCTGTGGACGCACTTGCGAAGATGGCAGGATGCAAGGTTCATGTCAGCGTAAATGCTGCAAACGCCTCTGCAACTCCATTCAGCAAGCTCCAGAACGTAGAGCTCCACACTGTTTCAGGAGTTCACCCTGCAGGTAATGTGGGCGTACAGATCCACCACATCTCCCCTGTACAGAAGGGCGAGACAGTTTGGACTGTATCACCGGTAATGCTCGTTGCAATCGGTAAGCTTTTCAACACAGGAAAGTATGATGTAAGGAGAAAGATCGCAGTCACAGGACCGAAGGCTATCAGCCCTGCCTATGTAGAAGGCTATCCTGGCATTTCGATCAAGGATCTCAAGGAGTTCTACAACGCATCTGAAAACCTCCGTTATGTAAGCGGCGATGTCCTCACTGGTACAAATGTAGGAGCTGAAGGATTCCTCGGTTTCTTCGACAACCAGGTGACAATCCTCGAGGAAGGAGACAAGTACGAGCTCCTCGGATGGGCAAAGCCTTGCAGACCAGCCCTCTTCAGTGCATCACGCACATATTTCTCATGGCTCACTCCAAAGAAGAAGTATGACATGGACACTAACCTCCATGGTGGTCCGCGCGCATTCGTGGTTAACGACACTTACGGAAAGGTTCTCCCTATGGACCTCTATCCTGTATATCTCCTCAAGGCTTGTCTTGCAAACGACATCGACAAGATGGAGAAGTTCGGTATCTACGAAGTACTTGAGGAAGATCTCGCACTTTGCGAATATGTATGTCCGTCAAAGATCTACATCCAGCAGATCATCACTGACGGTATCGCTCTCATGTTGAAAGAAATGTGCTAAAAGCTTAAGATATGAACGGATTAAGAAATTTTGTAGATAAGATCAAGCCGACCTTTGAGAAAGGCGGCAAGCTCGGATTCCTTCATTCGACATTCGACGCTTTTGAGACATTCCTCTTCGTCCCTAACACAGTTACACGCCGTGGCGCTCATGTAAGGGACTGCGTCGACTTGAAGAGAGTCATGATCATGGTAGTGCTCGCCCTTGTTCCTGCAATGCTTTTCGGAGTATGGAACACAGGTTACCAGCACAGTCTCGCATTCGGCCTCGACTGGGGCTTCTGGAACATCGTACTTTACGGACTTGCAAAAGTACTTCCACTCTATATCGTAGCATATCTCGTAGGTCTCGGCATCGAGTTCGTTTCAGCTCAGATCCAGGGACACGAAGTGAACGAGGGATATCTCGTTTCAGGTATGCTTATTCCACTCATCGTTCCTGTCGACGTACCTCTCTGGATGCTTGCAATCGCAGTTGCATTCGCAGTGATCATCGGCAAGGAAGTATTCGGCGGTACAGGTATGAACATCTGGAACCCAGCACTCCTCACACGTGCTTTCCTCTTCTTCTCATACCCAAGCATGATGTCAGGAGACACAGTATGGACAGGTGGCGTTACACGTTTCATGAACGAGGGTGTAGCTTTCCAGGCTGGCAACGGTCTCGTTGACGGATTCTCCGGAGCTACCCCACTCGCTAACCCTACTCTCGCAAACCTTGAGCCACAGTTCATGGACATGGTACTCGGTACAATCCCTGGTTCTGTAGGTGAGACTTCTGTAATCGCTATTCTTCTCGGCGCAGCCCTCCTCATCTGGACAGGCGTTGCAAGCTGGAAGATCATGGTATCATCAGTTGTCGGCGGTCTTGCTATCGGTTATCTCGGATATGCTGTAGGAGCTACTGACCTTCCAGGATACTACCAGCTCGTTATGGGTGGTTTCCTCTTCGGAACAGTATTCATGGCTACCGACCCTGTAACTTCAGCACAGACTGAATGCGGCAAGTGGATCTATGGTTTCCTCGTAGGTGCTCTTGCTGTGACAGTACGCCTCTGGAACCCTGGTTACCCGGAGGGAATGATGCTTGCAATCCTTCTCATGAACACATTTGCACCACTTATCGACCACTATGTGATCGAGGGTTCAATCAAGAGAAGAGCCAAGAAAGTAAAAACCGCTTAATATATATATAAGGTATGAATACAAACAGTAATACATATACAGTAATATATTCGATTATCCTTGTTGTGATAGTCGCTGCGGTTCTTGCCTTCGCGGCAATGTTCCTCAAGCCGATCCAGGATGCAAATGTAAAGAAGGACACAATCAGTCAGATCCTTACAGCTGCAACCATCGAGGCTGGCGATGACATTCTCGCAACATATCAGCAGGAGGTCGAGGCAGCTATCCTCGTTGACATCAACGGTGAGGAAGTCGGCACACTCAATGTGGCAGATTGCGAAGTATACGGCAACTCTGACCTCAAGAGACAGATCGGAGCTGATGCAAAGGCTCTCCCTGTATACATCTTCAAGAACGGCATCACAGTGGTACCTTGCTACGGAGCAGGTCTCTGGGGCCCTATCTGGGGTTATGTAGGTTTCGAGGGCGACCTCAAGACCATCAAGGCAGTTTGTTTCGGTCACAAGGGTGAGACTCCTGGTCTCGGAGCAAAGATCGCTGACGAGCCATCATTTGCTGCCGCATTCGTAGGCAAGCAGGTTGGCACAGGCGATGTGCTCTTCGAAGTGACAAAACCTGCAAACCGTCAGACCACAGACAACGGTGTTGACGCAATTTCAGGTGCAACAATCACTTCACAGGCTCTCGGAAACACTCTTAACCAGTGGTTCGGCTTCTACCAGAACTATCTTTCAAATAACGCTGCGTGCTGCAAGGAGGGATGTTGCAAGGAAGAATGCTGCAAGGATGCTTGCTGTGATGAAAAGTGCTGTGAAGAGAAGTGCTGTGAAGAGAAGTGCTGTGGCGAGGCATGCTGCGATAATGCATGCGAGGCAGCTGCAGAAGAAGTTGAATCAGCTAACTAGTGGAGGAATAGAATATGGCAAATTTTGATTTTAAGGAAACATTCTTGAATCCGATATTCAAGGGCAACCCTATTTCTGTCCTTGTCCTCGGTATCTGTTCTTCACTGGCTGTTACAGTACAGCTCAAGGGAGCTTTCGTAATGGGACTTTCGGTTATCGCCGTAACAGGACTTTCCAGCCTCGTATGCTCACTCTTGAGAAATACCATTCCTAACAGAATCCGTATCATCGTACAGCTCGTAGTAGTCGCTATGATGGTAATCCTTGTTGACCAGATCCTCAAGGCATATGCATACAGCGTGAGCAAGACTCTCTCGGTCTACATCGGCCTCATCATCACAAACTGTATCGTAATGGGACGTATCGAGGCTTATGCCCTTGGTAACAAGCCTTTCGCATCACTGATGGACGGTCTCGGAAACGGTGTGGGATATGCAATGATCCTCGTGATCGTGGCATTCTTCCGCGAACTTCTCGGTAGCGGTACCCTCTTCGGATTCCAGGTAATCCCACAGGCGGTTTACGATTTCGGATACATGAACAACGGTCTTATGATCCTCCCTCCGATGGCACTCGTTCTTCTCGGATGCATCATCTGGGTTCAGAGATCAATCCAGAAAGACCTTCAGGAGAAATAACACTTAACCTTGAAAGAAAATGGCAGATTATATTAGCTTATTTGTAAAGTCGATCTTCATCGACAACATGATATTCGCCTACTTCCTCGGTATGTGTTCATACCTGGCGGTATCAAAGAACGTAAAGACAGCGAATGGTCTCGGTATTGCGGTTATTGCAGTGCTTCTGATCACTCTTCCTGTGAACTACCTCCTCAACGAGTATATCCTCAAGCCAGGAGCTCTCGTATGGTTGGGTGAGAAATATGCAAACCTCGACCTCAGCTTCCTCAGCTTCATCATCTTCATCGCCGTCATCGCCGCTATCGTACAGATCGTGGAGATGGTAGTGGAGAAGTTCCTTCCAAACCTTTACTCGCAGCTCGGTATCTTCCTTCCGCTCATCGCCGTTAACTGTGCGATCCTCGGAGGCTCGCTCTTCATGCAGGAGAGAGATTTCGTAAGCTTCGGTGAGCCTGTAGTATATGCTCTCGGTTCAGGCATCGGCTGGTGGCTCGCTATCGTAGCCCTCGCCGCTATCCGCGAGAAGCTTTCATACTCACACGTACCTGCAGGTCTCAAGGGTCTTGGTATCACATTCATCACTGTAGGTCTCATGGGTATCGCATTCATGACATTCATGGGTATTCAGCTTTAAAAAAGGAGGATAAGTTATGCTTAAGACAACAATACTTTTAGCTGTGATCGTCTTCGTGATCGTCACACTCATCCTGGTTGCGCTTCTCCTCTTCATCAAGACGAAGCTGACACCTTCAGGAACAGTAAAGATCAATATCAACGAGGGAAGCAAGATCGTGGAAGTGACTCCAGGAGGAAACCTTCTCTCGACACTCGCAGAGCAGAAGATCTTCCTTCCTTCAGCATGTGGTGGTAAGGGTGCATGCGGACAGTGCAAGTGCCGCGTTACCGAGGGTGG
>JAFYLU010000023.1 GCA_017550025.1 Bacteroidales bacterium | reverse complement strand
TCTTACCAAGAGCATCATATGTAACGGAATCAAGCTGGTAGAGAAGAACCTTATTCAGCCTATGCTCTACCTTGTTAATTATAATCATGTCACGGGCTTGCCTGGTCGCACTCACATTGTGCGAGAATGCGAGCAGCAATGCCAGAATCGATAGTATGTTTGCTATTCGCTTCATGATAAAATCCCGATTTAGTTATTCCAGTTTGTGTGCTGCAAGCTCCACCGTAACAAGTTCATCCCCACTATAGAAGTTCAATGTGCATTTTCCAGCTGTTGTTATCTGTCCCCAGTAGAGAATCCTCGTTTCATAATATCGTTTGTTTACAATTATTCCTTTGATGGTCTCAGTGGAGCCAGCTTCGCGTTTATCTCATCAGCTGACAATCCTGATACATCCATACGGAACCAATACACCTGATCCAGGTTCATATCAGACCTATATGATGTAGGGTATGGAAGCATTTCCCATCCCATACGTCCCAGCCAATTAAGACCTGCCATATAGGATCTGAACTCTCGTGGTCGTCCTTCCTCATCATTAATGACGCCAAATATGTATGTAAGGTCATCATCATACTGACGGCAGTCGACAGACATCTTATACACGCGTTCTGTGTATTTCTGAGTATAATTATGAATCTGTTTCTCCTTCTGAACCTTAAAGTCATTGAAGGTCACACTGCAATAGATGTAAGCCTTATCAGAAGATGGGTTTTCCTGAGCTGATATTGTTGCTGCTGTTGAAACCATAAAAACAATGGCAACTGCAAATAATCTGAGGATATTGCTGATAGATTTCATAATATGATTGTTTAAGGAATTGAAAATTAGTTGTTATGATATACTTCTATATAGATGCATTCAAGTGGCATTCCGTCCACTACTGATTGAAATCTGCAACAGTTTTTGTCTTGTCATAGATGATTTCTACGCCTTGCTGCTTCACCATCTCAAGATAACTCTCGATTGGCATCAGACCGACAGACTTGCGAAGTGCATCAAGTTTGCCCGGATCTTCAACCGGCCATATATAAATGACTGTCTTGCCATCCTCGACCAATGAATATGCCTGCGTGCCGTATTTCTGTGGCTTGCCGGCATTCATCAGCATACGGTCTTCCATTGTGACAAGGTCATTCATGGATATGTATCCCTTCTCCACAGCATCGCGAAATAGTCCGATATACTTGTTCATGGTCTTGAGATCACTGTGATCGATCACAAGGAAGATTGCTTTGTTTGCCTCATCAGAAAGGCCGGAAGTCCATCCGTATGTGTCAAGGATTCGTGAGACCGCTGCCAGATTGGTGCTGTCTGTCTCTTCCATCTTCAATGCATATTCTATGGCTTCCTCCTGAGTGACATTCCCTGTCGCCACCTTCGCCCAATCTGCGCGTACTGCCTGATCCTTTCGACCTATATCGCATAGGAGTGAATCAATCTTTGCCCTCATATCAGTCTCGCGTCTGAAAATCAGAACAGGATACTTTCCTACAATAAGAGCCGGAATTACTCCAGCCTCAGTAGAATAGTCCATGTCCAGCTTGTCAAGAACAAAACCATTGAAGACAACCTTGTCGTATGGATAATACTGGATATTCTTGAAGATTTCCTTGTGCTTCTTCGTGTCGAGTTTCTCTCCATTATAGCACCATGTCTGCATGAAGGAGTATCCAAGGAATTTCTTTCCGAACCTTTCCTTGTCCTTCTTGCCTACAGCGACGCACTCGGTGGTCTGCATTCTCAATCCTTCCACCTCTGCCGGAACATCTACATATATTGTGTCTGCTGTTCCGGTCTGGGCACTTACGGAACAGCAGACTAATGCTGCGAGTATTGTTATAAGCAGTTTCATCTGTTACTTCTTCACGGGTTTCACTTTATACCCGGCCTCACGAAGCAGATTGATCATGCCGTATTCTCCCGGCAGATGACCCGCACCGACCACAAAAAGGGTAGTCTGCTTCGGAAGGATTTCCTTCATCTGTTTCTCCCAGTTGAGATTGCGGACTTTGACAATGGCGTCATATTCATAACCGGTCATCTGCTCCTGAAAAACCTTCCAAAGCGTGTCAAGGTTCTGTGATTTGTATGCACTCGTCAATTGCTGCAGAAGTCCTTTGCTGTCTTCATGGTCAATCATTTCCAGAAGTGCATCTGCCTGTTCCTCAAGAGAGTTTCCGTACAGGAGTTCCATCTGATAGTCTGCAGTCTCAAGTTCTCCGATTGTTTTGCCCTTCCGCTGACCGAGCGTCTGCATATACTTGTCGATCGTTGTCATATCGGCCACCTCGGGTATCACTTCCATCATCTCCTTGTTCTGGACTGTCACCATTATCGTCATCGGCTTCATCACAGAGAGCATTTCAAGACTAGCTCCCATTTTCTTACCAAGCCATTCATTCACCTTTGCAGCCTCTTCCGTTGAGAAAAGAGAGAGCAGGGAGGTGTCAGCAGGCATCATCATCATTGCCTGCATCTTCTGCATCCGTTCCGGACTCATTTCGGCCAACTCGATCATATTGATCTCACCGATGATGTTGTCCACCTTGTCAAAGGCCTTCATCAGACCGGGGATGCTGTCACAGTAGGTAAAAGGGCAACCGTGATGGGTTCCGAGAATGTACGACGGCTTCTTTATGCCGTTTCCGCTGATCTTCCACACGAGCTGCGCGTTGGAAGTGAGGCACAGAAGGGAGAGTGCCAGGAGTGTCAAGATTCGTTTCATAATTATTCTTCTATGTCTTTGAGTATGTCGTCAAGTATTCTGATTCTGTGGATGTCCTTAATTGCTACAAGGATGAGCATAATCAGCAGAAAGGCTGATATGACCAGAACACTGTCTTCTCTCACATTGTTCGACTGGATGGTGATGAACTGGTAGAAGAAGATTATCAGTACTACATATCCGATAAGTCTGGACACAATCGATGTGATGATGTCTAGCTTTTTCACAGACCTGACCTTGACTGCAAACTCATTTACATCGCCCTTGAAATCAAGGTCTTTCTGCCATTTCAGCTTATTGAATATGGACATAAGTACCATCGTGCTGAATCCGACTCCAACAACTATGGTGCACCACAGCGGCAGGTTGTATTTGATGCAGTATTCAATATCGATATAGACGATATAAGCTATTATGATGATCGAAATCCAGCCTTTCTTACCTCCGGTATATTTCTCAACCTTGCTTTTGACAGACGACTCAAGCAGCCTTTCATTGACGATCTTCTGCTTCTCGACCTTGTCAGTGAGAACCTTGAACTGCTCGCGCATCTGCTCCAGTTCCTGTGAAATCTCAAAATTATCTCTTTCCATTTCTTTCGCTTTTTGACGGTTCTACATTGATTTCAGTTTCTCCCTGATGCGGACAAGCTTCACTGAGACATTGTTCGCCGTGATTCCGAGAATGGATCCGATCTCATCATAGCTCAGGTTTTCCAGCCACATCAGGATTATGCTTCG
>JAFYLU010000022.1 GCA_017550025.1 Bacteroidales bacterium | reverse complement strand
GATACAGGAGCGTGTACATGGGATGAGTGGAAGGCTATTCAGGAACAGATAATCGACACTATCCGTGAATACAACCCGAATGCGGTATGCCTGTGCGCCGGTTTCAACTGGGCTTATGACCTGACTCCGGTAGCTTCAGCTCCGATAGAGCGCCCGAATGTGGCATACGTGTCTCATCCGTATCCGATGAAGCGCGACCAGCCTTGGGAGGAGCAGTGGGAAGCGGATTTCGGCTTTGTTGCTGACACATATCCTGTAATCTGTACAGAGATCGGTTTCTGTCTTGAGAACGAAAAGGGAGCGCATATACCTGTGATTTCAACAGAGGTTTACGGAGAACATATTACAAAGTATTTTGAGAAGAAGGGCATTTCATTTACTGTATGGTGTTTCGATGTTGATTGGTCCCCTACTCTGATCGATGACTGGAATTTCACACCATCGACCCAGGGACGTTTCTTCAAGGAATATCTTCAGAATAACAAGTAGAACATGAAATCAGGAATCCTTTATATTTTGACGCTTCTTTGCGTGGTTTCTGCCTGCGTGAGACAGGCAGAACCTGAGCAGAAGTATATCGTACAGGTGTCTCTTGGAAGCTGGCATCATGCAGACTATACGGCCGATCAGATAATCGGCCGTATAGATACCGTCAGCAGCATGATACCTGTCAGCAAGGTGATAATCGGATGGAGCCTTGATAAGGAAATATACCGTAAGGTCGGAGAATATCTTCATTCAAAGGATATCAGGATGCTTCTCTGGTTCCCTGTCTTTGCAGAAACTGAGGAAATGTGCGACAATTCGCCGGCTTTGGATCTCTGGGGTAACATCCCGTCCAATTATGATCTTGCCGCTGGTGAAGGTTTCCGTTTCAACTGTCCTTCAGACCCGCAGAACATCGCCAACATCGTGGCTGTCTATGACAACTACTTCAGCGATTGCGGATTTGACGGAGTGTTCCTTGACCGTATACGTACGCAATCATTCGTAAGCGGAAACGGCGGTGTCCTTAACTGCTGCTGCGAGCTTTGTACAGCGAAATTCAAGGAAGAAGGAGTCGATCTTGAAATTGTCAGAGAAGCATGGGAAGATGCAGGAGATGATTTTCTTTCAGTAACAGGATATACCCCGGAAGGAGGCTTTGTATTTGAAGACAAGCTTACTCAGGACTTCTTTTATGCAAAGGGTCATATTGTAAGCGGCGCGGTTGCAGCTGTCGCAGACAGCCTGCGCAACCGCGGTCTTGAAATAGGAATGGATCTCTATGCCCCATTCATGGCGCCTTTCGTAGGTCAGGATTATGAAATCCTTACAGCACATGCAGATTTCATCAAGCCGATGCTCTATCGTCAGACATTTGCCCCTGCAGGCATGGGCTTCGAGTATGACCTGCTGAAGAAAGCTGCTCCTCTTGCAGAGGGCTATCCGGAATTTGAAATGGACCTCGAATTCCTCCACTCCCAGCTTGTGGCTATGGAACCATACTCATGTGCAAAATTCCCAGGTATAGAGATCAATTATAGGGAGAAAGTTGTACCGACATCTCCAGCCTATGTGACAGAATCATTGGATGCCGTTGCGAGCCACGGTTTTGACGGCACCGTGCTTTCATGGAACATAATGGAGGCACCGCTTGCCCATCTTGACTGCCTTAAGTAATACGATATGCTCCAATACATTGATAAACTGATGGAAATTATGCTTCAGGCAGGAATGTCTGAAAGCCTTTCCTTGCTCCTTCTCCGCATAGGAGTCATCCTGTCGATGCTTATCCTGGCCTTCGTGATAGACAGGATATGCAGGAAGGCAGTTGTTCCGACTATCCGCAAGGTCACATCCAAGACAGAGTTCATGTGGGATGATTATCTGCTTAATGATAACGTCCTTAATGATTTCTGCATGCTGATAGCTCCTGTGGTCGTGTATTTCCTGATTACGCTGGCCTTGCCTGCGGATCTGGTCCTGGACTTCCTGCTGAAGTTCTGCAGGATATACATCATTGTAGTATTCATGAAGCTGCTGTGCTCGATCATTACAGCCATGTATACCCTCTCCAGCGAGCACGACAAGATGAAGAACCATTCAATGAAGGGCTTCTATCAGATGCTCAAGCTTGTCGTGATATGTATTGGAACAATCGTCATCATAAGCAATCTTGTGGGTAAGAATCCCGGCGTCATCCTTACCGGACTCGGTGCAGGTACAGCAATCCTGATGCTGGTGTTTCAGGATACGATAAAAGGATTTGTTGCAGGAATACAGCTGATCGCCAATGACATGCTTCGTCCGGGAGACTGGATCTGCGCACCTAAATACGGAGCTGACGGCGATGTGCTGGAGGTCACATTGACTACTGTCAAGGTGCAGAACTGGGACAAGACCATCGTTACAGTCCCTCCTTATGCTCTGGTAAACGATTCCTTCCAGAACTGGAGAGGAATGTTCGACCATGGTGGACGAAGGGTCAAGAGGTCGATAAACATCGACATGAATACTGTCCGTTTCTGTACCAAGGAAGAAATGGAAGCATACAGGAAGCAGCCGTGGATGGAAGGTTTCGAGGATACGGGAAATGAGGAAGTGAATCTGTACATCTTCCGTCATTATGTGGATCACTACCTTCGTCACCATCCTAAGGTGAACCCGGAGATGACCCTGCTGGTGCGTCAGCTGCAGCCGACAGCTCAAGGCTTGCCTGTCGAGCTGTATTTCTTCTCGGCAGATACCGGATGGATCAATTACGAAAACATTCAGGCTGAAGTGTTTGAACATGTACTTGCTGTGCTCCATACATTCGGTCTGAAGGTCTTCCAGGCTCCGGCGGGTACTGATCTTTACAGGATCAATACTCCACCTTGTCCTCCTTCTCCTCCCATTTCCTGAACGCGCGCAGGGCGTCTGAACGCATGAAATGTTCACATCTTATAGAGCGGTCTTCGTACTTGAGTTCAAGCTGGTCGTAGATGAAAGAATCATCGAAGTTGATTGCCTTAGCGTCATCCTTGGTGTTGCCGTAGCATATCCTGCTGACTCCCGCCCAATAAAGCGCGCTCAGACACATGGGACATGGCTCGCATGAGCTGTAAACAGTGCATCCTGTCAGCTGGAATGTGCCTAACTTTGCACATGCATTCCTGATAGCCATCACTTCAGCGTGCGCTGTCGGATCGGAATTCGGAACCACGCGGTTTGCACCGGTTGCGATGATCTCGCCGTCTTTTACGATGACTGCACCGAAGGGGCCTCCCCCGCTGTCGATGTTTTCAATCGACAGATTGATGGCCATTTCCATGAACTTCGCATCTTCTGCTGAATAATCAGAAGTCTCCTTGAGACATTTGTTTGTATCGCTCATAACACAATTTAAATTTACGTAAAGTTATCCTTTTTAGTCGAAACTACAAAAGAGCTACCTCAGATTATAGAAACTTATGTTCCGAACAAGAGTCATACTTATCACTTTTCTTCTGATCGGTTGGGTCACAGCGCTGAAAGCACAGAATGACCAGCTTTCCCTAGGTCTCCGTACCGGACACAACGCGGTATTCGGCGGCTTTGCAGCTGTTTCTCTCCAAGGTCATCATGATTTCTCGTGTAACACCTTCCTTGACGCAGGTGTACAATACAATACCATTGGCAGAACGGCGGCTGAAGCCCGTTCTGCCTCCTTCAGAGACTATGACTGGGGCAGAGTTTCTGCAGAAATCCTTCTTGCATATACCGGACTGTCGTCGGTAAGCAGCTTCGCTGCAGGAGTCGGTGCAGGATATAAAGGAAAGCATATCGGTCTGAGGGCCGGCTATTATTACCGTCTCTACGGACATCAGTCAGACATGATAAAGGAGCCGTTCAACATCTATTACGAGCTTCGCGGTTACCTTCTTTCTGCGGTTGAAGACTGGGACCTGGATCTTGTGGTCACCAATAACGAGATATTTGAACTGGAAAGACATTATCAGCCTTCAATCATAGCCGAGTGCCGTCATTATCCTTTACCTGAACTAGGCATCATATTCGGACTTGGTTATAAACCGTCAGGAATGTTCAACATGTCAGCAGATTATTATCAGACATTTTTAAATCTAGGACTATGCTACAGGTGGTAAGAATAACGTTGACAATACTCATGACATTATCTGTCTGCAGTTGCAGACACCTGGATATCAAGGGAATGTTTATGCCGACAGGCGATAAGGTCGATTCCAGATTCGAACAGAGCTCCAGGATGAACGAAGATCTTTGTGCTGGAGTAATTGAAGCTGGAGATGATTATGCCTTCTATGTGGCGACTGATCCCCATGTGGACCAGACCCACGCAAATCTTACAGTATTCAATGATACATTCCGAAATGATACAGAAGCCTTGTTCGGAGTCATTCTCGGAGACTGCATAGACGTTCGTGACAATCTTCCTGAATACCTTGGGGCTCTTTCCTTTGAACCTGAAAGACACGCCTGTGACCCTCGTATATTCCATGTGCTGGGCAACCACGACGCCTTCTTCAACGGCTGGGATAATTTCAAGGAACTGATAGGTCCATCCGTATATTGGTTTGAAATCGTCTTTCCTGGAGGAAAGGATCTATATGTGACTCTTGACACTGCCACCGGAACACTCGGACGGAAACAGACCGAATGGTTCAGATCTTTTGTAGAAAAGAACAGAAGCAGGTATCGTCACTGCGTGATCCTCACTCATACCAACTTCTTCTACACAGACAATTCCCAGACAACCTCCGGTAACATGCCGATTGAGGAATTCTTTTCCCTCATCGATTTCCTGGGTGAACATGATGTATCGCTTGTCCTTCAAGGTCATGATCATTATCGGGAAGAGCTTTTCTATGATAATGTAAACTATACCGTAGTCGGAGCCATTGCTGATAAATGCAAGTCGCCGGAGTATCTGAAGATTGAAGTCACTCCTGAAAAATTGATTTTTGAGTGGCATCAGATATCTGATTGACATTATTATATACATAATGTAAACCAAAATGTAAACACCTGCATATATGTCTCTAGATGGAATTTATATATCTTTGTCGGTTCGTGATTATTGATAGATGAAGATAATGATAAAACATCTGGGGTTATTGGTCATATTGCTCTCATCCGTACTTTCCGGGTGCAGCAAAAGTGACGGTATTCTGTATACTGTAGATGATCTTGACGGCTCACATATAGCGGTCCTTGACGGATCCGTTAGCGACGAGGAGTTTGAAGAAGTGTTTCCGACATCGGATATGGTTCACTTCAAGTCTTCTTCTGAATTCTTGCTTGCACTCGCAATAGGAAAATGCGACGCCGGCTTCGTAGAAAGAGAGGAAGGAGAATATCTTCTCAACCGAAACTCAGACTATGATCAGCTTTCGTACTCAGGCTCAGAAGATGCTGAGGCGATTCTATTAGTGCACAGACGTCTTCTTCCCGGAAGAAATCAGTCTGCACATGATGGAGAAATACTTGAGAAGTCAGTCCACAGGATCAACCGCAGCATCATATCAGACGGTTACTGGATACTTATACTGAGAGGTTTTGCCGCAACCCTTTCGATATTCCTGATGGGTATCATCATGGCTTTTGCACTGGCATGCCTGATGCTCGGAATGAACAGGCACCCATATCTCAGGTATTTATCCCGTCCGGTTTCATGGTTCATAAAGACCATCCACGACATTCCGTCGGTGGTGTTGATATTCTTCTTCTATTATGTCGTATTTGCCACTTCACACATAAGCGGAATCATAGTCTGTGCAATCTCTCTCGGAGTATACAGTTCCGGTTCATTAATGAACATCTTCACAGTCCACCTCGATCAGGTCGACAGGAATCAACATGCAGCAGCAGAAATGCTGGGACTCACGGGATGGAAGAAATACAGATATGTGATCCTTCCGCAGGCAGTAAAGCCTATGCTGCCTCTTATCGGTGCAGAATGTAAGGTATTGCTCAGGGCTACGACATTCGCCGGATAT
>JAFYLU010000021.1 GCA_017550025.1 Bacteroidales bacterium | reverse complement strand
TGTGACCTCAAGCACCACATGGTCTTCAGGAGACACGAAGATTGCAGGAGTAAGCCAGGGTCACGTATCGGGAGTAGGCGCAGGATCGGTCATCATCACTGCCAAGTACAACGGATATACGGCAACCGCATCAGTGACCGTCAGAGGCCCTGCGACACTGACCCTCGGATGGACCAGCCAGACAGTCACCAAGGGCAAGGTGCTCAGCAACGCCGCGATCTACAATCCTAACGACGGCACAAATGCAAAAGATGTTACAATCACAGCCACTTGGACAACCAGCAATGCCGCAGTAGCAACAGTGGCCAGCGGCTCGATCACCGCCCAGGGAGCAGGAACGGCTATCCTTACCGCGACCTACAACGGCATCAGCGCCAGCTGTGTCATCACAGTCACAGGAGGAGAGACACCACCGGCCAACACCTACGTTTCAAATATGTCGGTATCATCAGAATGGATGACAGGAAACACATATAA
Source organism: Bacteroidales bacterium (assembly GCA_017550025.1). GTDB lineage: Bacteria > Bacteroidota > Bacteroidia > Bacteroidales > UBA932 > Cryptobacteroides. The sequence goes on along the minus strand of JAFYLU010000021.1, from coordinate 6,171 downwards.
GCTGATGCTGACGCTTACCTTCAGCGACGGCACCAAGATAAAGGATGTGCCGTACACCTGGAGCGTGACATACGCCCAGAGTCCGAACATCTCCACCAGTCAGAGCGGCGAGGGTCCTATTGTATACACAGGAGGAGGAAGCACGTACACTATGGCTGTCACAGTCACAACGACAGGAACATTCAAGGATTCAAGCGGAAACAGCAGACGCTTCACTACGGGAACCTCATTCTCGCATAACGTGGACTGGACGCCTTGATGACAGGACACAATAAAGGGAGGACTTGCGGTCCTCCCTTTACTGTATATAAATTGCAATGATAATCTGATTGAAATGACATACGGAAATCATATAATCCGTTTAATCCGGACAGCTTCCGAGTACAAGCATAAAGATAATGCCTATGAACCAGAAGATCGCTTTGAATGTGAACTTTAACACACCGAAAAGAATGTTGAAAACAGCTCTCATGATAGATTGTATTTGATGTTAATAATTGATGATTTAGTCGGATAATAGACTGATAAATCATCTAGTAGGGTACAAATATACACATTCAGTTATATTTAACAATATATTTATTTTGTATTAACTTGAACAATAGTAACATATACTATCATTATTATCGTTAATACTTATTTTGGGGCCTTCAGGTGGAGCTTAGTTCCTGTCGCAGGGGCGGTGAAAATGCAAGGGAGTGCGAAAGAAAACGCAGGGCCTTGCGCTTTTGTTTACGACAAAGGCATGTGAGATGATACAGAAGACACCACGGTCTCTTGCAGTTCACTGCAGCGATGGAATTTCGCGGAACACTGAAGGCCACAAATGAGTAGGCTACGGCAGGAGATCTCCCCTACCATATTCCCTCAGCAGTTCTCTGGTCTTGTCCATCTCGTCCACTGTCGAAGCCGAAGCCAGATAGAAGAGCGCATCTTCAGCACTGTTAAGAGCCGCCTCGATATCCCTCAATCCGTTCTCCCCTGTTTCCTCTGTCAGTTCATGTTGTCTGATGATCTTCTCAAGCGCAGATGCTGTAGTGTCCAAGGCATGAATCCTGGCATGATGAAGTTCCTGGTTGTCACAACCGGTGAGTCGTGACACGTTGTCACGGTTTGGTCCAATTGAATTTTTCATAAATGGTTTTATTTGGTTATTGATATAGGTTCCGGAGCTCTGAGGGCTCAAATGACAGGGACCACGATGCGTCGCATGGATCGGTTTCGGATGTGATGTAAGCCCTGGCGGATTTCATCATCTCACCCTGACAGCGATGATGAAATTAATCACATAAGAACAGCTGTGCTGAGATCTCTGCGAATACGGGGATGTCATGGAGCCACTATGTGATCAGGAACCGTTTCTCTAAAGCCATATTGATGATTAATTACCTATGGGCCGCAAACTTATGTGGGCAGAGTGCCATCTAACGGCACTCTGAAAATTATTTGCAGTAATGGTATTATTCTATGCAGATAATCACGTTATTATCAATTTTGAGAGCAGCGAGAGATTGATTCCAGAAAAATTCATATCTTTGTACAGCATTGTAGAAAACAATACAACAACATACTTACGTAACTGTCGTTGGACTCACTCTCAAACGTGCAAAATTTAATGGATAGAGGACAATGGGCATTTACGTCTGCGCCTTGGCGTGGACGTAGCTCATTATATCCAAAGGCCGCACACCTGAGAGTTAATGGGTAAAATCCACGCCTTCTTTTTAGAAAACACATAACCGTACGGGCCATCATGAAGCAATTCGTGATAGCCCTTTTTTATTCACTCTAATATTTCTAAAAGATGGACCACGGAAGAATCGTAAGACTTCTCAAGCTTATGGAATTGCTGTCAAGCAATGTAGACTACACTATTCCGGAACTTATGGACAGGCTGGAAACATCCAGAAGGAGTGTCTTCAGATACATAGATTCACTTAAGGTCGCCGGCTTCACTATGAAAAAGAAAGGCACCAGCGTTCACAAGCTACTGACGAACTCATGCCACAAGATCGATCTATCCCAACTCATCCACCTATCCGACGAGGAGGCGTATCTTCTTCATAACCTTATTGGTGCACTCACCAGCGATTGTCAGGTTGCGATCAATCTTGAGAAGAAGCTCACCGCCCTGTTCGACGCGACAAGCGTAACGGAGATAATAGGCAACAAGGTCGCCGGTGAAAACATCATGCGCCTCAGGCAAGCCATTGATGAGAAGAAACAGGTTACACTAGTTGGTTATGAGTCCGGGAACACCATGAGCATCTCAGACCGTCTTGTCGAGCCCATAAAGTTCTCGACCAACTATACAGATGTTTACGCATATGAGGTAGCCACTGGTATCACGAAGGTATTCAAGATATCCAGAATCAGTCAGGTTGAAGTATCTCTCACTGACTGGCAGCATGAGGATAAGCATGTAAAGATTGAAACAGACTGCTTCAGAATGGCCGGGAAAGAGGATATACCTGTAACCCTGAAGATGACCCTCAAGGCAAAGAACCTTCTCATTGAAGAATATCCCCTGTCGCAGAAATACCTAAGTTGTCAGAATGGAAATTGGATTCTGAACACCACAGTGAAAGACCTTGCAGGAGTCGGCCGTTTCTACCTTGGATTATCCGATCAGATCAAGATAGTCGATTCGCCTGAATTAGTCGGATATGTCAGTAATCATATAAGGAGAAATCTATCAGTATTTTTGACAAATAGTTGTCAAAACACTACAAAAGTCTTTGAAATCTGGAATAAATAGGCAGAATATGACAAATTATACTTATTTTTGAATGATATAACCCAACAATTACATATTTATGGCAAAGGTAAACACTGCCGACGTAGGATTTGAGAAACAGATCTGGAACGCGGCCGATGTATTGCGAGGCAGTATGGATGCTGCCGAATATAAGCACGTAGTGCTTGGACTCATCTTCCTCAAGTATATCTCTGACAGATTTGAGGCAAAATATCAGGAGCTTGTAAATGAAGGCTATGGTATGGAGGAAGACAAGGACGAATACACTGCTGAAAACATCTTCTATGTACCTCAGAACGCACGCTGGTCTGTTATCGCAGAAAACGCACATAAGCCGGAAATCGGAATTGTGATTGACGAGGCGATGCGTCTTATCGAGAATGAGAACGAGAGACTCAAGGGCGTTCTGCCAAAGAACTTTGCCCGTCCGGAACTTGACAAGCAGAAGCTTGGAGATGTTGTGGACCTCTTCACCAACATACAGATGAAGGAGCAGGGAGAAAGCAAGGACATCCTCGGAAGGACATACGAGTACTGCCTCTCTATGTTCGCTTCGGCTGAGGGAAAGAATGCAGGTGAATTCTATACCCCATCATGTATCGTAAGAACACTCGTTGAAGTGCTCAAGCCATATCATGGCCGAGTATATGACCCTGCCTGTGGATCAGGCGGTATGTTCGTACAGTCTGCAAAATTCATCGAGAGACATCAGGGTAAGATCAACGACATTTCCGTGTTCGGTCAGGAGTATAACCCTACCACATGGAAGATGGCTCAGATGAACCTTGCAATCCGTGGTATCGAGGCCAACCTTGGAGACTTCAACGCAGACACATTCTTCAAGGATGTACATCCAACTCTGAAGGCAGACTTCGTGATGGCCAACCCTCCATTCAACATGAAGGAATGGGGTGCAGACAAGCTCCAGGACGACGTTAGATGGAAATACGGTATTCCGCCATCAGGAAACGCCAACTTCGCATGGCTTCAGCACATGATCCATCACCTCTCCCCTAACGGAAAGATTGGAATGGTGCTGGCCAATGGATCACTATCCTCCCAGAGTGGCGGCGAGGGAACAATTCGCGAGAATATCCTCAAGGCGGACCTCGTAGAGTGTATCGTTGCGATGCCTTCACAACTCTTCTACTCTACTCAGATCCCAGTATGTCTCTGGTTCCTGAGCAGGGCGAAGAAGCAGCCCGGCAAAGTACTCTTCATCGACGCACGCAACATGGGCTCAATGGTAACCAGAAAGCTTCGTGAGCTTACAGAGGAAGATATTCTCAAGATTGCAGGAACATACGATGATTATGTTGCAGGTACTCTTGAGGACGAAAAAGGATACTGCGCTGTTGTCGGAATGGACGAGATCGAGAAGCAGGACTACATCCTTACTCCTGGACGTTATGTAGGAATCACAGAGACAGAAGATGACGGAGAACCATTCCAGGAGAAGATGGAAAGACTGACAGGAGAGCTCTCAGAACTCTTCGCAAAGTCTCACGAGCTTGAGGCAGAGATCAAGAAACAGCTTGCTTCTATTGGGTTTACGATTAAATAGTGCTTTCTTCTATGGTAATCAAAACCATAGAGAACATGAAAGAACAATTTATCAATGAAGTCGCAGATGCGATGAGTGAAGTGCTCAACTTCGAGCAGATGGTCGAACTGAACAATGCCCTGCTGCAGGTTATCAGTAAGTATGAGCTTGTTGACAATGGAGAGAAGGTTCGAGAAGATGTTAAGAGCAACAACAGAATCCTAGAGATTTTCCTGTCTGCAAAACAGGTGGAAGGATGCTCGATAAAGACCATCAAGTACTATGAGACAACCATCAGGCAGCTATATAAGAAGATGCCCAAGAATGTCTCGGAGTACACAACAGAGGACATCAGGGCTTACCTGGCAGTATTCCAGAGGAAGCACAAGTCCAGCAAGGTAACGATTGATAATATCCGTAGGATCTTCTCATCATTCTTTGCATGGCTCGAAGAGGAAGACTTCATTTTGAAGAGTCCGGTAAGAAGGATTCACAAGGTCAAGACTGGAACACAGGTCAAGGAGGTACTCACAGATGAGAATCTTGAACTACTCCGTGACAAATGCAAGAACATACGAGACCTGGCCATTATCGACCTATTGTCATCTACAGGGATAAGAGTTGGAGAACTGGTAAAGCTCAATAGGAACGATATAAACTTTGCAGAACGCGAGTGCATCGTCTTCGGCAAGGGAAACAAGGAAAGGATTGTGTACTTCAATGCCAGGGCAAAGATTCATCTGCAGGAGTATCTGAAGACACGAAAGGATAAGAACCAAGCATTGTTTGTCTCGCTGGCCAAGCCACACACAAGACTCCAGATTTCAGGTGTGGAGACAAGGTTGAGAGAGTTGGGACGAAGAGTGAAACTGCCTAGAGTGCACCCGCATAAGTTTCGACGTACACTCGCAACAATGGCAATCGACAAGGGAATGCCAGTAGAACAGGTTCAGAAGCTCCTTGGGCACGTAAAGATTGACACCACAATGCATTATGCAATGGTGAACCAGACAAATGTAAAGCTATCACACAGAAAGTTTATAGGCTGATGCTGAATTATCAAACATACGGACGCTACCGTTCTCGTTTTTCTCGTCAAAACAGACGCAGAAATGATAATTTAGAGCAGCAGGCACAGGCTGCTTTCAACAATATCGTAGCTAAATATTCTGAATGCGAAACCATTAATCTTTCTGAGATTGCCGCCCTGAATCCTAAGAGAACCATCACCAAGGGAACACTTGCCAGAAGTATAGAGATGGCCCAGTTACCGACTTCCGGTAGTTTTCCGGCTGGTTGGGATATGAAGGAGTACAATGGTGGTATGAAATTCCAAAACGGTGACACTCTCATGGCAAGGATTACACCTTGCTTAGAGAACGGCAAGGTTGCATATATCAATTTCCTCGAAGAAAATGAAGTCGCATTTGGATCAACAGAGTACATTGTTATTGCATCCAAAGGAGCAATCGCACCTGAGGTATTCTACTTTCTTACTCGGTACAATGACTTCGTAGACTTTGCTGTCAAAAATATGAATGGTAGCAGTGGAAGGCAAAGAGTATCAGCTGAAACCATAGGCACATACAAACTCCCTGTCATTTCTCCAAAAGATATGGTCATATTAGAAACTATTGCTAAAGAAGCATTGAATAAGATCAAATATAACTCTCTTGAAAATATCAGATTGTCAGAGATGAGAGATACGCTTCTGCCAAAACTCATGTCAGGAGAGCTTAAAATTAATGAAGTAGACTGCTAAATTCTCATTTATGGAAGAATGGATCAAATGCCCACTTGGGGATATACTCAACTTTAGACGAGGACATGATTTGCCGAAAACAAGCATGGTTCCCGGCGATATTCCTGT
>JAFYLU010000020.1 GCA_017550025.1 Bacteroidales bacterium | reverse complement strand
GTTCGCCACAATAGCTGTTGCTCATAATATCCGAAAAATGATATCAAAGCTCCATAGTCTTCGCTCAGAAGCGGTAGTAGGGTAAGTTTGGATGGCGTGGTCACCCGCGACCACGTAAGAGGCCACTGAAAAACTATACGAAAGACATTGTCTTGTAATCAAGATAGTGTCTTCTTTTTTTGCTTATCTGATAAAGTTTTTGTATCTTTAAGTATTGATATACAATAGGTTATGCTTAACACTCAAGGGGAAATAAAGTTTAGTGAATATGCTGTTTTGTATGATATGCTTATTCCTACAGACAATAAATACAGACTAATTGATGAACTAATCGACTTTAGCTTCATTTACGATGAACTGAAGGATAAGTATTGTTTAGACAATGGCAGAACGGCAGCAGATCCAATTATGCTTTTCAAGTATCTGATGATAAAAGTTATAGATAACTTCTCAGATGTGGATGTTGTAGAACATTCAAGATATGATCTGTCTTACAAGAGATTCCTCGGCCTTATGCCTGAGGATGATGTCATTGATCCTAGCTTGTTGACAAAGTTCAGGCGTCAGAGGTTAAAAGATGTGAATCTTCTTGATATGCTAATATCAAAGACTGTAGGTGTCGCTATCGAGAAAGGCATTATCACAAGTAAGTCCATCATTGTAGATGCTACGCACACAATATCAAAAGCTAATCCAATATCGCCTATTGACGTTCTTAAACATAGGAACAAGGCATTGCGTAATAGAATTAAAGACTGGGATAGCAAGTATGAAAGCCTGTTGCCATTGAGTGGTCATAGTGATAACCTTAAGGATGAACTAACCACTTGCGAGGAACTGATGGAGTTTGTTTCATCCGATCCAATGTTGTCTAACAACCCCGCACTCAAAGAAAGTATCAACTATCTTGCTGAAGCGATTGATGACGTTCGTTCTCACAATCCGATATCCTATGATAAGGAAGCCAGAACCGGACACAAGTCTGCAGAGACTTCATTCTTAGGGTATAAGACCCACATAGCGATGACTCCGGAAAGGATAATCACAGCTGCTACTGTAACGACAGGTGAAAAGTCCGACGGAAAGCAACTTCCATCCTTACTTAAAAAGACTGAGGATAACGGGGTTGAAGTTGACACTATAATTGGAGATGCGGCTTATTCAGGAAAAGAGAATCTTGAAATGGCCAATGATAAGTACATTGCTGTAGTCGCAAAGTTAAACCCGGTGATAACTCAAGGTCACAAACCTAAGATATCCGCATTGGATACGATGTTCTCATATAACAAGGATGCAGATAGATATGTGTGTCCTATGGGCGTATTATCTGCAAAGGGAAGTGAACGAGAATATGACGACAATAAAAACCATAATAAAACCTACCGGTATAGGTGGAGTCAAAGAAAGTGTTCCATATGCAAACTACGCAGTGAATGTATTGGTGAATCAACAAGGAAAAGCATAGAGATAAGGATCTTATCTGATGAGCACAAGAAACAAGTAGAGTTCCAGAATAGTCCTGAGTTCCGATTATTATCAAAAGAACGTTATAAAATCGAAGCTAAAAATGCAGAACTCAAAAATGCACATGGATACGGAAGAGCTGAGTCCTATGGACTATCAGCAATGGAAATGCAGGGCGCAGTGACTCTTTTTGTCGTTAATCTCAAACGAATAATGAAATTGGCTGGCAAATAAAGGCAAAATAGCCACAGATTACTATCCTATAACAGAAATAACCCTTTGAGAATTGAAAATCCACAATGGGAATCAACATCTCAAAGGGCTAACTCATATATGCGACTCTCACACACTTGAAATATGAGAACCTTTTTCAGTGGCCTCACCACGTAAGCGGGAGGGGCCCGACGCGTAGCGTTGGGAGGGATGGAATCGGAACTTGTTCCGACGGAACCAAGCCAAACTTATCCCTACTGTCGCGTCGTCGTAACCTATAAACAAAGAAAACCGACTAAAAATCTCTTTTTAGTCGGCCTCTTCTTCTTTCATGGCCGCGTTGTAGCAATGTCTGCAAAGAGGCTCGTATATGTCGGTTTCTCCCAAAACCACAAGTTCGCTGCTTTTTGACAGTCTGTGTGAGTGATTTGCAGGACTTCCGCATTTCACGCAGATCGCATGTACTTTCTGGATATCCTCTGCAACTGCCATAAGAGCCGGCATAGGACCGAATGGCTTGCCGAGGAAGTCTGTGTCAAGACCAGCCACTATGACTCTGATTCCTCTGTTAGCAAGCGTCTGGACTGTTTCCACGAGTGTCTCGTCGAAGAATTGTGCTTCGTCGATTCCCACTACTTCAACATCGTTCGAGAGTTCCAGCATACGGGCAGGTGAATCAATAGGAATCGAAGGAATGCTGTGTGAGTCATGTGATACGACCTTGTCTTCAGAATAACGCACATCTATGCATGGCTTGTAGATCTCGACCTTCTGCTTTGCAAACTGTGCCCTTTTCATTCTTCTGATGAGTTCCTCCGTCTTGCCGGAAAACATTGAACCGCAGATCACTTCGATTGAACCTGCTTTTTTTGCGATTTCTAAAAACATTTCCTTACTTTGTATGTTGACTGGTTTGATTTATCATATGTCCCCGTATCGAGGAATGCAAATATAGTTATTAATTGCTTTATGGAAAATAGAGAGCAGCAGATTTTATCTGAAATCAAAGCCATGATGGCTTCTGTCAGAAGTCAGTTGGAACGTCTGGATGCAAAGATGGCGGAGTTGCAGCAAATCGTTGATCCAGAGGAGTTTGAGGCGGAATCCATCGATATTGAGCTCGATGTTGACGAGGTTGTTGATACTGGTCAGACAGTTGAGGTTCAGGGGATTCCGCTGCAGATGGAAGAAGAAGATGATGATGATCTCCCGTTTGCCGAGTCAGAAGCGGCAGATGAGGCTGCTGAAGTTCCTGTTGAAGAATCAGACGAATATTCCGGACAGGCTGAAGAACCTGTAGAACAGGTGACGGAGGGACCTGCTGAAGAAGATGATGATGACCTTCCGGGTGTGTTTGATCTTCCCGAGCCGGTTACAGTTGCATCGAAGGCGGCAGAGCAGGCGAGGCCTGTTCTTAATGATGTCATTGTGGCTGACTATGCATGGAGAAAGGATATGCCGGGCAGTTCTGTGAAGGACATCAGAAGCGCGATAGGATTGAATGACAGGGTCAGATTCATAAATCATCTTTTCAATGAGGATGCACAGGCATTTGTCAATACCTTGTCAGAAATCAACAGGATGGAAAGCATGGAGGAAGTTGTCGGATATGTGTGTGAGCGGCATCCTGAATGGGAAATGGGATCAGAACTTGTATATAGGTTCATGATGGCGGTACGCAGAAAGATCAGATAGACATGGCAGGAATACTTTATATAGTACCGACACCGGTCGGAAATCTTGAGGACATGACCTTCAGGGCAATCAGGGTCCTGAAGGAAGCGGATCTGATTCTTGCGGAAGATACAAGGACAAGCTCCGTGCTTCTGAAGCATTATGAAATCAAGGGCAGACTCGAGTCCCATCATAAGTTCAATGAGCATAAGATGGCTTCTGTGATAAAGGAGCGTATAGCCGCCGGGCTGAATGTGGCGCTGATAAGTGATGCCGGTACGCCTGGAATTTCGGATCCCGGATTTCTCCTTGTCCGTACATGTGCACAGGAGGGAATCGAAGTCCAGACTCTGCCTGGAGCGACAGCTTTTGTACCGGCATTGGTTTCGTCAGGCTATCCGTGCGACCGATTCTGCTTTGAAGGCTTTCTTCCGCAGAAGAAGGGCAGACAGACCAGGCTTAAGGAGCTTGCCGAGGAGACACGCACTCTGATTTTCTACGAATCACCATACAGACTTGTTAAGACCCTTGAGCAGTTTGCGGAATTTTTCGGACCGGACAGGGAATGTTCTGTGGCCCGTGAGATATCCAAAAAGTTCGAGGAACACAAGAGGGGAAGCCTGACGGAGGTAGCTGCATGGTATGCGGAGCATGAACCGAAAGGTGAAATCGTGATCATTGTTGCAGGAGCTCCGGAAAAGAAAAAGGAGAAGAAATCCTACAGGAAGGCAGACGAAGAATAAAAAAAGTTACATCTTTTAAAGAAAGAGAAAAACTTTTCATAAAAAAGAGCAGAACATTGTCAGACACATTGTTTTGCTCTTTCTGTTTCCGGAACTTTGGAGTAAAAAGACAGGGTATGGAGGCAGGGAAGGATCGTTTTTCCAATTCATTTCTGACGGGTGTGATTGCATTGACATTTCTGATCGTGGGATATCAGACAGCTTTGTTCGTCCATCGTGCAGCAGTGGTGAGTATAGCTGCAAACAGGGACAAGCCTGATACGGTATATGTATATCGTGATAAGAACGAGCCTGATAATCCTCCGGCACAGGCCGTCCGGCGGAATTCCCATCATTCTGACCGTGCTGTTGCAGTCAGGAATAATGTTCCGCGCAAGAAGGTGGAGTCTTTCAGATTTGATCCCAATACAGTATCTGTCGACGAATTATGCCGTCTGGGTTTCAGTCCGAAGCAGGCGCAGAGCATAGAGAATTACAGGAACAAGGGTGGCAGGTTCAGGCGAAGGGAGGACTTCGCAAAGTCTTTTGTCGTTTCTGACAGCATTTATAAAAGGCTGGAGCAGTATATAGATATTCCCTTGACAGACCTTAATCTCGCAGATTCGGCGGCTTTTGATGCCCTTCCCGGTATCGGGGGTTGGTTTGCTTCTGAAATCATCAGGCACAGGAATGCCCTTGGAGGTTATTCATATAAGGAACAGCTTATGGACATATACCGTTTCGACCAGGAGAAATATGATGCTTTGAGCGATCTTGTTGAGGTCGATCCGGAACATGTCACCCCTTATCTTTTATGGGAACTTCCTGCTGATTCATTGGTGCGTCATCCATATATCCGGAGTTACGAGACTGCAAGAGCCATTGTGCTTTACAGGGATAACAATCCTCCAGAAAACTGTACGGTAGAGGGATTGGCCGAAGCGGGGATAATATCATCCGATGCGGCGAGACAGCTTTCCCGCTGCTTCATAAAAATAAGAGAGACAGGGGATTGAGCCTCTGTCTCTCTGAAATTGTATCTTTCCCGGGTTTTTAGTCCTGGACATTCTGAAGTGCTTCGCGGATCTTTGCCTCGATCTCTTCGCAAAGCTCCACATTGTCTGTGAGAAGTTGCTTTACAGCTTCGCGACCCTGGGCCAGCTTGCTTTCACCGTAGCTGAACCACGATCCGCTCTTCTTGATCACATTGTACTCTACTCCGAGGTCGATGATCTCTCCGACTTTAGAGATTCCCTCTCCGAATACGATGTCGAATTCCGCCTTCTTGAATGGCGGAGCCATCTTGTTCTTCACGATCTTCACCTTTGTGCGGTTGCCGAGGGCTTCGTCACCGTCCTTGATCTGTGTTGTCCTTCTTACATCAACACGTACAGATGCATAGAACTTGAGAGCGTTACCTCCTGTAGTCGTTTCCGGATTTCCGAACATGACTCCGATCTTGTCACGGAGCTGGTTGATGAAGATGCAGCATGTGTTTGTCTTGCTGATGTTTGCAGTGAGCTTTCTGAGAGCCTGGCTCATGAGCCTTGCCTGCAGACCCATCTTCGCGTCACCCATTTCTCCTTCAATCTCTGCCTTTGGAGTAAGGGCCGCTACAGAGTCGATTACGATGATGTCGATCGCGCCAGACCTGATGAGGTTGTCTGCGATTTCGAGTGCCTGCTCACCGTTGTCCGGCTGCGATATGAGCAGTGTGTCAAGGTCTACGCCGAGATTTCTCGCATATGTCCTGTCGAAGGCGTGCTCTGCGTCGATGATAGCTGCTATGCCTCCTTGCTTCTGCGCCTGTGCGATGGCATGGATGGCAAGAGTTGTCTTACCGCTTGATTCCGGTCCGTAAATCTCGATTACTCTTCCACGCGGGTAACCTCCGATACCGAGGGCTGCGTCAAGAGCAATGGAGCCGCTCGGAATGACCGAAACTTCCCATTTTGGCTGATCCCCCAGCTTCATGATCGTACCCTTGCCGTAATCTTTCTCAATCTTGTCAATCGTCGCCTGCAATGCCTTAAGTTTTGCGGCATTGATACCGGTACTTTCCTGTTCTACTTCTTTAGCCATAAATGTAAATTTTAAAATGTTAACCGCCTTCGGAACTATTCCGACTGGCAAAAGCAAATGTAATGAAAAACTTTTTATGCGGCAAAATTATTATGCTTATGTGCCAACATGAAGCACAATGATTATTTTTCTTCTCAATAAATCACAACCCGTAAAAAATGCTTACTTTTGTATGTTATTTGTGGATGTGACGGATATGAAGATAAAACTTTTAGGAAAGAATCTTGATGAGCTGAAGAGGCTCGTGGCGGAAGAAGGACTGCCTGGCTTTACCGCAAAGCAGATAGCCCAGTGGCTTTATGTGAAGAAGGTGCGTACCATTGACGAGATGACCAACCTGTCCAAGGCGGCCAGGGCGAAGCTCTCGGAAAAGTACGAGGTCGGCCTGATACAGTATGCAGGACTTCAGATATCTTCTGACGGTACGAAGAAATATCTTTTCCCTGTCAGATGCACACATAAGAGGGGGCTGAACCTCAGGGTTGAGGAATCGGAACTTGAGGCAAGTGCAGTTGAGGCCGTGATGATTCCTGACGATGACCGTGCCACCCTTTGCGTATCTTCCCAGGCCGGTTGCAGGATGGGATGCAAGTTCTGCATGACAGGCCGTCAGGGTTTTCATGGACATATGTCGGCTGCAGACATCATTTCACAGTTCATTGCGGTTGATGAGTCTGACAGGCTTACCAATGCCGTGTTCATGGGAATGGGCGAGCCTCTCGACAATTATGACAATGTCATGAGGGCGATAGAGATATTGACCGCCGACTGGGGATTTGCATGGAGTCCCAAGAGGATAACCCTTTCCACTATAGGTGTGATACCTGGTCTGAAGCGTTATCTTGATGAATGTAGGTGCCATCTGGCCGTCAGCCTTCATGATCCTTTTGCTCCGGAGCGTCTTGATATCATGCCTGCCCAGGGAGCATGGCCGATACAGGAGGTGGTCGACCTTATAAAGCAGTATGATTTCACAGGACAGAGGCGTGTCAGCTTTGAATATACCATGTTTGCAGGATTCAATGACACCAAGGCTCATGCGGACGCCCTGATAAGGATGCTTCGCGGACTTGAGTGCAGGATGAACCTTATCCGTTTCCATAAGATTCCGGATTTCCCATATGAGACATCTCCGGATGTCATAATGGAGAATTTCAAGACGAGGCTGAACAATTCCGGCATCATGACTACTATCAGGGCATCACGAGGCGAGGACATTCTTGCCGCATGCGGAATGCTCGCAGGACAGAATGCCGGACAGAAGAACGAACAGTAGGATTTCGGTATTATATTGAATTGAAGATGAAGAGACTGGTTGCGGCGATAATTTTATTATGCATGACGTGCATCGGTCCTGCCATGATGCATGCCAGGGGAGTGGACCCTCGTGCAGATTCGCTGGCAATCGGGCGCATGCGCCAGAAGATGGACCAGGTCCGCAAGTACAGGCCCGTCGTTGCCCTTGTCTTGAGTGGAGGAGGTGCAAAGGGTGCGGCTCATGTGAGCGTGATCCGTTATATCGAGGAGCTGGGAATACCTGTCGACATGGTTCTCGGTACGAGCATGGGAGGATTGATCGGCGGCCTCTACGCACTCGGCTACAGTGTGGATCAGATGGACACTCTTGTCCGAAATATGGACTGGAACTGGGCCTTGAGCGACCGGCTGTCCCGTGAATATGTTTCATATTCGGATACGAAGTACAAGGAGAAATATATGTTGTCTATCCCTTTCTTCTATGAGAGGGATTATTTCCGCATGAAGGTGGCGGATGAGAACAGGTTTGATCCGGTACATAAGCACGATGTCTTCCACATCGGTGCCGATGATCATGGAGACGGTGCCGACTTCCTGCGTAAGAATCTTCTGGGAAGTCTTCCTTCCGGATATATATACGGACAGAATGTGAGCAACCTTATCAGCTCACTTACGGTGGGATATCAGGATCCGATGGATTTTCAGGACCTTCCCATCCCGTTCTTCTGCATAGCTGCGGATATGGTCTCCGGAAAGTCGAAGATATGGCATAGCGGTAAGATCAACGATGCCTTGAGGTCAACAATGTCAATTCCGGGCATCTTTGCTCCGGTCCGTGTGGACGGAATGGTACTTGTCGACGGAGGAATCAGGGATAACTATCCGACTGCCCTTGCAAGGCAGATGGGAGCTGACATAATCATAGGCGTTGACCTTTCCGATACAAGACGCACATACAGGGATGTCAACAATATCGGGGACATCATAGGTCAGGGTATCGATATGCTTGCCAGAGATGCCTTTGAAAGGAATGTGAACATACCGGACGTGAAGATCAAGCCGGATCTGAAGGAGTTCAGCATGATGAGCTTCAATGCCCGTAGTGTAGATACCATCATGGTCAGGGGCTATGAGGCCGCGATGGCCAATGATTCCCTTCTTCGTGATGTCGCGCGCAGGACATCTGTCGGACATATAGGCGAAAGAAAGCGGCCGGCATTCAATTTCCATGCGGATTCTCTTGTCATTGCTGATGTGGAGGTGACCGGTGTTCTTCCGAAGGAGAAGGCCTTGCTTAAGGACAGGCTCCATCTGAAGTTCGGCCAGAAAATATGCATGTCTGATCTGGATGATATAGTTGCCCGTATATATGGAACCCAGGCATATGATGGAGTCACTTATGAGCTGGTCGGCAAGGAGGAGCCGTTCAAGCTTGTCCTGAACTGCCGCAAGGGTCCTATACATCAGCTTGGGCTTGGTGTCAGGGCTGATACGGAAGAGATTGTGTCAGTGCTTTTGAACATAGGTATCAATGCCCATAAGCTTCACGGCCATGTCTGGGATTTTACGGGAAAGATCGGAGCCAATCCCTACATCAATGTGCATTGGTCATATGATATGCCGAAAATGCCTACCTTCAATGCGTCGGCATCTGTCAGATGGACGGATATGAACATGCTGAATTTCGGTAATAACAGGTTGAGCCTCAATTATCTGTCAGCAAAGCAGGAAGTATGGCTCTCGAACATCAAATGGAAGCAGTTCGATATAAAGGCCGGCTTGAGGAACGAGATCTTCGATATCAGGAACATCAAGTCTTCACAAGTCATAGGTGATTATGATTTCGACCAGCTCCAGAATGACTTCGTGTCCCTGTTCGTCAATGCCAGGGCTGATACATTCAATGACGGATATTTCCCTACAAAGGGCTTTGCTGCAGGCTTGACATATGACTGGACATTTCCGGGATTTCCTCACAGATTCAATAACCTCCATACAATAAGTCTTGATGCGAAGACAGCAGTGCCTATAGGTGACATCTTCACCTTCCTGCCATCCATTGATTTCCGTTTTCTGATAGGACATGATATTCCTGTCGCATATTTCAATGCCATAGGAGGCTCGCTGGCAGGGCGTTACATTGACCAGCAGATGCCTTTCATAGGAGTTACCAATCTCTTTGCGATGGAGAATTTCATGACCATATACAGGGCCGACCTGAGGGCGAAGCTGATGAGGAATCATTATGTGACAGCTACCTATAATTATGTCCGTGACTGCAATGTGCTCAAGGAATATCCTGTCGGGCCCGGTTTTTCCGGTGTAGGACTGGAATATTCATTTGATACTATTTTCGGACCTATAAGTGCGAATGTGCATTGGTCTGACCTGACAGGAAAGGTCGGATTTTATCTCAGTGCAGGATACAGCTTTTAGTTTTTTGTCATGGGGGAGACTGTTAAGAAAGATCTGCAGAAAGTGTCTGACCGGATGAAGGCCCTATGCTCCAGAAGGGAGTACTGTCTGTCTGATATAAGGAAGAAGGTCACGACTTTGCTTGATGGTGATGAGAGCGGGACTCAAACTGTCCTTGACCAGCTTGTGGAGCAGAAATATGTGGATGACCTGCGATATGCCTCGGCATTTGCCAGGGACAAGTCGTCAATAGCCGGATGGGGAGAGGTAAAGATCAGATATATGCTTGCCGCCAAAGGCATATCCCGTGACATTATTTCTGAAGCATTGGCAGAGATTGATGAGCAGAAGGCATGCGGCAGATTGGAAAAACTTCTCTCGAACAAGGTCCGGTCACTGACAGGGGATCCGCAGATCCGTATGAAGCTACTTCGGTTTGGTCTCGGTCGCGGTTATTCTTTTGACGAAGTCTCGTCAGTAGTGGAACAGTTGTTGAAAAATCAGGTCCGTTAAAAACGGACTATGAATTTATACAGAAAACTTCGTCCGGAGGAAATAGCGACTCTGGAATCAAATATGTGCTCTGCTGCCGACTGGGATCTTGTCGAAGTGGCGGAAGACTTTGACCCAAGGCATGTCAGATATGCCAGATTTTCGGGCAGCATAAGAATAGGTTCATTCAAAAGGATATTCGATCTTCCTGGCGGTATGCGCAAGCACTCCGGAATCTACTATGCCACTCTGCATAATGTCACTGTCGGTGATGACTGCTGCATAGAAAATGTCAAGAACTATATAGCCAACTATGAAATAGGAAGCGGAACTTTCATTGAGAATGTCGATATACTTCTGACTGACGGCCCCTCCGTTTTTGGTAACGGAACAGAAGTCTCGGTCCTTAATGAGACCGGAGGGCATGAAGTCCTGATATATGACCGTCTTTCCGCCCAGATTGCATATCTTATGGCAATGTACAGGGACAGGCCGGAACTGATATCTGCCCTGAATGATATGATACGCTGTTATGCTGACTCCAGAGCTTCAAGGACCGGATATGTAGGCAGAGATGTCGTCATTGCAGATGCCGGATATATAAAGAATGTGTGGATAGGGGATTGCTGCAAGATAGAAGGAGCTTCCAGGCTCAAGAACGGAACGATTGCGAGCAATCGTGAAGCTCCTGTACATGTCGGTGTGGGTGTGATCGGTGATGACTTCATAATGGAAAGCGGTGCACGTGTAGAGGATGGCGTCACTTTTTCAAGATGTCTCATCGGGCAGGCATGCCGTCTCGGCCATGGATATTCCGCGACTGATTCACTGTTCTTCAGTAACTGTCAGGGAGAGAACGGAGAAGCATGCTCCATCTTTGCAGGTCCTTATACCGTAACACACCATAAGTCTACATTGCTGATAGCCGGAATGTTCTCGTTTCTTAATGCCGGATCCGGATCCAATCAGAGCAATCATATGTACAAACTTGGCCCCGTCCATCAGGGAATCATGGAAAGAGGAGCGAAGACGGCTTCCGATTCATATATTTTATGGCCTGCAAGAGTGGGGGCTTTCTCGCTTGTAATGGGCAGGCATGTGAGTCATCCGGATACATCCGACCTGCCTTTCTCATATCTGATAGAGAAACAGAATACCACTTATATAATGCCGGGTGCCAATCTTAAGAGTGTCGGTACGATAAGAGATGCAAGGAAGTGGCCTCTTCGTGACGGCAGGTCAGATCATGACCTTCTGGATTGCATCAATTTCAATCTCTTGAGTCCATATACAATCCGTAAGATGATGAATGCATCGCAGATCTTGAATGATCTTCTGCGTGTTTCCGGAGATTCCGCCCTGACATATTCATATAGAGACGCAATCATCAAGGCAAGTTCGTTGAGGAAAGGATTGCAGTATTATTCGTGGGCAATAGATAAATTCCTCGGCAATTCACTGGTTACAAGAATCATGGAGTCGAAAGCTTCCACATTTGCTGAACTTCTCCAATATTTCCTCCCCGAATCTACCTATGGGGAAGGTAAGTGGGTTGACATGGCTGGCATGATAGCTCCTGAAGATGCAGTATCTGTACTGATTTCTGATATCGAGTCAGGAGCAGTCAATAATGTACACGATCTTCATGCAAGGTTTAAGGAAATCCATGCAGATTATTACAGGTGTGAGTGGAAATGGGCCTTTGCAGCGATTAAGGAATATTTTGGCGTAGATCTGCAGACCGCTACAAGACAGGAGCTTGAAACCATGGTTGAAAGATGGAGAGAGTCTGTTCTTGCTCTTGACAGAATGATATATGAAGATGCACGCAAGGAATTCCGTCTGAAGTCAATGACTGTCTTTGTCAAAGATGATGCTTCTGACGGCATACGGAATGAAGGACAGCATGCGGATGATTTTTTTGAGGCAGACCCTTTTGTGCGTTCTGTCAAGGAACATATGAAAGTCAAGTCCGACCTTGCCGTGCAGGTACTCGCGAAGCTGTCTGCATTGAAGGAATAAAAAAAGCAGTATGGCGAGGAATACCTCTTTGCCATACTGCCTTTTCTTTTATGTAGTCCTGTTACTTGCTTGCCTTGATAGCAGCCTGAGCAGCAGCGAGTCTTGCGATTGGAACTCGGAATGGAGAGCATGATACATAGTTGAGACCAGTCTTGAAGCAGAACTCAACTGATGCAGGATCACCACCGTGCTCACCGCAGATACCACACTTGAGGCCCTCGCGTGTCTCGCGACCTTCCTTGACAGCGTAGTCAACGAGCTTACCAACTGACTTGGTGTCGAGAGTCTTGAATGGGTCAGCATCGAGGAGCTTGTTTCCGAGGTAGTCACCCATGAATGCTCCAACGTCGTCACGTGAGAAACCGAATGTCATCTGAGTAAGGTCGTTTGTACCGAATGAGAAGAACTCTGCAGTACGAGCCATACGGTCAGCTGTGAGGGCAGCACGTGGAATCTCGATCATTGTACCGAACATGTACTTGATGTCGAAACCGAACTCAGCCTCAACCTCTGCACGGATCTTCTCGCAGATGGCCTTCTGGAAACGAAGCTCGCGGTCAGAGATTGTTACAGGAACCATGATCTCTGGCTTAGGATCGAAGCCCTCTTTCTTGAGCTCAGCAGCAGCTGTGAAGATAGCGCGGAACTGAGTCTCAGAAATCATTGGATATGTTACATGGAGACGAACACCACGGTGACCCATCATAGGGTTAACCTCGTGAAGTGACTCACCACGCTTCTCGATCTCACCAACAGTGATGTGAAGTTCCTCTGCAAGCTCGTTCTTCTTGATCTCTGTCTGTGGAACGAACTCGTGGAGAGGTGGGTCGAGGAGACGGAATGTAACCGGCTTGGCGTCCATAACCTTCATGGTGCCCTTTACAGCAGCCTTGATGAATGGCTCGAGCTCTGCGAGAGCAGCCTTACGCTCGTCGTCATTCTTTGCAAGGATCATCTTGCGGAGCTTTGAAAGCGGAGTCTCAGCGTTCTGTCCGTAGAACATGTGCTCGATACGGAAGAGACCGATACCCTCAGCACCGAAGCTGATTGCACGTGCAGCATCCTCTGGAGTATCTGCGTTAGTGCGAACGCCCATTGTGCGGAACTTGTCAACG
>JAFYLU010000019.1 GCA_017550025.1 Bacteroidales bacterium | reverse complement strand
TCCAACGGATATCTTCCCATCATATAGACCACATCCTGAAGCATATTCTCTTCCACAAACCGGTCAACCCACTGTTTCTTTCTGCCATCGCCCACTATCACCATACGCACACCAGTCCCTTTGAGCAGCAGGGCGGCATTCATGACATTTTCGAAATCCTGGGCCTCACCGATATTACCTGCAAACATAATCTTGAATCCGTCAGGCAGTTCAGGAAGAGGCTTTGTCTCATCGGTCGAAAAGACATCCTCCGCCCAATTCGGGAAATACACCAGCCTGTCCTCAAAATCGCCTTTATCAAGAATAGACTCCCGGAATCCCTTCGAGCTCATCAGAATCTTTGATGAATTCCTGTACATCAGAGCCGCAATCCTTGAAAACAGTCCAAGCACATATCTGTTATTGATATTTCCTGCGGCCTGAAGGCTTTCTGGCCATAAATCAAGCACCCAGAAATACATCGGGATCCTCTGAATCGCCTTTACCACCAAAGCTGGAAAGCCTTGAGTGATCGGTGAAGTCTCATGAACAATGACAGCGTCATATTTGCGGAACAATGCCAGGAAAAAAGCCCATACGGATGCTATAAATGCCCAGCTCAAGTAGTTCAAGGCCAACCTCATGCCTCCTCCATTGCCACGCGGAACTACCAGAGTCCTCAACACCTTGACCCCATTGACAGTCTCGACCCTCCTTCTGAACATGCCATAACCGTCAAATATCTTTCCTCCCGGATAATTCGGCAGGCCGGTCAGCACAGTGACATCATGACCACGCGCTGCCAATTCAAAAGCCACATCATTACTCTTGAAATTCTCGGGATAGAAATATTGGGTTACCAGCAATACACGCATAGCCTAAAACTTTCTCCACACCATCTTGTTAACCACACCGGTATAGCTCTGGATGAGCTTGACGATCTTTGAAGACACGTTTTCATCGGTATAGTTCGGAACAGGAAGACCGTTATCTCCATTACGGACCATCTCAACAGCTGTATCGACAGACTGGAGAAGGGACTTCTCATCAATACCTGCGAGGATGAAGCATCCTTTGTCGAGTGCTTCCGGACGTTCTGTGGATGTACGGATGCAGACAGCCGGGAAAGGACGGCCGATGCTTGTAAAGAATGAGCTCTCTTCAGGAAGCGTACCCGAATCCGAAACCACAGCAAATGCATTCATCTGAAGACAGTTATAGTCATGGAAGCCAAGAGGCTCATGCTGAATGACGCGAGGGTCGAGCTGGAATCCGGCAGCTGCAAGACGATTGCGCGAACGAGGATGGCACGAATACAGCACAGGCATGTCATACTTCTGCGCCATCGCATTTACTGCATTGAAAAGAGACTCGAAATTCTTCTTTGTATCTATGTTTTCCTCACGGTGAGCCGAAAGCAGGATATATCCTCCCTTCTTGAGTCCCAGACGCTCGTGTACATCAGATGCCTCGATGTCAGGAAGATTCTCATGAAGGACTTCAGCCATAGGGGAACCTGACACATAAGTCCTCTCCTTTGCTACTCCTGATGCATTGAGATAGCGGCGGGCATGCTCCGAATAGCATATGTTCACATCCGAAATCACGTCCACGATCCTGCGGTTGGTCTCCTCTGGAAGACATTCGTCAAAGCATCTGTTTCCCGCCTCCATATGGAAGATAGGGATATGAAGCCTCTTGGCTCCGATCACCGACAGACATGAATTCGTATCTCCAAGCACGAGGACAGCATCCGGCTTCGTCTGCACCATAAGCTTGTACGAAGCATTTATGATATTGCCCATTGTTGAGCCCAGATCCTCTCCCACTGCATCCATATATACCTCCGGATCCGCAAGTTTCAGATCCTTGAAGAAGACACCATTGAGGTTGTAGTCATAATTCTGTCCTGTATGAGCCAGAATACAGTCGAAGTATTTACGGCATTTGTTGATGACTGCAGCAAGGCGGATGATTTCAGGCCTTGTGCCAACAATGATAAGAAGCTTGAGGCGACCGTCGTTCTTAAACTGAATGTCGCTGTAATTCAATTTTATATCCATATCACTTAATATTTTCGCTATTCAACCGGCTCGAAATATGTATCCGGCCTTTCCGGATCGAAAGGTTCATTGGCCCACATGACAGTGACAAGATCCTCTGTATCAGAAAGATTGATTATGTTATGAGTATATCCCGGAAGCATATGGACAGCCTCTATCCTGCTGCCGGAGACCTCAAATTCCATGACCTCATCCGAGCCGACAAGCCTCTGCTGTATCAATCCATGTCCCGCTACAACCATGAAGAACTCCCACTTCGTATTGTGCCAGTGCTGTCCCTTTGTAATGCCTGGTTTTGAAATGTTCACGCTTATCTGTCCGCACTTGCCGGTACGAAGCAGCTCCGTGAAACTGCCCCTGGCGTCAACATTCATTTTCAATGGGAAAGCGACCTTTTCCTTCGGCAGATAGGAAAGATATGTAGAATAGAGTTTCTTTGCAAACGAACCTCCCGGAATCTCCGGAACAGTAAGTGTCTGCGGCTGGGCCGCAAATTCTTCCAGCAGGCCGGCAATCTCTCCGAGAGTCACTTGATGGGAAACCGGCACTGCACAATAGCGGCCTTCCGGAGTCAGGACAGTCTCGACGCCCTCAAACTCGCAATGATGCTCCTTTCCTGCCAGAGCACCTATCATCTCATCCACAAGATCGTCGATATAGACCAGTTCAAGCTGCACAGACGGATCATTGACCTGGATCGGCAGACCGTTGGCAATATTATGGCAGAATGTAGCCACAGCGGAATTATAATTCGGCCTGCACCATTTTCCGAAAAGATTCGGGAAACGGTAGACAAGGACCTTCGCTCCTGTGCGCTCTCCATATTCAAAGAAAAGTTCCTCACCAGCCTTCTTGCTCTTTCCATATTCACCGTCGGCATACCTGCCTGTAAGAGTGGCCTGGATCGAGCTTGAAAGCATCACAGGGCATCTGTTGCCATGCCTTTCAAGAGCGTCGAGAAGCTGCGACGCAAAACCGAAATTGCCCTGCATGAACTCCTCCGGCTTCTCCGGGCGGTTCACTCCGGCAAGATTGAACACGAAATCAGCGTCAGAGCAGTACGCCTCCAGCTCCTGTGGAGTACTGTCAATGTCATACTCATACACAGTGATATCCTGTCCCACGGGATACCATCCGGCCTTACCGTCTCTTATATTCTTCAATTGGGCCACAAGGTTCCTTCCTACAAACCCCTTTGCCCCTGTAACAAGGATCTTCATTACACTTCCTCCCAATTCATCCACAAATTGCTGTCATATCTCCAGCTGTCCTTCAGAGCCTCCTCAAGAATCTTTCCGGAAAATACAAGAAGCACAGAATCAGGTTCAGAGGCCTTCAGACAATTTGCATACCCTTCAGGTACGCAGAGGATCCTGCTGTGCTTCTCATCAAGACGAAAGACCTCCGGCTTCAGGTCAGCAGAAGGATTCTCCCAGTCGTCCGGCTGCACGAAAGCCAATGTAAATGCTCCCTTGACGCAGTAGAACCACTTCTTCTCATATTTATGTCCATGCCAGCCGCGAACGACAGAGGCATCAGGATGATGAATGAAATAGACCCTTTCCACTCCCGGAAAGCGGAAATCATTGAGAGAGGTTATGACTCCCCTCGCATCACGGAATATCTCACCCTCTATTATCTTTATTCCAGACATACTATTCAGAACGTATTTCCCTCGCCTTCCTCCTCGGCTCAAGCCCGAGATCCTCGCGGATGAAACGCAGCTTCAGAAGAAGCTCCATCATGCCCTCGACATCAAGACGGCGGGTATTGTGACTATGATAATCCTCGATCCTTGAAATCTCCTCATTACCCTCGACAAAGAACTTGTCATAATTCAGGTCTCTTGTATCGCATGGGATACGGTAGTAATCTCCCATGTCGATTGCCTTCGCCATCTCCTCGCGGGTCACGAGAGTCTCATAGAGCTTCTCACCATGGCGGGTGCCGATCACCTTGACCTCCGTGTCGGCATATTTCGGGTCCACACGCGAATACACCTGCTTAAGAGCCTGTGCAAGAGTCTCCAGGGTAGCTGCAGGAGCCTTCTGGACGAACAGATCGCCATTTTCTCCATGCGTAAAGGCATAAATCACAAGATCCACAGCATCGTCGAGAGTCATCATGAAACGTGTCATGGCCGGATCAGTTATCGTGATAGGCTTTCCCTGCTCCATCTGTTCCACCCAAAGAGGAATCACCGAGCCACGCGAAGCCATCACATTGCCATAACGGGTGCAGCAGATGGTCGTAGGCCCGTCATGACCGAGCTCGCGGCCTTTCGCAATGGCAACCTTTTCCATCAAGGCCTTCGAGATACCCATCGCGTTGATAGGATAAGCTGCCTTGTCAGTCGACAACACCACCACATTCTTCACACCATGCTCGATCGCAGAGAGAAGAACATTGTTAGTACCCACCACATTGGTCATCGTAGCCTCCATAGGGAAGAACTCACAGCTCGGCACCTGCTTCAAAGCTGCAGCCGCAAACACATAGTCGACCCCGCGCATAGCCACATCCACCGAACTCTTGTCCCTCACATTTCCTATATAGAACTTCACCTTCGACGCCACCTCCGGATAATAAGCCTGAAGATGATGCCTCATGTCATCCTGCTTCTTCTCATCCCTCGAGAAGATCCTTATCTCCCGGATGTCACTTCGGAGAAAACGACGAAGCACGGCATTACCAAAACTGCCCGTACCACCTGTAATCAACAGGATTTTATCTTTGAAGACTGACATATGTTGTTATATTTTATTCTGTAATTTATACATTTACAAATCCTTCTGCAAAATTCTTATCCACTAATATAAAACGTCATACTTATGACGTTATCTTATTTGCGAACAAGCAATTTACCTATAAATGTATTAAGTGTATGAGCATGCTTAATTATTGCATTTTCCGTCATTTCAGAAAAAGCAGTAATTCCTATTCTCTCGCGCAAGGAGACATTTTTTGCCAACTTATCTAGTGCAGAAAATAAAGAAGAAGAGTCATTAGGTGTAACTAGCAAGCCGTTAACACCATCAGATATTATATCTGGAATTCCTCCTACCATTGTAGCAACTATTGGCAACCCCGCAGATTTAGCCTCTAAAACATTATACGGAGACATTTCCATAAGTGATGGGCATACATAGATATCGTATTGGCATAACATATTGCGAATTTTACTATTATCTAAACGACCCAGAAATCTTACTTTATCCGATAGTGAATGTTTATTAATCAGATCATCCAGTTTTCTTTTATAATCATGATCAAGTACTTCACCGATAAAATCAACATGAACGTCATACTCTAAATCTAATAATCTATTCAATGCACCTAAAAGAACATGATGTCCCTTTCCTTCATAAATCGAAGCAGTATATACTAAATTTAAAGTGGATTGATTAATGTTATAAGAATGTTTACGCTCAAATAAACCAGGTTCAATAATATTATGCAGCACCAATATATTTTCTTCCTTATAACCATACGACAACATCTTCTTTTTCACAAATGAAGCCAAGGCGACATATCCGTCAACGCATAAGTTAACCAAATGCGTAAAACAATAAACTTTAAAAGGATTTATCCAGGCATAAGAATTATGCGAAGTCGAAATTAAAACAACTTTATTCCCATATATTAATGTGGATAACTTTGCGGCTATCATCGATATTTTTTCATTTGTAAAAACCACATCAATAGAATAATCTTCGACCCATTTGTTTATTTCATTGGCACGTTTTAATACACTTTTAATTTTTGTAACATCTGTTGAAGTAGATATTGGATTATATCTTGTATTCTCTTGATAAACACGAAAATTTGCTACCGAAGAGTCAACGACCATATAGATATTATCACAAAAATAACTGAACAACTTTGCTATTTTTGTATTTTGTCCTATGATTAATATATTCATCTTATGACTTATATACTTCTATATATGCCTTAGCACATTCAAACACATCATATAACTGGAATGAAGTCAAACTATTATGTCTTATTTTCTTCTTTTCTTCAAGAGAAAGAGAGATAAACCTCTCTATCATCTCAAAATAATCACCCTCGCCAAATCCATTTGCGACAAAGCCGTTATAATTATTCTCAATCATATTTATGCACCCACCAGCAGGAGTCACTAAAGGGACACACCCCACAGAAAAGGCTTCGATAACAACCATTGGCATCCCCTCAACTAATGAAGAAAGACACATCGCATCGGCTTCATAAAGGTAATCCCGTAAATTATTAACACATCCACAATATTTTATATTATCAGAGAAAAACACAGATAAATCAGCAAACAAATCAGGATATGCACCATTACTACCGAACCAATATAAATATACGTTATTATACTTTTGAGTTATTTTTTTGAAAACGGATAGTAATAACTTCTGATTCTTGACTGGTTGACAACTTGCAGGATGGACAAAAATGAGGTCCTCCTTCGACTGTCTAAGAATGGCCCCCTTACTTCCTGATATAGCATACGGAGAAAGGCCATTATATATAATTTGAGGTTGCAAGTTATAATATTCTACAAAAGATCTGTTAGATTCCTCTGATATTGTGATTGGAACAACTCGTTTAGATTTAAACAACAATTTTCTGACAAACCAGACAATTCTGTTTGAGGCCTCAAAGCGAGCATCAGAATGTATCGTAGCAACAAACTTTACTTTTGGCAATAGAAAAGCGGCTAAAATCAAGTATGTTATACAATTCAGATGAGCGTGTACCACATCATATTTATTATGTTTTATAAATTTATATATATTAAAAAGATAGCTAATACTAAAACCCGTCTTTTTATATAAATTATAACAATTTACGTGATCAAGAGAACTTTTTAAATTATTTGATGTTGATTCATCACCATACATCAAAGCAATATCGCAAAAGACCTTGAAAGATTTATTCAACTCATTTGATAATTCGCATACAAATCTTTCGGCCCCACCATTATGTAAACTTGGAATTAATTGTAAAATTTTCATCTGGCTACATTTTCGTTATAAAGTGTGATGAAGTTTTCTACAACATTAATAATATCGTATTGCTGTATATTATTGACGGTTGTTTGATTTCTATACTCCCTGTTTAAAAAGTCATTAAAATTTGCTTTATCCTTTAGATTAAAATCTGATGAAATTGTAAGAATCGGCCGCTTTGATAAGGAATAATCAATCAACTTACTTGGAGACTGCACTGTTGACTCATTTTTAATATTTAAAAGAAAGTCGCATGAGGACAATTCTTTAATCAACATTTCACGCTTTACATATGGCCTTAATTCCAATTTATCATCCAGCTTCTCCTTATACTCATTAAAGTCATCACTCTTAGTATATACAATAAATTTACAATCGATATTATTATCATAAATATAACGCAGAAAATTACGAGGGTCTCTCAATCCCTTATAAGTGGTTCCAGCGAAAGCAAAAGTAGGAATAGGATTAAGTTGATACTGGTCTAAAATAATATTTGAGTTATCAAAACCTTGAGGAATTATCTTTATCTTACTTCTGAATTCTGGATAATATGCAGTTATTGCATCTTCTACAGGAACTGTTATAAAATCCACTTTCTCACACCAAGATTTCTCAAAAGACTCATAAATCTTTCGTGGCTTAATAAATGAATTACCCATAAACGGATCACCACAATCTGCAATCCAACATTTAGGAGATAATTTCTCCAAATATTTTGATGCCGCCCAATGAATAACATGAGGGAAGGCAATTGTAATCAACAAATCAACTTCTTTCTCTGCTTTGAAGCAATGTTTTATCATTCGATAAAATTCAAAACCAGGATATATATTACGTTCACCTACTATTTTACCTAAAGCCCTATTAAATATATTTCTATGAGAAAACCCCTGGCTATCATCAAGTCCACAATAAGATTTGCCTAAATTTTTAATAGTAATATTGTAATCACGCATTTCATTCTCATAGTTACGGTCACCTAGCATTGAATACAATATCACTTCATGCCCTTGCGTTGCGAGCCCTTTTGCCAGATTAAATGTTCTGTGAGCCCTGGGATTATTCATTGGAAGGATCCATTGGCCAATAATCAAAATTCTCATAACAAATATTTAAAGGCTAAAACAACTGGACTTGAAACGAAAAAGGACCAGTCAAGAACTTGATTATAATAGTTGAATTCCATATATATGTTATATAACCATACTAATGGCAACATGTATACAAAAACTGTATATCTAGATGGGAAATAAGAAAGCCACAGAAAAGCGATAATAGGATATGCCAATTCAATATATCTTACTCCAACCGAAGGTACTCCCATGAACAAATTACAAAAAGTCATCCAAACAAGTAAAAAGAGATATAGTTCATATGCTGGCCTTGAAAGCGAATGTTTGCCTTTTGCCAAAAATATAAGCATTACAACCATAAGGTTAATGTAGAATCGAGAGATATAGCCAAATGCCTTACTAACCCACCAGAATCCTGTTCCTGATTCATTTACTTTCTGGATATAGAATGAATCTGTATAATAATCGACTTTATCAGAAAACATCATAGGTAGATTGAATGATGTATTTTGGATGAAATCTACAACCAATGAAGATGCAAAAAAACTGATCAGGAACAAAACAACCCATAATTTCTCTAATCTTCTTGCAATCAAAGATATAAGGAAAACTATTACAAAAAGATAGTATCCTACATGAAAGAAAGGAGTTACTAATGCAAGCAGAATATAGGGTTTTCTGCCATTGACATAAACTTGAAAAACAGCATATATAGCTACCCAGGCAGCCGTCCAAAATCGCAAGCCATTGATATTAAAGATCTGATTCCAAATAAATAAAAAGAATAAAATGAGACAAAACAATGTATTGCTAAAATTAGAATGCGACGAGAAGAAGCGCAAAGTCTTCAACTGAAAGAGAGCAAATATTAAAGCTGCTACCATAAAGAACCAATGGTAGTTATCGGTAAACCGTGAAATGGTAAAAGCCAGACTATCGAAATAAAGATCTGGAGTATCCCCTTCGAAACTTAAATAATCCTTTATCGCATGTACAAACTCCTGAGATGATACATTATCATATTCTTCAAACCATATTCTGTATGAAATACCATCAATCGAGCCTTCTGTCCTATAATTGCTTACAGTGAATGCCATTCCAAAACAAATACAAAATCCCAATATCACGAGATATGTTGACTTCGTATTTATTGAGCGCAATGAATACAGAAAAGAAATAAAAGGTGATATGATAAACAGCAGCAATTTTATTCCTTTCTGATGATTTGACTCTTTATTGTATGATAATTTCTGCATTATTGATTCAGTTAAATAAGGGAAGATGATAGAAAAGCACTATGGTAAGAATTTCAAGATAAAGGACTTATCATTCACGCCAAAGCCATATGCCAGTTCACGGTATGAAATTCTTACAGCCCAACATAAACCATAATACACAATAATGTATATCATGAGACTTAACATCAAGAACACATACTTGTTGCAAATGAAATATTCTGTTATCATATAAGTTAAGCATGCTGAAATGACAGTTGTAATTATAATCTTGGCTAACGATTTCAACGGCAAGAGTTTAAGTATAGACATACCAGCATATTGAGCGATAATCTTCATCAAAAGGAATATCTTCAATACTTGACAAATTTCTGAAACTACTGCCACATAAACTGGAGAATTCAAAGTCTTGACAACGATATATTCTGCAAAAACAATAATAAATGCAATACACATATGAACATTTGCATACTGTTTTGTCTTTCCAATAGCAAGAATAATCGGAGCAAATGGGATTATATATAACATGCTGCCGGCATTCTTGATCTGGAAATATATTGCTGACTGATTATAGTTATCTCCATACATACATCTCATCAGAATTTCAGCGAAGAAAAAACCATAAATCACCATAGGAAATATAATTTTAGCTGACTTTATCAGTGCGGACTGCCACATTTGCAATGTAACATCAGACATACCAGTTCCTGAATCCATTCTTGAGAATGCAGGTAAAAGTACTGTTGCCACTGCTCCTAATACCATTCCAACAAAAGGAATTTCCATGAATCCGTTAGAGAAATCAGCAAAAACTTCACTACCATAATACCGACTGATATAAAACTGAGTAGCTGATGTTATCATTATTCCCCACAATGAGGCATACAGTAGTGGTAATGCAAAGGCAAATATCTGTTTATAATACAACTCGGATTTTTCACTCTTCTCATTCCGTACCGGATAAGTTTTTAAATACATCGCAAGTAAACAAGTGAAGAAAGCAGCAACATCAAATCCAATAATTGCATGAAGATAGTTTCCATCCCACAGTATCACAGGTAAGATTATACATATGATAGTCAGAACACGAGTAAAGATTGTATAATAAGCAAGATATTTTGTTTGTTTAAAACTGGCATAGATTCCATCCAGTCCCATTGTAGGCAAAAGGAATAATGGGGTGGGAGCAAAATATATCAATGCTTTTTTCAACTCCATATTATTCAGGAAAGATGCTATCGGACCTGCACTCAAGACTAAAATAGCAGCAAAAACAAACCCCATAACAACGAAAACCTTCGTTATCTTATTAATTATATCTTTTGAAAATTTAGAGTCGTACTTCGGTAAAAAATAAGCATAAGCCTTCGGCAAACCTAAAGTAAATACAGCAAGCAATGTATTATAAACAAACATGACCTGTTTATAAGTACCATAATCCCCCTTATCAAAATATCTTGCCAATATCATTGGAGAAATGATACCGACTATGAAAGAGAAAAAACTACCTACCGCGACCCAAGCTGCCTGCTTGGTATTATTTGTTTCCTGCATTGAATTGCTTTATGGCTATATACACTCGCTCACTTTCTCCACAATCCTCTCACAAGCTCTGCCATCCCCATAAGGGTTGACAGCCTTGCTCATTTGTTCATATTCTGCCGGATTGTCGAGAAGGATGGATACTTCATTGACAATCTTGTTATAATCCGTACCGACAAGTTTGACGGTTCCTGCTGCAAGAGCCTCAG
This sequence comes from Bacteroidales bacterium, assembly GCA_017550025.1. GTDB lineage: Bacteria > Bacteroidota > Bacteroidia > Bacteroidales > UBA932 > Cryptobacteroides. The sequence goes on along the minus strand of JAFYLU010000019.1, from coordinate 10,509 downwards.
GACGTTCAGTCGTATCACGCATGACCAGAACCGGTTTGCCCAGACCTGGCGCTTCTTCCTGAATTCCGCCACTGTCAGTCAAGACGATGGAGGCCTTCTCCATGAGATATACAAAACTCAGATATTCAAGAGGTTCTATAAAGAAGATATTATCAAGACATATGAGATCTTCACCAAAAACTTCATGAATAGGTTTTCTGACATTAGGATTAAGATGCATCGGATACACGAAGTCAACTCCCGGATACTTGACAGTCAGATCCTTAATGGCAGTACACATGCTGATGAATCCATCTCCGAAGTTTTCTCTTCTATGCCCTGTTATCAGAACCAGTTTCCTTCCATCGGCGAGTCTTGAAACATCATACCCTGCCTTTTTCAACGAGTCTTCAAGGCCCGAAGAAAGTTCAATATCATTCTTCATTTTTCCGACTACCCAATACAAGGCATCAATCACAGTGTTTCCTGTAACTGTTATCGATTCTTCAGCAATTCCTTCACGAAGAAGATTCTGACGGCTCAATGTAGTCGGAGCAAAATTGTAAGTTGCTATTCGTCCTGTTATCTGCCTGTTCATCTCTTCGGGCCATGGACTGTATATGTCATGAGTCCTCAATCCTGCTTCAACATGTCCGACAAGAATCTGCTGATAGAAGGCAGCTAAAGCTGCTGCCGTTGAAGTTGTAGTATCTCCATGAACCAGAACCACATCAGGACGACATTCATTAAACACATCTCTCATTCCAGTCAAGACACGAGCTGTAACATCATACAGGTCTTGACCTTGTTTCATGATATTCAGGTCATAATCCGGTTCTATATCGAAAATCTCAAGAACCTGATCCAACATTTCACGATGTTGTCCGGTCACACAGACTATCGTTTCAAATTTATCCGGATGTTTCTGAAACTCCTTTACCAGCGGGGCCATCTTGATTGCCTCAGGACGAGTTCCAAAAACAAGCATTATCTTCTTCATAAACAATTACTTAAAAGTTCCACAGAAATCAAGCACGATTACATCATCACGATAATTGAGTTCTGCGAACTCCCTATGATTCACAAGAAATGCAACAATATCAGCCTGCTCATATGCTTCTATGTAATCAGTAAGTTTGAACACGTTATGTTCAGATACATTCGGCTCTACAACAAGAATATCTGCATTATTGTGTCCTTGCATAACCTTGGTCACTATATACTTGGCCGGAGATTCACGGAGGTCATCAATATTTGGTTTGAAAGCAAGACCCATCATGGCCACAACCGGCTTACGATGGTTAGCCAATTCAAACTTCAGCATTTCATTCTGTATCTTCTCGGCACACCAGAATGATTTATAATTGTTTATCTCTCGTGCCTTAGAAATTATCTGAGATTCAATAGGGAAATCAGATGTGATGAAATATGGATCAACTGCGATGCAATGACCACCTACTCCACATCCTGGTTGAAGGATATTCACTCTAGGATGCTTGTTTGCAAGGCTGATCAGTTCCCATACATTGATTCCAGCCTTATCACAAATAAGAGATAATTCATTCGCGAAAGCAATCTGAACATCGCGTGATGAATTCTCCGTCAATTTACACATTTCAGCAGTCTTTGAATTTGTCTTGTGCAAGTCTCCCTTGACGAACTGAGAATAAAACTCCACTGCCTTTTCAGTAGATGCCTCGTCTATACCTCCGATAACTCTATCATTATGAACAAGTTCATAAATGACATTACCAGGGAGGACTCTCTCAGGGCAATATGCTATGTAGATTTTGCCTTCAAGTTCCGGCCTCTCTGAAAATATCAGATCTGTCATCTTTTCAGTAGTACCTACCGGTGAAGTTGATTCGATCACATATAAATCGCCTTCTTTCAGGAGTGGCAGAACAGCCCTTGTTGCAGCCTCAACATATGATATATCAGGTTCATGATTTCCTTTGAAAGGAGTTGGAACAACCATAAAATATGCGTCTGAAACTTCTGGAACCAAAGAAGCCTTCAATGCTCCTGATGAAACAACTTCTGCGAGCATTTCTTCCAGACCTGGTTCAATTATATGAAGACTTCCGGCATTGGTCATTTCTACAACCTTAGGATTTACATCAACGCCAACTACACTGACGCCATTCTCTGCGGCTATTATTGCGGTCGGGAGTCCAATATATCCCAGGCCCATGAAACATGCTTTCATATTATTTGATTACATAATATCTTTTTCTTCTTTCTCCACCACTTCCACATCCTCCATCTTCACATAGGTCGAAGCGATGGCGAGGGTGCCGGGGAGCTCGACAAGGATGCGGCGTGATTTGCGGATGCGTACTATTTTGCCGGTGATGCCGGCGAGAGGACCGTTCTTGACACGGACGGTCTGGCCTTCACGGAGCTTGGCGCTGATCTCGGTAAGGTAGATCAGGTCTTCGTCGAGGGTGGATGCCACCTGCATGAAGTCGTTCATCTGACGTTCCGGAACAACGATCGGGTTCCGTGTGGCGCGGTTCCAGATGAAATGCACAGGCGATTTTTCTCCGTAGGATGCGATGAAATCCTTAAGTCTCTCACGTGTCGAGAATGCAAAGCAGAGGTTGTTTACCGCCGGCACCAGAACCTTCACTATCTTGCCGTCGATCTCCTTCTTCTTCCACATCATCGGGACAAAGGTCCGGACACCCTCGCTGACAAGCCTTTCCTGTACCTTCAGTTCCCTCGAGTAGCTGACGCGAAGAGCATACCATCGGTTATGACACGACTCAAGGACACCGGCAATCGTTTGTTCCCGGCATTCTTGAGATTGTTTATCGCATGTCAATGTGTCACTAAACGGCCTTGCACTATCCAGCAACAAGTCTGCATTCAGCATATTACTTTTCATTTTTTCCGGCACGGATCCTGTCCGTCTGCCGAAAGCGGTATGGCAATCCTGATGCCATGAAGGATTAAAAGAGGCTTATCTCTTTCAGTTTGTCCACAAGGGATACATCAAGGGCCTTCCTGTCTGTCAGGTCCGCAATCGCACGAATCCTGTGGCAGTCCGATCCGAAAGCATTGTACCATCCCTGCTTAAGTATCCATTCAGCCCTTGTCCTGACCGTCTCTCCATAATATCCCAGGAGGGAGGGCAGGTTGAGCTGGAAACGCACGCCTGCTTCGTGCAGCTTCTCATAGTCTTCGTCCTTGAGATAACGGTATCTTTCCGGATGAGCAAGCAGAGGTCTGTAACCGGCTCTCATCATGTCGGCAAGAATGCCATGAAGTCCTATCGGTCCGGCTACAGTGGATGTCTCGACAAGGAGTATATCATCCTCCATCGTAAGCAGATCCCCGTTCTGCAGTCTTTCTTCCAAAAGGGTATCTATCATATATTCTGCCGCGAGATGAAGGCGGATCCGCCCCTTATACGCTGCCTTAAGCAGAAGAAACCTTTCCTTCAGCACTTTGGTGGTATTGGGCATATCCTCCATGACATGAGGGGTGCACCAAACGTCAGAGATGCCTGCAGCCTCCTCAACTGCAAGCACCGCCAGAGCGTCATCAAGCGTCTTCACCCCGTCATCTACCCCGAAGAGTATGTGCGTATGACGGTCAACTGCCCCTTGAAGGAGGCCGCTGTCACGCATGGTCGTCTTCTTTTTTCCAATTATTTCAAAAATTCCCATCTGTCACTATGCTAATCATCCTGATGGCCATAGCCATAACCGTATCCGTAACCATAGCCATATCCGTAACCATATCCGTAGCCATAACCATAGCTTCCGTATCTTCTGCTCGCGAGGTTCACTCCATTGAGCACTACCGACATTCTTGTATATTTACCGGATCTGTAGAGAGACTCCAGGACAGGGACAGCCCTCTTGTCGAGAAGTCCTGCGCGGAGAACGAAGATGGTCATGTCTACCTCCTTTGTTATGATGGCGGCATCGGCAACTATATCGATCGGAGGACAGTCGACAAAGATATAGTCGTATTCCTTCCTCAGGTTTTCCATCATCTGATGGAAACGGTCTGTAAGAAGAAGCTCTGTCGGGTTTGGCGGCAGCTTGCCCACCGGCAGGACATATAGTCCGTCCTGCACCTGATCTATAAGTTCATGATAGTCATTGACCTTGCCATTGAGGTAGGCGGCCACTCCCCTATGTTCCTTGTCGAGAGCCTTGCTGAGCGATGCTTTTCGAAGGTCGAGATCAAGGATAAGTACCTTCGAGTCCTTCAGAGCCATACTGGCAGCTATGTTCATGAGGGTGAATGTCTTACCGGCATTCGGGTTGAATGAGGTGAACATCGAGACATGTGCCGTTCCAGGCTGTTTCTGGATCACAAGGTCGATATTGGTTCGGAACACTCTGAATGCCTCGTTCATCATATTTCTCTTTCCCTGCTGGACGATAATCTTGCAGTTGTCGTTGTTGAATCTGTCAGATCTCCTCACAACACCGAAAGGCCTTTTCTTCTGAAGATATAGTGGTATTTCCACCAGGAATGGCATGGAAAGATTCTCGCCCAGGTCTTCCTTGTTCTTGATCGTAGTGTCGAGCACACGCATCAGGAAAATTATGACGAACGGTATACCGCAGCCGAGCACAAGAGCTGCAAAGAGTATGAGCATCTTGTTAGGCGACACCGGATTTGAGGAACCGTTCGGTTTCATGATCACTCTGGTATTTCCAACATTGACAAGAGCCGCGAGCTCATTTTCCTCACGTTTCTGAAGAAGGAACATATAGAGGGACTGGATCATCTGCTGCTGTCTCTCGATAGAAAGAAGCTTGAGTTCCTGACCGGAATTCGATGACATTCTTGAAAGTATCTGCTTTTCCTGGCTTCCGATCTTCTCGCTCTGGAGTTCAAGCGAAGCGATAAGGTTCTCTACAGAGCGGAGGATTGCCGACCTTATGGCCTCAAGGGATGCTGTCATATCGGCAATGAGAGGGTTGTTTGATCCGCTTCCGTTGGAAAGCCTGTCCTTCTGGAGAAGAATGTCATTATACTCGCTGATCTGGCTCTCTACAGACGCGCTGGTAAGTCCGAGATTCGAAGGTATCAGCTTGTCTGAATTTTCAGGATCATTGAGGTGGTTCTTTATATACCTGGCAATGGCAAGCTGGTTGTTGACCTCAAAAGCCTTTGTTGCATATAGACTTGATTCGTCAAGATATGTCTGTGCCACAGCCTTGATGTCCGTAAGGTTATTGCTCGCCTTGTAATTCTTCAGCGCATCTTCCACGGTATGGAGTTCTTCCTCAATGACCACGAGTCTTTCGTTGATGAACTCTGCCGTATTTATTGCCGAACGGTTCTTGTTGCGGATCCATTCTTCATTATAGACATCGATGAGTGCGTTCAGAATGGCTGTCGAACGTGCCGGATACTCATCCTGCATCGAAAGGACAAGGACCGATGACTCCTTTCCGGAAAGAGATATGCTAAGCCTTCCGCAATATCCCTTTGCTCTGGCCATGCTGTTTGCCCAGGAAATCCTTATGTCATGGCGGAAGCTCTTCATGTCCGCTGTCTTATAAAGCACAACCGATCCCAATGGAGTCTGGATTGTGTCTCCGTAATGAGCCTCAACGGGATCCGATATCCTCTGATCGGCAATCCTGAAATCATAAAGGATGACTGTGTTTTCATCCTGCGGAGTCACAAGAAAAGAGAATGACGACTGCGGGTTTCCTCCGGCAAGCCTCATCTCAACAGGTGAATTTCTATAAAGCTCAACATTCCTCAAGACCTGCTGCGAGACATAGCTCACCTCGAGTCCGAGACGCTCCACCACTGTCTGCATCAGGTCCGGAGAGGCGAATGCCTCTATCTCGTTTTCCACGCTGTTGAAGCTGCGGAGCCTCATCATACCGGCAGAGGCCACGCCGAGATTCCTCATCGTCGCGTCCTGATCGCTTTCGTCCACCATAACCTTGGCAGTACGGACATAAGTCAGAGGAGTCCTGTACAGATAGAATATGGCAAAAGCAAGGCAGATCACTGCCGAAGCGACATACCACCACTTATAGCCCCATATCATTCTCCAGAGATCGGCTATCTGTATCATCGGTTCCTCTTCTCTGCCGACCTGGTTATTATTAATGTTTCCGTTCTCAATCATATCCTTATCTTCCTGAAAGTACTATACTTGTTATGAGTGTTGCTATCGATACGACAAGCGATCCTGAAGACACAAGGATGCTTGTCATCCTGAGGCTCTTGTCGTCTGTGGTGGACTGCCTTGCCTTGATGTCACTCGGCTGCACATAGACAACATCATTCTGCTGCAGATAATAAGCCGGTGACTTGAACATGCTTACATCACAGAGATTCACCTCATAAAATATTCTTTCTCCATCTCTCTCGCGTATTACGGTCACATTCTCGCGCAGTCCGAAGATAGTCAGGTCTCTCGCAAGACTTATGGCCTGAAGGATCGTAACCTTGTCACCTTCAATACTATATGTGCCCGGAGAGTTGACTTCTCCAAGTACAGAGACCTTGAAGTTCATGAACTCTACCGTAACTACAGCATCTGAAAGATAGCCTCCTGAAACCAGCTTGCCTCGGATAAGCTCGGAAAGCTCCCAACGTGTCAGTCCGGCAACCTGGATAGGTCCCAGCACAGGAAAGTCAATGAATCCGTCATTATCGACAACATATCCAAGAAGCCTCTGCTGATAGCCGGTCTCGACGATTTCAGAACCTGCCTGATAGCTCACTACAGGAAGGTTGAACATTGCAACAAGCTCCGGATTTCTGTTGGAAACCACAATAGAGAGCATATCTTTTGGCTGAATGACGATTCCTGCATGCTTGTCAATCATTTCAGGATTGTCAACTGCCTTGTTCTGAAAATAAGCGATGTCCTTGACACTTCCGCAAGAAGCCAGCGACATGACTGCCGCAACAAGGAGGGACAGAATATTTATCTTATTCATTTTCATATATTTATTTCTTTTTAACAATCATCGAAGTGAGCCATGACTGAAAGACGCACCACAATATCAGGTCGATCAGCACTATGAATGTCACGTTGACACCTCTTTTCACCAGCATCATATTCATGACATAGCAGGTTATGCAGACAATGAAGATCAGCCACCTTGCCTGCCTCATGTCGAATCCCAGCGCAAGAAACTTGTGGTGAATATGAGACTTGTCAGGAAGGAACGGATTATTTCCCTTCAGCATCCTCTTGCAGAAGACTCTGACTACATCGAATACAGGAACCAGGAGGATAGAATATGACGACACGAAATATAACGGCATCTCCTTCGCCGGACCATCAAGTGTCGATACCCTGATAGCAAAGAATGCCATGAGATAACCTATAACCAAAGATCCGGTATCGCCCATGAAGACCTTTGTCCTTTTTTCCGGCTTTCCGAAGACGTTGAAGATGTAGAAAGGTATAAGACATCCAAGGGTCGCTATACCCAAAAGCGCATATCTGTTGTATCCGATCTCCGCAAAATTCAAAGTATACACACCGATGCCGAGAATGCATATTCCGGAAGCAAGTCCGTCGATTCCGTCAATAAGGTTGATGCTGTTGATGATAAGCACGACCACAAGGATTGTCAGAGGCATGCCCGCCCATGCCGGGATCTGATGTATACCGAAAAAGCCATGCAGGTCATTGATCCATATACCTCCGACGCAAAGCATGACAGCTGCCATGATCTGGGCAAGAAACTTATGACGATATCTCACATTGCGGAAATCGTCAAAGATGCCCGTAACGAAGACTATCAATCCTCCCAATCCCACACAGAGAAAATCCCTCAATGGAAAATCCGTATCGCTCAAAGCCTTTGCCACATAAGGAATATGGGTGGAAAATATCAGAAGCAAAGCAAGAAAGATCGCCGGAAGGAATGCCAGCCCCCCAAGACGAGGAACATTTCCGGTATGAACTTTTCTTGCATCCGGAACATCATAGATCTTATTCCTCACCGCATACCTTACGATCAGAGGAATAAGCACACTAACCATCACTGCACAGATACAGAAGACGGTCAGCATCGAATATATAAGGTCAAAATGCATAATGCCAATAAATCAAACAAAGTTACTTAATATTTTCGTGCCGACCTAACCAAAACCATGCAAGTTGAATACAAAAATCAGAAAAAGAAGGAACAGAGGGTCGCTCCGTATGCTTTGCGCCGGCAATGGCCATAAATAAGCCCGATTTTCTGGCCGGGATTGAAATCATGGATCAACTGAAAAAGTAGGTTGGTAAATTTAGTCTTGTTACCTTTGCGTTATGGTAACAAAGACATTATTAGAGACAATATTTCCGAGTGTCATCGTTGATAACTTTGACATCGTGTCAATCCAGCATTATCCCAAGGATGAGGAGATACATATTCATTTAGACGAGAAGAAGACCATTCCAGTGGAGTTTTCTTCTCGTCGTGTGATTTTCCATGGCTTTACCTCGTCGAAGCAGATCCAGGATTATCCTATTCGAGGCAATGCTGTGTACCTTCACGTACGCAGACGCAAGTGGCTGGACCAAGACACTAACGAGATATTGGCCAAGACCTATTCCATTGCGTTTGAAGGAACACAGCTCACCAAGGAGTTTGTGTCTTTTTTAAAAGAAGCGTATCGAGTCCACGGTCTTGAGTATTAAGACTATCGGACAGATGTATTGTGTTGACGGAGATCTTCTGGCCCGTCAGTACAAGCAGCATATCAGCGGCTTTGAGGATTGGGAGCTTCGAGATACAGCGGAGGAGTATGTTCTTTTTCCAGAGAACATAGGCCCCACTTGAGTATTGACGAGACATGTTTGTCGCATGATGAGCTCTACACGATTGTTACCAACAAGGCATTCAGAGGCAAGAAAGGCTCTCTGGTTGCCATGGTTAAGTGAACCAAAGCTGAAGTTGTAATAGACGTATTTAGAAAGATATCGGCGGGCAAGCGTTCTCTTGTCAAGGAAGTTACACTGGACTTGTCACCATCAATGCAACTGATTGTGAAGCGTTCATTCCCTTGTGCCATACAGGTCAGTGACCGATTCCATGTGCAGAAGTTGCTGGGAGAGGCATTGGAAGAGATCCGCATCAAGCATCGTTGGGAGGCCATTGAGGCAGAGAATGAGAGGATAAAGCTGGAAAGAAGTCAGAAGCGGCAGTACACCCCGAAGACCTATGAGAACGGAGAGACCAGACGGCAACTTTTAGCCAGATCCAAACACCTGCTGCTGATGCATTGCAGCAAGTGGTCGGAAGTGCAGCAGAAGCGTGCAGAAGTACTGTTTAGACTATATCCGGACATCAAGGAGTGCTATGACAGATACCTTGAACTGGTGCAGATATATAACCTCAGAATAAACGATAGACCCACGTTGATGACCAAACTGGCGAGATGGTACGACAGAGTATACAAGATGAAGCTGAAGTGTTTCAATACTGTGCTGCAGACCTTCATGAATAACTATCAGACCATCCTGAACTACTTTGATAATCGTTCAACTAATGCATCCGCAGAGTCATTCAATGCGAAAGTAAAGGCGTTCAGAGCGCAGTTCAGAGGTGTCAGGGATATACCGTTCTTTATCTTCAGACTGGCTAAGATCTTTGCGTAGTGCAGGGCACCGCAGCTGGCAAATACGCCAGCCAGCTGCTCAAAGCAAGCTGCGCGAGCGACGCCAAAGGGCTCGCTCCGCCTGCTTTGTGCCGGTGATACGGAAAACTCAAAACAACCGGAATTTTACGTTGAGCCCTTCACCTGCCACAGAGATGAACGTGAATTGAGGATATGAAACAAAAAGAGATCCACCGTAGTGAATCTCTCTTTAGTGGGAGCAGAGGGAGTCGAACCCCCGACCCTCTGCTTGTAAGGCAGATGCTCTAAACCAACTGAGCTATGCTCCCGAATTGGGATTGCAAATATACGCACATTTTTCGAAACCGCAAATTTAATTTGCATTTTTTGCGGGAAAATTCATTTTTTCACTATCTTTGCATTCAATTCAATGGGGATGTTTTGGTTTTGACAGCATCAGACATTGGACGGTAAGCATGTCGGGCGTTGTAGGTTTGCCCGTTAATCTCGGCCTTCGAACAATTAGTTGGCAACAACTCTTATGCACTCGCTGCGTAGTCTGCAAAGCACACTACCTTAATCCGCGACGCCAAGGCTGCGTCGCCGACGAGTATCCCTCCAGCCTTTAAGCCGGTTATGGCTGGAATCCGGGGTATCATTCAAACCGGATGCACGAAGTGATTCCTTTAAGCTTCGCCAAGTCCTAAAGGATAAGCCCCGGGTAGCCCGTCTGACGGCAGCCCCTGGTCGAAAACCAAAGCCAGACTAAACATGTAGAAAGCCGCCTGGTGCGGTGTTTGGACGGCGGTTCGAGTCCGCCCATCTCCACAAATCGAGTAGGAGGAAAACAAAGTAGGTTTTCCTCCTACTTTTGTTTTCCGACCTCTCACACCACCGTACATGCGGGTCCGCATACGGCGGTTCCTTATCTGCAATAATACTTTTCGTAGTATCCCACCAGCGACGGGT
>JAFYLU010000018.1 GCA_017550025.1 Bacteroidales bacterium | reverse complement strand
TTTTTTACACACTGTGTCAAAAATCTCTGGAAAACCTTTATAGAAGCGTACGAACCAATAAAGGCTAGTTTCCTCAAAACCCTTTCCATACTCTTCAGTAAGTTCTTTTGACAGTTTCTTGATAACACTCGCTCCATATGCTGCACGTTCCTCTCCCTGCAATTCTTCTTCTGCAATACGCCTACCTAAAAGCCAATTTCTCTCAACTAACGCAACATTGACAGCCGCATACGCTTTAGTTCGCGCACTATCAATTATCTTCCTCACATCACTTAGCAAATTGTCTGTGCTAACATATAGAATTTCCTGTTCCATCATAACAATATTTAATATTGCTAAGATAATGATATTTATTCAAAGAAGATCATTATGTCAAAATGAAATACTGAGTAGAAGGAATCCTCAGTGAGTAATACTCGAGACATCAAAATATTAGATGCAAATACTAGTAAACTAAAATCACTTTTCCAGGGTTTTCGCAGACCGCCAATCTACACCTTTCCTAGAATTTTGCCCGACATCTAAAATGTAACAGCACGCGTCTGAAATATGAGGTAAATGAATAGTGCAGATATCCAATTTTACGTTGAGCCCCAAATACACAAGCAAGCAGCGTGAGCTCAACCCAAGTTGTGCCAAAACACGAAAAAAACCGCAACAGAATCACTTCTATTGCGGTTTCGTCGTGGTGCCACCGGGAATCGAACCAGGGACACAAGGATTTTCAGTCCTTTGCTCTACCAACTGAGCTATGGCACCATTCGTTTATTTCAAGTACCCCATCTTTCGATTGGGATTGCAAAGGTAGACATTATTTTTTATTCCGCAAACTTTTCTGCAAAAATTTTTCAAAATTCCTTCAAAAAAGTGTTTTTACCCCTTGTTTAGAAGTAATTCTAATAGTTTTTGGTATCTTCGCGGTGCCATGAAGCAGACAAAATACATATCGGTCATTCTTCCGCTCAAACTTGAGTGGGAACCCTGCTATTCCGTACCTGAAGAAATACTGAAGGAAGGGATAAAGACCGGGGACAGAGTGAGGGTGCCATTTTCCGGCAAGGAATACATTGGCGTGGTAAGTTCTGCTGACGTGGCAGCGGAAACAGATCCCCGCAAGATAAAGGATATATTTTCCGTGGAACGGGACATGGAGAGGGTGCTCCCCCAGGAGATAGAACTCTGGAGGAAGGTTGCCGAGTATTATTTGTGCACAGTCGGAGAAGTCAGCAAGGCCGCGTATCCGACTGGAAAGCTGAATCTCGAAGAGGCAAGGGCCAATGCCATATCAAAGGTCCGTCTGCGCAAGGAAAAGCTGGCGGAAAGCATCAGGACCAAGATCGAAAGACTTGAGGCAAGGCTGGCCAGAAAGAAGGAAGCGGCCGAAAAAGCGCGAAAGGAATCGACCCGAATGAGCTACCTTGAGGAAACAAGAGCTCTTGAAGATGAGATTTCGATGGCAAGGGCGGCATTGGAGGCAGTAAACAGGGAACCTCATGCAGACCTGGACGGACCGAAGCATCAGGAATGGACCGGAATCACACTTACAGAGGCACAGAAAAAGGCTTTCGGTCAGATCAAGTGCGGATTTGCCTCCGACAAGCCCGTACTTCTTGACGGTGTGACCGGATCAGGGAAGACAGAGATTTACATGATGCTCGCACATGAAGTCCTGTCCGAAGGCAGGAATGTCCTTTATCTGGTTCCTGAAATAGCCTTGAGCAGGCAACTGGAGGACAGGCTGCATGCATATTTCGGCGAAAGGCTGATCACTTTCCATTCGGGAGAGTCTGCATCGAGCCGCAGAAATGCTGCGGAACAGATAAGAAGAATGGCCGGAGGGAAAGACAATTACATCGTATTGGGAACCCGGTCATCCATCTTTCTGCCCCACCATGACCTCGGACTGATCATCGTTGACGAGGAACACGACAACTCCTACAAGCAGGACTCCCCTGCTCCAAGATACAACGGCCGCGACACTGCCCTCATGATGCACCAGATACATGGATGCAAAATCCTGCTGGGTTCCGCAACTCCTTCGCTTGAAGAACTTTACAACTGTTCGGCCGGCAAGCATGTCCTCGTGACGCTTTCGGAGAAATATCACGGATCCGAAGATGCTGACATCGAGATAATAGACACGAAGGCTGAAAGACGCAAGAACGGAATGACAGGCAATTTCTCCCGCAGGCTGATCGAGCATATCAACAGGACGCTCGAAAGCGGCGAACAGGTCATCATACTGCGTTCGCGCCGTTCATGGGCTCCGGTAATGCAATGCGAGACATGCGGAGAAATCGTCAGATGCCCGCATTGCAATGTAAGCCTGTGCCTGCACAAGCATGCCGCAGGGGGAAGGATGACCTGCCATTACTGCGGCTTCAGCAGTTCATTCACAGGCAGATGCGGCAAATGCGGAGGAAACCTGAACAGCCTCGGAGCAGGCACGCAGAAGATAGAGGAAGAGGCTGCGAAGCTATTCCCTCATGCCTCCATCGCCAGGCTTGACGGCGACACCGCCCAGAACAAGAGTTACGAGACCCGGACCATCAAGGATTTTGCAGAGGGAAAGACCGACATCCTGATAGGCACGCAGATAGTCACAAAAGGATTTGACTTCAAGGGACTCAACCTTGTAGCTGTCATTGCAGCTGATGCTCTTCTGGGCATGCAGGATTTCAGAGCTGACGAGAAGGCACTCCAGACTTTGGAGCAGTTCAGAGGAAGGTGCGGCCGCAGGGGCAGCAAAGGTATGTTCGTCATACAGACCTCGCAGCCGGAGCACCCGGTTTACAGGAGGCTCATGGAAAAAGACGGCAGCGGAAACAGCAGGGAACTGATGCTGGAAAGGAAAGATTTCAACTTCCCTCCTTTTTCCAGGATAATTGAAATCACCGTCAAGGACCGCTTTGAGGACAGGGCTGACAGGATGTCCGCAAGATTGGCGGCAGATTTAAGGGCACTACTGGAACCGTCCGGATGTCCGGTCCTGCAGAGCATGGTTACCGGGCCATATGCGCCGGTCGTCGACAAGGTCGCAGACATGCACATACGTTCCATAAGGTTAAGTCTGAAGAAGGACAGGAATCTCGCTTCGAGCAAATCAGCCATAATGGCTGCAGTTCATAAATTTGAGAAATCACAGAAATATGACGGACACATCACTATAAATGTAGACCCGTCATAACCAGCGCATGCCTATGTGAAGTAATTAGCGTGGAACGAGAATATTCAGCTGATCCTCAAGCACTTCAAGTCTTACAGGAGCACGGCCTACTACTTCACCGTCCACTTCAAGAGGCTCCCCTTTCACACACTGACAAGGAAGCTGCCCGTCATAAGGGACGACCACTATGCTTCGGGCCCTCGACCAGACCAGCTCCTTTACCGTAAGAAGTTTTCCATTGAAGAGTTTATATGCCTCCCTTGCGATCTTCATTATCGGGAGATCGGGGATCACGGTCATGTCAAGAAATCCGTCGTCCATCATGGCATCAGGAGTCTGACGCATACCTCCGCCGGAATACCTTCCTATACCGAAAGCTATGGAAAGGAACGGCCCGTCAAAGACCTGCCTGCCGTCGCAAAGGATACGGGCATAAGAAGGAACACGATGAATTATGTTATACAATAAAGCTGTGACATACAGGATCTTGCCCCGCTTGCCACGACGCTTTTCCCTGTTGACACGCTCGCAGACTCTCGCATCAAGCCCCACACCGCCGACATTGGCCATATACGACACATGGACAACCTTCTCTTCAGGAAGGGCAGCATGATCAAGGACACTGACCCTGACGACATCCTGACGTGCCACCTTTCCTTCCGTAAGAAGTGATGCAGCCTTTTCTATATCATGAGGTATACCTGCGGTCTTTATCCAGTCATTGCCAGACCCCAGTGGAATGACAGACAAGGTAAAATCAGACAAAGACACATCTCTTCCGTCCCTGCCGCAAGCCTCCAGAAAAGACATTATGCCTTCGAGCACATCATGGACTGTGCCGTCACCTCCGACGGCAATGAACTTCCGGTATCCGTCCTCACACGCAGCGCAGGTCAGCTTCATTGCATTGCTGCCTTCACCGGTCCTTCCGGCCACATGCCTCACGCCGGATTCCTTCAGCACCGACTCTGCCCGTCCCCACATCGCACCGGCCTTCGTTGACGCGGCAAAAATGTTGACGACAGCATACCATATGTCTGATTTTTCTGATACCTCCATGACTTTCAAGAATTTAAGAAAGCATTACTTTTCCCGCAGGAAGAATTTATCAACAAATGTAACAAATAAAGTCAACGAGTGAAATAATTTTTGTAATTTTGCAAAGATTATGTCCTTAAAGAAACGAACATGGGAAAAGTTATAGCAATAGCCAATCAGAAGGGTGGAGTCGGCAAGACTACCACAGCCATCAACCTGGCCGCATCATTAGCCGTACTGGAAAAGAAAGTGCTTATCATAGACGCTGACCCCCAGGCAAATACGACATCCGGACTGAACTTTTCTCCGGACAACGACCAGAAAAGGACGCTATACGAAGTGATGATCGGTCAGATCGACATAAGGGACACCCTGATCCAGACCGAAATCGCCGGACTGCACATGATTCCGTCCCATATCAATCTTGTGGGAGCGGAGATCGAAATGCTTGAAGACGAGCACAGGGAATCAGCTTTGGAAAGGGCACTCGAACCTATCAGGAATGATTATGACTTCATCATCATCGACTGTTCCCCATCCCTCGGTCTCATCACCGTCAACTCTCTGACTGCAGCGGATTCCGTAATGATTCCTGTACAGCCTGAATTCTTCGCATTGGAAGGACTCGGCAAGCTGCTCCAGACCATCAGGCTCGTCCAGAGCGGAGTGAACCCGTCGCTCACGATAGAGGGATTCGTGGTGACCATGTTCGACGGAAGGACAAAAGTACACAACCAGGTCCTCACAGAGCTGCGTGAGCACTTCAAGGACATGGTATTCAACACAATAATCCAGAGGAACATACGCTTGAGCGAAGCTCCTTCGCACGGAAAGCCGATCATCCTCTATGATGTTATCTGCAACGGTACGACAAACTACCTCAACCTCGCCAAGGAGGTTCTGGAAAAGAACGGCTACACCGTAAACAACAATTAACAGAGAATAAAATGGCAAAACAGCAAAGAGGATTAGGCAAGGGCATCGGCGCATTGCTTGGCGGAGACAGCGATTTCACACCGCTCCGTCAGCCGGTAGGCTATGTCAACAAGGAAGTCGTAAGCCAGAGGACAAGCCAGGATGCGACAGCCGATGTGCTCCGTATCCCGGTAGATATGATAGAGCCGAATCCGTATCAGCCGCGAATGAACTTCGATCAGGAGGCATTGGAAGAGCTTACGGAATCAATACGGACATTGGGACTCATACAGCCGATCACTGTACGCAGAAAGGCGGAAGGCCGCTACCAGATCATAAGCGGTGAGCGCCGTTTCAGAGCATGCAGGCTTGCAGGCATGGACATGATTCCGGCATACATCCGCGAGGCCAACGACCAGGGCATGCTGGAAATGGCAATCGTGGAGAACATCCAGAGAGAGAATCTCGACCCGATCGAGGTGGCAATGAGCTACCAGAGACTCATCGAGGAATGCAGCCTTACACAGGAGCAGATGGCGATAAGGGTGGGCAAGAAGCGTGCATCTGTCACCAATTCACTCCGCCTGCTGAAGCTTCCGGCAAAGATCCAGCATGACCTGAAGGTAGGCCTTTTGAGTGTAGGACACGCAAAGGTACTCCTTGGAGTCGACGACCTGAAGGTTCAGGAATATCTCTGCGACCTTGTGATCAAGGACGACCTGTCCGTACGTCAGCTCGAGGACAAGATCAAGAAACTCACCGAGCAGAAAAAGACAGAACAACCTGAAACACAGGATCTCCCGGAAGAACACTTCAGAATTTTGGAGATCGTGGGCAAGTACTTCGAAAACAACATCAGCCTTAAGCGTTCCGGAAACGGAAAGGGCACAATGACCATTCATTTCGGGTCTGACGAAGAGGTGAAGAGATTCCTCAAGGCACTCGAAGATTCTAATTTATAGTCTGCCGGTAAAAGATGCATAGACAACTGATCAGATACATAACAGCTTTGATCTTCTGCCTTACATGGTTCGCTGTCAGAAGCGAGGCCCAATTCAAGGAAGAGGCGTTCAAACAGACATATAATGACCAGAGAGATTCCACAGCGATGGCAGATACGGCCAACACCTTCTCCATCAAGGAATATTTCGGGGGTCTGGCTCATAAGAACGACCTTAAGATCGGAATAATGTTCGCAGGTTCGGCAATACTGCCCGGAACTGCGCAGATATACAACAAGGACTACTGGAAACTCCCTGTCATATATGGAGGAATCGGAGCCCTGGCCGGCACGGGAGGATATTATCTTCACAGATATAACCAGACCAACAGGGTATATCAGGAATACATCGGCCACAAGACAGCATTTGAAAAGCAATACAATGTCAAATACCCGTTCGAGGCACCCATAGAGCCTGACATGCAGGCGAAAAGGACAGGTACATGGCTGCTGGCCGGAGCCGGACTGTTGTATTGGGGAAGCCTTCTTGACGGAGTCGTATGCTATGAATCCGACACACATCCTCACCCGGGCAGAGCCACCATCTATTCCGCACTCCTCCCCGGTCTGGGACAGATATACAATGGAGAGCTTTTCAAAGTGCCGATTTATGTGGGCGGCCTTATGGTTTCCATTGACTTCCTGTACAAGAACAACCTCAACTACAAGAGATTCAAGAGAATACATAACGAGGCCACAACACCAGACAGCGGATATTCGGAGAGCATCTCCGCAGAAACCGCAAAATGGTACAGGGATGTATACAGACGTTACAGAGACTACTCGATAGTCGCCACGGCGGCAATATACCTGCTTCAGGTCATCGATGCCAATGTCTTTGCATATATGCACGACTTCGAGGTATCCGACGATATCAGCATGGATGTAAGCCCTACAGTCATCGGACCGTACAATGCATACGCGATAAACACTCCGCCGGCCTATGGCAACGGAAGCAATGCAATCGGCATGAGGATCGGCTTCACATTCTGATTCCACAAAGAAACAACATGATGATGAAAAAGAAGATATACACCATTGCAGTCGCACTGGCGGCTGTTTTTCTTGCGGCAGCACCAGCGGCAGAAGCATCTGACCGCCCGCGCAAGGAAGAAAAAAGCAAAGTAAAGCTAAAGGAAGAGAACCAGAAGCTACGGGAGCAGCTTGACTCCATGAAGATCGAGCTGGAGAAATACCGTGCAGAATTTGAATACGCCGGAATGTCCGACGAGGAAACATATCCGGAAAACGAAGAAGTGACAGCCGAGGAAATCGCTCCGGAAGACTATACTGCCGAAGTTTCAGACAGTCTCCTCAACATCTGGTATGCCCACATGATGGCTTCTGACGAGGAAATGGAAACATTCGACATGGATTCGGTCAAGTTTCAGTCAAACGTTCCTGACGAAGTCTATATCGAAAGGATCAAGAAGATGAATTCGTTCATCGCTCTTCCTTACAACGACATAGTCAAGAACTATATCATCCTCTACTCGGAAAAGATGCCGACAAAGATGGCCCACATCATGGGTCTCTGCCAGTATTATATGCCTATATTCGAGGAGACATTCAACAGATATGAGATTCCGGAAGAGCTGAAGGCCATGGCTGTCATCGAGTCTGCAATGAACCCGCTTGCCGTATCACGCGCAGGAGCCAAGGGCATGTGGCAGTTCATGTATTCAACCGCAAAGATGTATGGCCTTAATATAGACTCATTTGTTGACGAACGCCTCGACCCTGTGAAATCAGCCGACGCTGCGGCAAGATACCTCAAGGACGCATACAAGATATTCGGAGACTGGAACCTTGCCATCGCATCATACAACTGCGGAGCAGGAAACGTCAACAAAGCCATCAGAAGAAGTGGCGGAAAGAGAGCGTTCTGGGACATCTGGCCATATCTTCCGAGAGAGACCAGAGGATATGTCCCTGCATTCGTAGGAGCTCTTTATACGATGACATATTACAAGGAGCACGGCATCAAGCCGGAGGCAGTCTCGATGCCAGTCCGTGTGGACACATTCAAAATCAACAGGCAGCTGCACCTGAAGCAGGTCGCAGACCTTACCGGAGCTCCGATCGACGAACTCAAGAATCTCAATCCGCAGTACAGGCATGAGATCATACCTGGAGACAGCAGGGAATATATCCTCCGGATGCCATTCACCTACACAAACGCATTCATCGATGTGGAGGACAGCGTCTACAGACATAAATATGACGAATATTTCAACCCTGTCACCATCAAGAAGATAAAGGACGGAGGAGACGGAGAGCGCATCGTGTACCGCGTCAAGAGCGGAGACTACCTCGGCAGGATCGCGAGCAGACACAGATGTACAGTTGCACAGATCAAGAGATGGAACAACCTGCGCAGCAACGACATTCGTGTAGGACAGAGACTTGTCATTTATAGAGGAGGTGTATCATCTTCAAGCAGTTCGACTTCAGGCGGCACATCTTCCGGCAGCTCTGAATCATCATCTGATACAGGCAAGAGCAGCGCAACGACATCATCGACCTATACCGTCAAGAGCGGAGATACCCTCTCAAGCATAGCGACAAGAAACGGTGTATCCGTAGCGCAGCTGAAGGAGTGGAACAATCTGACAAGCAACAACATCAAGGCTGGTCAGAAACTGAAGATCAACGGAAAGGCACAGTCGCAGCCGAAGACTGTTTCTGGCGAATACACCACCTACACCATCCAGAGCGGAGACTCATTCTATAGCATAGCAAAGAACTATCCGGGAGTCAGCGCACAGGACATCATGGACTTCAACGGATTGAGCAGCAGCAAGATCAAGCCTGGAATGGTCATCAAGATCCCTAAAATATAATCAGAAATCAAACATACATTGCAGTTTAAGCTCGGCCTTGCCGGGCTTTTTCTGTATCATGAAAGGATATGTGACAACCGCAGCTCTCGCATATAACTTTCCCCATCTTGCGTATTTCCATCCGGCAGTAAATGCGGCCCAGACTCCCCTGCCATAATAAGCGGGCACACTGAAAGTACCTGGAGCATTCCTCTCATACACATATATTCTGTCATCCCAATCATCAATTCTGAATGCGCCCATCCTTCCATAGAGTGAAAGACTGCCTGAAACATAGCCTCCTTCGGCATAGCCCAGCAATCCCCATCCGGAACATTTGAGCGCATTGAGACGGAGAACGGCATTCCATTTTCCGGAAAACCAGCGAAGGTCAGCCCTGATATCCGTCCTGAACATATCTCCCCATGTGCGGAACCGCTCCACAAGACGAAGATCCGCCCTGAAGGAACCGGAAAGCATGATCTTCCATTCGGCCTGCACCTTGAGCTGTATACTGCGGGACGACTCTGCAGACTTGGGTATCGGGAAATATGCAGCATCAAGAGCAAGGACACCAGTACATCTCCTTACAGACGAGCCGAATCCCTGCATACCGCTCACCCCCATCCATCTGCCACAGGAATAATCGGTACTGAAAGAAAAGGCATACTCATTGGAACATCTGGTCGTGCTTCTGGCTGCGGCACTTCTTGCCGGCGAATAAGCTGCAGGATAATATCTCAACATTGTTCCCAAACGCACCTCCTCCCCCGCCCTGAACACTGCACCGGCAAGCAGTGCAGCTGACTGTGTGACCCAATCTAATGCAATTTCCGAGAAAAGATCAATGCCTGAAATACAGAAGGCCATGTCAAGCGATGTCTTCATGTCGGGAATCCTGTATTTCCCGTCAATCTTCCGGAATTCCGCGTAATGGGTCAAGCCGACACTGCCATCGGGACCATACCATGAAATATTCAGTGCCGGAAGGAAGAAATGTTCACGCTTTTCCTTGCCCAAGGCCACAAGAGAGGTCAGTCGGAGAGGCCCCATATATAAGTCCGTCCCAAGGCCTCTCAAAGCATAATTACCTGTGAATGAAGAAGTGAGAGAAAGCCCGGAAGCTTTTTTAATAAATGAGGAAGGGGAAGACACAGAGCTCATTCCCATGCCGTTCCACAAAGCAAGTCCCTGTCCGAAACGGGCATTGAAGTCTCCAGCCACAATCTTTCCCTGTACCTTCCTGAAATGCCATGCTACATATCCGGACAGAGCATCAGGACGCATGGATTCTGCCGATGAGCCTCTCGTGACGGCGATTCCGCAAGAGAGCTGTTCAGAAGCCTCCATCCTGTACCGGACACCGTATTCCGGCATGTCACCACCGGTCTTACAACCGGTCCGTACCGCAGCCTCATGACTGACCCGGCGCACATCTGCCTTATTACCGGCAGTCCTTATGCTTTCCAATGAAACAAAAGGCCTGATCCTGCTGACGAATCCCTCCCCGAATCCGTCCACCGCAGCCAGCTCCGAATATGAAAGCACATCTCCATGCCGTGACCTGTAGTCCGTCAGCGACACAGCCTGATAGATGGTCAGCAGGCCACTCTCCTGAAGCTTACGTAAGGAGACCATGTTCAAACGGAGGGGATGCTCAAGATAATCTGCAAGTCTATCCGCCTCATCCTCTGACATTTCTTCCACTGACGACACACCTGCAAGGCGAGCCATATATTCCGACTCTGACAGCTGCTGCGCATAATGCCTCGTTACCGGCAATACCATGGCAAGCAGACAAAAGACCAACCTCCTCATGACCTCCCCGTTAAGATTTCGTCAAAAATATACATCAACATTAATGAAATGGTTGTTTTATCAAAAAACAACTTCAGATTTTTCTTTTTTTTAAAGGTTTTATACTAATTTTGTATGGTTTAAAAAACATCTTTATGCAGAAAGTCATTCTAAAAGACAAGACCTTCAGGACATTCATCACCCATGACAAGATCATGGATGCAATAGATGGAGTCGCTGAAAAGATCAATGCTGATTTCAAAGGCTGCGAAGATATCCCCGTACTCCTATGTGTCCTCAACGGTTCGATCATGTTCATGAGCGAGCTTATGAAGAGGCTTGAATTCAACTGCCACATCGTTTCCACCAAGCTGACTTCGTACGAAGGAACCAGCACGACAGGAAAGGTGAAGCAGGCTTTAGGACTGACAGCAGACATTCAGGGCAGAAGAGTGATCGTAGTCGAGGACATCGTGGATTCCGGCAACACTATCGTCGAGCTTAAACGTATCCTCAACGAAAAGGGAGCGTCAGAGTCCCGCATATGCACAATGCTGCTGAAACCGGATGCTTATAAGAAAGACATTCCGCTTGATTATGTGGCTATGGAGATTCCGAACGATTTCATCGTCGGATTCGGACTTGACTACGATGAACTCGGCCGCAACCTCAAAGACATCTATACCCTTGACGAATAATAAGATCAAACAATGAAATACTACATTCTCTTCGGTCCTCCGGGTGCTGGCAAAGGTACCCAGGCAACAGCAATGGTTGAAAAATACAACCTTCATCACATTTCGACTGGCGCTCTTCTCCGTAAGGAGATTGCTGCAGGAACTGAACTCGGTCTTCAGGCGAAGGCTCTCATTGAGCAGGGATGTCTCGTACCGGATGAAGTGGTCGAAGGCATGATCGAGAACGAGTTCAAGACTGTCAGCGGAGTAGAAGGCTTCCTTCTTGACGGATTCCCACGCACCCTTCCGCAGGCAGAGGCACTGGACCAGATTCTCGCCAAGACTTCAGAAAAAGTGACAGCTACCGTTTCGATCATGATTCCTGATGAGATGATCATGGAAAGAATCAAAGGACGCGCCCTCAAGGAAGGCCGTGCGGATGATGCAAGCGAAGATATCATCAACAACCGCATCGCCACATATCACAACCAGACAGAGCCTCTGATCGAATACTACAACAATGCCGGAACATACAACGAGATCGACGGCGTAGGAACAATTGAAGAGGTCCAGGAACGCATCTTCACCGTAATGGACAAATTCTGATAAAGCATAAAACACTATCTGTCAGATATTTAAACAAAATGCCTGCCGCGTCTTTGCGGCAGGCATTTTTTAACAGGCTCTCTTCCAACATATTAGACGCCAACTGTTTCAAATAGGATGTATTTTACCTATCTTTGCAGGTTGAAAGTGTTTGGAACAGTATTTACAGTAAATTATATAAACGATCATATATATGGCGGATTCGAATTTCATAGACTATGTAAAGATATATTGCCGTTCAGGCAATGGAGGCCCTGGATCGACTCATATGAGAAGAGAAAAGTATGTGCCCAAGGGAGGTCCGGACGGTGGTGACGGCGGAAGAGGCGGTCACATCATATTGAGGGCCAACCCGCAGTTCTGGACACTCATCCACCTCAAGTACCGCAAGCACATCATGGCAGAGCACGGTGCATCAGGCAGCGGCCAGCTTCAGCACGGAAAGAACGGCGAGGACATCATCCTTGATGTCCCACTGGGAACCGTAGCCAAGAATGCGGAGACCGGAGAGATCCTCTTCGAGATGGTCGAGCCTTATGAGGAAAGGATCCTTGTAAAGGGAGGTCGCGGAGGACTTGGAAACAACAACTTCAAGACAGCTACAAACCAGACTCCAAGATATTCGCAGCCAGGTGAGCCTTGCGAAGAAGGATGGTTCATCCTCGAGCTCAAGCTCCTTGCTGATGTCGGTCTTGTAGGTTTCCCTAATGCAGGCAAGTCTACCCTTCTTTCCACTGTCTCTGCTGCAAAGCCAAAGATTGCAGACTATCCGTTCACGACCCTGGAGCCGAATCTCGGAATCGTCAGCTACTACGACGACAAGTCTTTCGTAATGGCAGATATCCCGGGTATCATCGAAGGAGCACACGAGGGCAAGGGTATCGGAATGCGTTTCCTCCGACATATCGAGCGTAACTCCATCCTGCTTTTCATGGTTGCGGCAGATCAGGACGATATCGCAGAAGGATACGAAGTGCTTCTTAACGAGCTTCGCGAATACAATCCGGAACTTCTCGTAAAGGACCGTGTGCTTGCGATAACAAAGTCGGACATGCTCGACGAGCAGCTGAAGAGCGAAATAGCGGAGCAGCTCCCTACAGATCTCCCTCATGTTTTCATTTCCTCATTCACGCAGGAAGGTATCAAGGAACTCAAGGACATGCTCTGGAATGCTCTTCATAAGGAAGTTGAGGCGGAAGATGCTCCGGTGGTCCTCTTCCCTGGAGACGACAATGAAATCACACTTGAATAATCCGTCATGTTCTGGACAGAAGTACATAAGGCAGACCAGCTGTTGACCCTCGAGATCAACAGCTGGAACTCATTTATAACAGATCCTGTCTGGGCTTTCTTTTCGGAAAAGATAGTCTGGGCACCGATGTATGCGGCAATCATAGGCCTCCTCATCTGGAAGCTCGGATGGAAACGCGGTCTCATTGTCCTGGCAGCAGCCCTGCTTACATTCGGATTCTGCGACCAGTTCTCCAATCTGGTCAAGCATGCCGTTTGCCGTATCCGCCCGCTGCACGACGATTTCATGGTCAGCCACGGACTGAACATCCTGGAACAGGGCGGAGGCTACAGCTTCTTCTCGGCACATGCCGCCAATGCATTCGGACTTGCCTTCAGCACATTTACAGGAATGAAGCTCTGCCTGAAGCCATGCCCGAAATGGCTGAAGATATATGGAGGCTGGATGTTCTTCTGGGCATTCATGGTTGCGGTGAGCCGTATCTTCGTCGGAAAGCACTATTTAGGTGATGTCATCGTCGGCATCATCATCGGATCCGTCGCCGGATATGCCTTCGCCCGCATAGCCCACCTGATAATCAGCAGATACATAAAGGCTGGAAAAGCTACAGCATAGGGATGACATTCTCCATGCGTGTACCTCTCGATCCCTTGATAAGTACGGTTGCACCTGAAAGCTGCTCTTCTGCCAGATAAGCAGCCAGCTCTGCCGATGTCTCGAAGAAGCGTGCATCCGACAGGATGTCCCCTTCGACCTCGGAAGAAGCGGCCTTGAATTCTTTACCTACGAAACACACGCGATTCAGGCCTCTCGAGCATGCAGACCTTATGACAGCCACATGCTCCGCCAGAGATTCCTCTCCAAGCTCAAGCATATCTCCAAGAAGGGCCACCTTGCAGTCAGCCGAGACATTGGAGAAATTCTCCAGAGCCGCAGCCATACTGGTCGGATTTGCATTATATGCATCCACAATGAGGACATTCCTTTCAGTCCTGTTCATCTGTGACCTGTTGTTGGAAGGCACATATGCCTCAACAGCCTTCACGGCCTCCTCAAACGGCACTCCGAAATTTCCACCCACAGCTATGGCAGCCATTACATTGTCAGCATTATAGCTGCCGACAAGCCTTGTCTCTATGATTCTTGAAGTTCCTGTTTCCTGACAAGGGACAGATATACGCAGAAACGGATGTTCTGCAGATGAGGGCAGAACCTCTGCACCCTGATATTCGAGACCGTATGGAATAAGAAGCGAATATGGTCTTTCCGGATCGCTCTGAAGATTTCTTTCCGAAGCCATCCTGCACAGATGCGGATTGTCGGCATTGATGAAGACCTTGTCAGAAGTCCTGCGGAGATAGTCATAAAGCTCTCCCTTTGTCTGCATCACTCCCTCGAAACTACCGAAACCGAGAAGATGAGCCTTTCCCACATTCGTAATGAGGCCATAATTCGGAAGGGCGATATCCACCAGTTCCTTTATGTCACCAGGATGACTTGCCCCCATCTCCACCACAGCTATCTGGGTCTGCTTGCTGATCTTGAGAAGAGTAAGAGGCACACCGATGCTGTTATTGAGATTGCCCTCCGTTGCAGTCACATTATACTTCACCGAAAGCACTTCACGGATCAGCTCCTTTGTCGTAGTCTTTCCATTAGTTCCGGTCAATGCAATGACAGTCAACGGTTTGCCATCCACAATCATCATCGAGCGATGCCAACGTGCAAGTTCCTGCAGAGTCTTCAGGCTGTCATCCACCTTTATCAGACGGGGGTCGTCAGACGAAGCCACGGCAGCATCCCTGTTTACTACAGCATATGCCGCACCGGCCTCAAGCGCCTTCATCGCATACTCGTTTCCATCAAAATTTTCACCCTTGAGGGCAAAGAACATCTCCCCTCCTTTCAAGGCACGGCTGTCTGTCGCGACCACACCGCACTGCATGAACTTATTATATATTCCTATTATTTCCATGTCTGAACAGTATCATGAAATCTTATCTTCCTGTCGATCCGAAGCCTCCCTCTCCCCTGAGGGTCTCGTCGAGGATTTCCACCTCTTCCCATTCCACCTTTGCATACTGCGCCACAACCATCTGCGCGATCCTCTCGCCAGGGTTGACCACAAACGGTTCATTGGAAAGATTCACGAGAATCACCTTTACTTCACCCCTGTAGTCAGCATCTATAGTGCCGGGGGCATTAAGCACAGAAATTCCATGTTTGGCTGCAAGACCGCTTCTTGGCCTCACCTGCGCCTCTGTACCGTCTGGCAATGCTATATATAAGCCCGTAGGAATCAGAGCCCTTTCAAGGGGTCCCAATGTGACAGGTTCTTTGATATCGGCCTTAAGATCCATACCGGCTGACTTTTCGGTAGCATAGGAAGGAGTCGGATAAGCCGACTTGTTGACTATCTTTACTTTCATGACTTCGAATTATTAAATCATGCAAATTTAACATTAATTCCCGGAAGTTGCCGACTTCATGGAAATTTTCCTATATTGCAGGCTGAATGACAACTTTGCTGCTTACACATGAACAGGATATATACATTTATTCTGGCAACCCTATTGATTACAGGATGCATTACCGAGGGGCAGAGGCATGAGCCTGACGATATTGTAATGAACCACATCTACACGAATGTGGAGATTATCGCCGTCTCTGAAAATGAGAACGAGGAAGGAGTGATTGAAATCGTGTTTTCCGACGAAGATGGCAACCGTCTCCATTTCAGCACATTGTCATCGACAAATTACCTCGAAAGCGGCTACTACGGCATAAGTGAAGCTGCCGGAGAGCCGTACACTGCAGCTGTCAGCAGAACTGAAGATGGAGGGAGGACCGTATACAGCGGAGGAGACATGAAGATTGCCCGCAGGAATGATGAATATTCAATAAGGGCAAGGCTTACCGATGACGAAGGCAGAAGGACCACAGCATGGTATAACGGCAGCATTCCCTTTGAATGGAAGGAACCGGAAGACTTTAAATACGATGCAAAAGGAACGGAGCTTAAGGGTCTCACCTTAAGCAGTTCTGTCCTGTGCATGGATATTCCGTATACAGTATGTCTTCCTGAAGGATATGATCCGGGAAGAAAATATCCGGTTCTTTATGTACTGCATGGCCTCGAGGGCGATTACAACGACTGGTTCATGTCAGGAAAGATAAATTCTTGCGCATCATGGTGGGCGGACAAGACCGGAACCGATATGATAATAGTATCGCCGTATGCAATGAACACATTCTATTGTGACGGCGTGGAAAACGGCATGGCCTACAAGACATTCTTTTTCGAGGAGTTCATCCCGCATATTGAAAAGGAGTACAGCATCGATGCCGTGCGCTCCTCAAGAGCCATTGCAGGAATATCCATGGGAGGCTATGGTGCCCTGTACTATGGCCTGATCAGACCTGAAATGTTCTGCCATGTCTACGCCTGCAGCCCTGCCACCTATGTCGGAGACCTTGTTCCGGACCTTTCGGTCCTTGCCCGTAAGGCCGTACCGGAAGATATTCCGTGTATGACCATTGAAACAGGTACGGAGGATCTGCTGATCATAACAACTGCAAGCTTCATACGACAGCTTGAGAACAATGCGATGGCATACGAATATATAACCAGAAAAGGTTATCATGAGTGGCCGTTCTGGAGAGAATGCACTCCAAAGGTAGTAAGCAAGACCGGAAGGATATTCAGATAAAAAAGGCACGGACAAGCTCCGTACCACCAAAGTATTCGACCACTTATGAGCAACCGGAAACAAGCCCGTGCCTGGCACGCGCTTTCCCGACCTTCCTGCTCATCATGTAAGTGTCGAATTTCTGGTGGTGAGGACAGGAACTGTATTTTGTTGGATTCTTTTCAAATCTTGCAGATGCAAATATAGGCATTTATTCTTAAAAGACATTATAAACATATTCAGTAACTTAAAACAACATGTTTATGAAACGTTTATTTATCTTTGCAACCATGCTGCTCGGCATTTCAATGACAGCTAAAGGAAGTATCGACATTCCCCCTCCAGTGACCCCAAGTCCCGAAAGGATTGTCCTTCAGCCGGACGACCTTTTCGACAAGGACAGGTCGATGGCCATATGCGAATTCCTGTGCTGCCCAGAAACCGGCATCATAGAAGTATTCTGCTGCGGCACTGGAAAGGCCACAGAATTGTTCCTTGTTGATGCATGGGGAAGGATTGTGGATTATGCAGAGCTGGATTCCGATCTGACAGAAAATGTGACATTGGATCTCCCGCAGCAGCCCGGATCGTACACATTGATATTAGATTCGGAAAAATATTATGGAGAAGGCAGCTTTACCATTGAGTAAACATGCCGAAAGGCGCAGGTGATTCCCGGTACCACTTAAGTATTCGACCACCTGATGAGCAGACCGGGAACACCTTGCGCCATGTTTTTGAAACTGTATTACAAAAAGTAATCCCAATGAGGCTGATTCACAGATTGGCTTCAGTCATCTTCATCGTGCTGTCCTGCTCATCCTGCACGATGGAGCGCCAGAAGACCGAAGCTGCACTTGACGAGATTGACACCCTTTTAGAAACCGACCCATCACATGCCCTGGAGGCAGCGGATCAGATAAGGACAGAAGAACTTGCCACCAGAAGGGAGAGAGCAAGATACGCATTGCTTTATTCAGCCGCACTCGACAAGAACCGCATAGACATCTGCAGCGACAGCATCATACACCCCGCCATCGCATATTATATAAGGAAAGGTTCTGACCGGGAGAGAAGCATGACATATTACTACACCGGAAGAATCTGCGAAAACGCACATGATTCAGAAAAGGCCATGCACTGGATGACGATGGCAGAAAAGTCAGTTGAAAGGAGGACTTATCTCCATGCACTCATTATCTCATGCAAGGGAAGGCTTTATCATTCATCATGCTACCATATGGCTGCCGCAGAGAACTTCCGCATGGCGGCAGAAATATTCAGAGAGACCGGTCATGATGACAAATATGTCTCCAACAAGCTGCGGGAAGCCACCTGCCTGCTGATGGCAGGGAAATCAGAGGACGCCGAAAGAATAGCAGACGGCATGATGGTTCTGCAGATGAAATCAAAGCAACTCAATTATCCTGCGTTGCTGAACATATATGATATCACAAGGCCGGAATGCACATTGGTCCTGCTGGAAAGATATATGGAGGAAGCGGAGTCGCCCGATAAAGTGGACTGGCTGACAGTCTCCCGGATATATTTGAGTAACAGAATGCCTGAAAAGGCCATGCAGGCACTGCAGAGATGCACAGACACAGGCGCGGCCTACCATTACCGTCTCGCACAGGCCAATGAAATGTCCGGGAAGTACAAGGAAGCAGTGGAATCATATAAAATATATATTGGCCAAAGCGGACTGATTGGAGACGGCATAATAGATCAGGACACAAGATTTGTAGAAGAAAGAGTCCGTCACACTGACATCTATGAAAAGGTAAGGATGAGAAACATCATACTTTGGTTGAGCATAGCTGCTGCGGCAATAACGCTGGCTCTTGCCGTATTCATCATACTGGCCATCAGGAGACAGCTCGAATTTCGCGAGCAGGAAAAGGAGATCCTGAAGATACAGCTTGACGGACTGATCACGGAACGTGAAGAATTGAGCAGGCTCCATATGGCTGACGAGGAGGTCAGACAGATAATTGCAGAACGCCTTGCGATAATCGACGGATTTGTAATGAGCGAGGCACTGCAGGACAATATATTCGAGAAACGGGCAACAGGTGCATTGAAAAGGATAATAGCAGACAGGGAGAAGTTCATCAGTCAGACAAGACTGATATTCAGCCAGTCTCATCCTGAATTCATCAGCCGCCTGGAGAGTGCGGGGCTTACAGAAAGAGAGATCGAGCACTGCTGCCTCTATGCCATAGGCATGAATGGGAAGATGGTCATGTCATTCACAAATCTGAAGCGGCATTATCACATCGGCAGCGACATAAGACGCAAGCTCGGTCTCACCGAACACGACACAAACCTCTCCATCTACATCAGGAGACTGCTTCAGAAGGATGAGCAATAAATGAAAAAGCCTGCCGGCAAGGGATCCCCAACGGCAGGC
The DNA here is from genome assembly GCA_017550025.1 of Bacteroidales bacterium. Classification (GTDB taxonomy): domain Bacteria; phylum Bacteroidota; class Bacteroidia; order Bacteroidales; family UBA932; genus Cryptobacteroides. The sequence goes on along the minus strand of JAFYLU010000018.1, from coordinate 31,105 downwards.
CATATATATTAAAGACAGGATCAGTCTATGTTCGGCTCATCCCATACTACGGTCTCGGTACATCTTACCACCAGATTCTGGTCTCCCACAGAGAGTGCGAACTCGCCTGCTTCAAGAGTCCATTTTCCATAATAGTTGACAAATGCAAGATCCTTTGCAGTAACCTCAAGCTCGACAGTCTTTGTCTCACCCGGAGCAAGTTCCACCTTGTCGAAGGCACGCAGACGACGTACATCCGGAGTAGAGCTTGCATAGATGTCGCTTGAGAAGAGCAGCACGCTTTCCTTGCCTGGCCTGTCACCTGCATTGGTCACATCCACTGTCACCTTGAGCACATCAGAAGAAGTGAATTCAGACTGCGACACCGTCATGTTCGAGTACTGGAAAGATGTATAGCTCAATCCGAATCCGAACGGCCACTGAACATCCATGACTGCATTGTAATTATATGCTCCTGCCATAGTAGCCTGATTTTCAGACGGTTTATAGTCATATACAGCAAACTTGTTCACATACTTCGGATAGGTGAAAGGCAGCTTGGCGCTGAAGTTCTCCTCACCTGCGAGAAGTGATGCGAGCGCATCCGCACCATGATTACCAGGAAGGAGGATATCAACGATTGCCGTAGCGAGAGGCTCTATATCACGGATTATCCTCGGACGGCCCTCATTGAGGATGAGGATCACCGGACGTCCGGTAGCCGCGAGAGCCTTCACCAGTTCCTTCTGGTTTGCAGAAAGATTCATATCCACGTCATTTCCTGGAGTCTCGCAATATGAGTTCTCACCGATACAAGCCACGATGACATCTGACTTGCGTGCGGCAGCCACAGCCTCTTTCACGCTTACAGCCTCGTCGAACTTCCAGTTAGGCGACGCAAGGTCATATTCCACTCCCGGCACATAAGTGACATTCTCGAATTTCTGCGCGAGTGCCTCGTAAATTGTATTGTACCTGTCGGTAAATTCCGGAATCGACGCTCCGTGACCCTGCCATGTATATGACCATCCGCCGTTGAGAGTTCTCATAGAATTAGCGTTAGGACCTGTCACGAGGATACGGAGATCCTTTCTGAGAGGGAGAATTCCGTTGTTCTTAAGCAACACCTCCGACTCGAGAGCTGCCTCGTATGCAAGCTTCTCATGAGCCTTGCTTCCGAAATCAGGATAATCCTCAAGAACAGTGTCAGGCTGGTCAAAGAGACCGAGACGGAACTTCAGACGAAGAACCCTGCGTACTGCATCGTCAATACGTGCAATCGGAACCTCACCTTCCTCAACAAGTTCCTTGAGGTCGATGGCGAACTGGCACTCATAAGGAACCATCGCCATATCGATACCTGCATTGATCGCAAGCTTGACAGCCTCCTTCTTTGAAGATGCAACGCGTTCGCGGACATAAAGGTTATTGATGTCAGCCCAGTCTGTGACGATCATTCCGTCCCAGTTCAGATCTTCCTTCACCCATTTGGTAAGAAGCTCCGTATTGCAATGGAAAGGCATTCCGTTGTTACTTGCAGAATTGACCATTATGCTCAACGCACCTGCACGCAAAGCCTCCTTGAAAGGCTCGAAATGCTTCTCGCGGAGCTCTGATGCAGCAATAGACGCAGGCGTACGGTCCTGTCCTGTCACAGGCACACCATAACCCATGAAATGCTTCATGCAGGCTGCAATGCCGTAAGGGCCGACATGGTTAGGATCATCACCCTGCATGCCTCGTACTTCAGCGACAGCCATCTGCGAGTTGAGATATGTATCCTCACCGAAACTTTCCCACATACGTGGCCATGCCGGATTGCGTCCGAGGTCCACTGTAGGAGAGAATGTCCAAGGAACATTTGCTGCACGGCTCTCATAAGCTGTAACCTTACCCATATTATAGGCATGCTGACGGTTGAACGAAGCAGCGATGTTGACCTCCTGCGGGAAGAGAACGCCACCAAGAACATATGAAGTTCCATGGATATGGTCAAGGCCATAAAGGCATGGTATTCCCATCTCTTCCATCGAGATACGGTTGAGCTCCTTTATATACCTGTCGTATCCTTCAGGTGACTGGGCCACATCTCCCGGTGTATTCAGCACCGAGCCTATCTTATAGGTCCTGATGAGAGAATCTCCGAGCGGAGTGATGTCCAGTCCTTTGGCAACGACAGTAGTCGCGAGCTGGGTCATCTGTCCAACCTTTTCCTCAAGAGTCATGTCCTTGAGAATCTTTTCCACCTTTGCTTCGATTTCCTTGTCATGCGGGATGGCAGGAGCAACCTTCACAGAGGTGTTGCAAGATGCGAGTGCAGCTGTAGCTGCAACAAACGCAAAAATTCTGTTCAGCTTCATAATTTATCGGTTATCAGTTAGTTTACTTTATTTCAGCAGCTCTTATGTGTTATCCTTAAAGTGTAAACATCTGGGAAGGATACTGCCTTGGCAGGCATCGCAGCGCTACCTCGCCTTTCGGAACCCCGATCTGACGCAGCGCAGCCTCCGTACATTTATAAGCGAGGTCATGAGTGTTGTTGTTCTCGCTCAAATGGCAGAGGAATATGTTGCGCAGGCCTTCATGCCAGAAGCGCCTTACAGCACTCGCACATTCATCGTTGCTCAGATGTCCGCAGCCCTGCACGATACGCATCTTCAGTTCATATGTATACGGACCTCCCATCAGCATATCCATGTCATAGTTGGACTCCACCACGACTGTATCAGCCTGACGGGCAAACTCCACAGCCTCATCGGTCATACGTCCTACATCCGTCATTATCACGAACTTATGTCCTTCCACATCTATTGCATATCCCACGGTCTGCGTCGCATCATGAGGCACAACGAAATATCTCACCTTCATGCCGGCGACATCATTCCACTCCCCTTCCTCAAGAATCCTCCTGCACGGACCTATGGTTGGCGCAGTGAAGGTATGTCTTGCAAGAGCATCATGTATCGCCTTGGCGGTATATACCGGCTTGCTCAGGCGCTTACAGAAGGAGCCCAGATGCCTGATATGATCCAGATGGTCATGCGTGACAAGCACAGCCGAGAAAGAATCATAATCGAGATTGTATTCCTGCAGCACCTTCTTCAGGCGGCGCAGGCTCACTCCCGCATCAATCAGTATTCCTCCGTTTTCAGTTCCTAAATAATAGCAGTTACCGCAGCTTCCGCTTGAAAGACTCATGAATCTTACCATCCGCGTTCCTCCAGCACTGCAGTCATAAGGGCATCGAGATCGGTGCCCGGTTCATAAAATACAGCCGGGAGTCCTGCCTTCACGGATCCCTCCACATTACGCATCGAGTCATCAATGAAAAGCATATCCTCTGCCGGGATGCCGATGTCATCTATCACAGCCTTGTAAAAGGCTTCTGAAGGCTTCAGTGCCTTCATTTCAAAAGAGAAGTAACACTTTATGAAAATCTCTTCCAGCGGAATTCCGGCCTGCTCGAACATCCTTGCCGAGCATGGAAGGCAGATGGGGTTGTTGTTGCTCAAAAGGTAGAGGTCATAAGACTCGGCAAGCCTTTTCAGCATATCAGCCTTATACGGCGCGATACCCACGAGTATATGCCACATGGCCTTGTCCACATCTTCCGGAACCGCACCCGGACGGGAAGCGGACAGGACGATCCTTCTGAACTCGTCAGCTTCCAGCGTCCCCTCCTCAAGGTCTCCGTAAATACCCTTCTGATGACATGCATCGATGATATCGTCAATATCATGATATCCCATGTCTTCCTTGAAGGCCCTCTTGCAATCCTCTATATCAAGATCGACAAGTACGCCTCCCATATCAAAGATCAATGCTTTCCTATTCATTTTCTTCCTCACAGAATTTTTTGATTACGCCATATGCATCCTGTATTCCGAGCTCTCCTGCACGGGAAAGATCGATACATCCCTTCTCCTTATCCTTCAGATAAATGAGCACGAGTCCCCTGTTGAAATAGGCATCGCCCATATACGGATACAGTTCTATGGCTTTTGTATAGTTATCTATCGAATTTATATGCTCCGAAGACAGACAGTATAGATTTCCCAGGTTATAGTATGCGTACGGAAGGTTCTGCACTATATCCGCGGCCTTCTTCATGTCTTCTATCGCATCTGTATAATCATATTGTCTGACCACCTGGTCCCTCACACGGGCCCTGGTGTTGCCTGTATCATCCATGGAAAGCACCTGCACATTGCTCTCGATAGACGATATGAACTCGATCATCTCCGCCCTCAAGGCTCCGCGGTTCATATGATAGAACGCAGTGTAAAGGGCATCGAATCCCGCTGCTTCCGTCTCCGCCTGTGCGATTGCCTCTCCATAAAGATTCAGGGAAGAATTGTACAGCTTCGAGTCATAGTCATACAGGGCACGCAGGAAAAGCTTCTCGGCCGACACTCCGTCAGACCATGCATATGCCTCGACTGCTGCAAGTTCCGCCGGGGTGATGTCCACTGTCGAATTTAGCACATCCACACCGACAGGAAGCTCATCCGCGAAACGGGCTATCAGAGGGTTCTCATATCCCCTGTTCAGTGCGTATCTGACATTATCCTTCTTTCCGGTGAGCACAAAACGGTACAGAGGCCTCAATCTGATGTCTATGTCACGGTGCTGAAGCAGCTCATCGTCAAAGTCCTTCTTCGCGAACTCCGCATCAAGAGAAAGAAGGGAGCTGTATTTCTTTGTGGTGTCGGCAAACGACCCCATATCGGAAATATTCTTTGCCCTATACTCGGCTACCTTCCTCTGGGCCGTATCATAATCCTTCTTCGCCTCCTTGTTCTTTCCCATGAGGGTCTTCACATAGGAACGGTTCATATAGGCCTTCGCGAAGTCCGGATAGAGCTCTATCGCCCTGTCATAGTCTTCAAGCGCATTGGCGTACTGGCCGAGTTCGATGAAGATGGATGCACGGTTGAAATATGCAAGGACATTTTCCGGATTGATGTTCAGGACCCTGTCCATATCATCAAGTGCGTCTTCATAGGCACCGAGCTGCGCGTTTATGAGTCCACGGTTATAGAGCGTAAGGGCATTTCCCGGCTCATCCTCCAGGACCCTGTTGAGATCGGACATGGCCTCCTGATATTTCTCCTGCTCGTAATACATTATGGCCCTGTTGAAGTAGGCGAATGTATTTGTCGAATCGAGTTCGATGGCCTTGTCCATATCAGCCAGGGCATTAGGATAGTCCTTCTGCGTAGCATACAGGCGGCCTCTGCGCACATATCCTTCCGGATCGAAGCGGTCGAGCTTTATCGCCTTGTTATAGTCGTGAACTGCCTTGAGCGTATCTCCGAGGAAGAGGTAGCTCGCTCCCCTGTTCAGGTAAGCGGAAGGGTCCTTCGGTTCCTTTCTGATGTATCTGTCAAAGTCGCTTATGGCCTTGTCAAACTGCTGGGCAAGGAAGTGTGTGACTCCACGGCTGAAATAGAGGCCTACATATCCGGGACGGAGATCTATGGCACGCTGCAGGTCGTCCAGAGCCTCCTCGTAGTTGCCGAAACGGCTTTCAGTGATGCCTCTGTAATGATAGCCGGATGTAAATACAGGATTAAGGACGACAGATCGGTCGAAGTCACGTTTTGCTCCGCGAAGGTCACCGAGATTGTACTTGGCGATTCCACGGAAGAAGAATGTCCAGTAGTCAGCCGTATCAAGCTGCGAAAGGACATTGAAGTTCTCTATGGCCTGGGCATATTTTCCCTCTGCGAGGGCATGACGACCCCGCATCATGAACATGTCCTTGTCATATTGTGCATGAAGCTCCTGCAGCCCGGCTGACAGAATCAGGCACATCACCACAAGACACTTCAGGAGTTTATGCATATCTATAAAAAATTTTCCGTTGTTGCTTATTTTCACTATTTTTGGCGTTTGGAAAAGGCTGACCCTTTCATGCCAATTTACAAATATAGTCATTTATCACGCGTATGCATTCAAAAAACATAAAAAAGTATGTCAAATCTGCCATGGCCACCGCCGCCGCACTGCTTGTATGCACGGCTGCAAGCGGACAGTCATGGGTTACCCTGCACAAGCCGGCACGCAGTCTTGTGACTCCGGAAAAGCTTGAAAAGGAGATATCCTTCCTGTCCGATCCCATCTGCCAGGGAAGACGCACCGGTACGACAGGAAACATCGAGGCAGCCGCATGGATAGCAAGGAAGTACAAGGATACCGGCCTCATGCCTTTCGATGATTCATGGAGCAAGACAGTAAAGTCCGACGACGGAAAGCCATGCCATAACATCATGGGCTTCATGTCCGGAAGTATAAAGAAGGGACACCCGGCCCGCTATGCCATCATAGGGGCTCATTACGACCATCTCGGAATACTTGAAGGGAAATTGTATCCGGGAGCCGATTCCAATGCATCCGGAGTTGTCGCGCTTACATCGCTCGCAGAAATGTTCACCATGACCCGGTCAATCGGAATTTCCTTCGACTGCAACCTCATCTTTGTGGCATTTGACGGCAAGGAGAAGGGACTCGCCGGATCGAACGGACTTTGGGAAATGATATCCGAAGGCAGGCTGAAAGACCCTGTTACCGGAACAGTCATCAGCAGGGACAAGATTGCCATGATGGTAAACATCGACCAGATCGGAAGCACTCTCTCCCCTCTGAACAAGAACAGGGAGGACTATATCATAATGCTCGGAGGCCACAGCATCACAAAATCCGACATGTACATGCTCGAGACATGCAACAAGAACTATGACCTCAACATGGATGTCGGCCTGTCATATTACGGCAGCGCAAACTTCACGAAGCTCTTCTACAGGATGTCTGACCAAAGGGTCTTCGTGGACAACCGCATTCCTTCCGTAATGTTCACATCAGGCATCACCATGAACAACAACAAGACATGGGACGAGCCGTCATCCCTGGACATGGATGTCCTGCAGAAAAGGATTTATCTGATTTATCACTGGATTGACAAGGTTTTATAGAAATGAAGGAATTCTGGAAAGTACTCGGGCGATTTGCCACACCATACAGGAAATATCTGGCCGGTTCTGTTGTCCTGAACCTGTTTTCAGCTGTATTCAACATATTTTCATTCGCATTGCTCATCCCTATCCTGAACATCCTGTTCAAGATGGATACTAATGTATATGAGTTCATGCCTTGGAACGGAATGCCGGACAAGGAGCAGCTCATGAACAACTTCTACTATTATGTGAGCACACTGATCGACAGATGGGGCGGTTCGGCGACCCTGCTGGTGCTCGGACTCGTGTTCGCAGGAATGACCGTCCTGAAGACAGGATGCTACTTTGCCTCATCAGCAGTAATGATTCCTTTGAGGACAGGCATAGTGCGCGACATCAGGGTGATGGTATACAGGAAGCTCCTGAGCCTCCCTATGAGCTTCTTCTCGAAGCACAAGAAAGGAGACATCATAGCAAGGATGAGCGGCGACGTCACTGAAATCGAAGTCTCGATCATCAGCTCGCTTGACATGCTGATCAAGAACCCGATCCTCATAATATGCTATTTCTCTGCCCTGATATATTTAAGCTGGGAGCTCACGCTCTTTACCGTGACCGTGGTTCCTGCAATGGCATGGGGTATGAGCGCCATCGGAAAGAAGCTCAAGAGGCAGTCTCTGGAAGCCCAGGGCAAATGGAGCGAGACCATGGCACAGCTCGACGAGACCCTCGGAGGCCTCCGCGTCATCAAGGCTTTCATCGCTGAAGACAAGATGAAGGACAGATTCACCAACACTGCCAACGAATACAGGAAAGCATCCGGCAAGGTAGCCGTAAGGCAGGCATCGGCCCATCCGGTCAGCGAACTTCTGGGATCGGTAATGATCATGATCGTCCTCTGGTTCGGCGGCACGCTCATCCTGAGCGAAAAGGCTCCGATTGACGCCCCAACCTTCATTTTCTACATGACCATCCTCTACAGCGTGCTGGCTCCGCTCAAGGAGTTCTCCAGAGCAAGCTACAACATTCCGAAAGGACTTGCCTCGATGGAGAGAGTGGACACGATCATGAATGCGGTGAACGACATCAGGGAGCCGGAAGTTCCGGCAAAGCTTGACGGATTCAACGAAAGCATCAGCTTCAAAGGCGTATCATTCAGCTATGAGGAAGGCAGGGAGATTCTTCATGACATCGACATTGTCATTCCTAAAGGCAAGACCGTGGCCCTCGTGGGACAGTCCGGATCGGGAAAATCGACTCTCGTGGACCTCATTCCGCGATATTATGATGTGTGCGACGGAGCCATCACCATCGACGGAAAGGACATCAGAGAGTTCAGGGTAAAGGACTTGAGAAGCCTCATAGGCAACGTGAACCAGGAAGCCATACTCTTCAACGACACGATATTCAACAACATAGCCTTCGGAGTAGAAGGCGCTACAATGGAGCAGGTGGTTGCTGCAGCGAAGATTGCAAACGCCCACGACTTCATTATGGAAAAGGAAGAGGGATACCAGACCAACATAGGCGACAGGGGAAGCAAGCTTTCAGGTGGACAGAGACAAAGAATCAGCATCGCACGCGCTATCCTCAAGAACCCACCTGTACTCATTCTTGACGAGGCGACATCCGCACTGGACACAGAGTCGGAAAAGCTCGTGCAGGAAGCACTTGACAGACTCACATCTTCAAGAACAACCATCGCCATCGCGCACCGTCTTTCCACAATCAGGAATGCTGACGAAATCTGCGTGATGCATGAAGGCAGGATCGTTGAAAGAGGAAGACATGAAGAACTTCTGGCCCTCGACGGCTATTACAAGAAGCTCAACGACATGCAGTCGCTGTAAGGCAGAAAAGACATGCTGAAAAGGAAGCACATATCATTAATGATTCTCTGCGCATATGTCGCAGCGGTGGCTTTGATGTGCTTCATGAAGACAGACAATACCCTGCCGGCAGGGTTCAACATATTCGGAATACCTTCCGACAAGGCGGCGCACTTCATCATGTTCTTCCCGTTTCCGATTCTCGCCCACTCGGCCTTCCTTCCGTCTGGCAAAGGATTATTGAGGGACCTTGCAATATCTGCCGTCGTATTCCTGACAGGAAGCGGATTTGCAGCCGGTACCGAACGGTTACAGTCCATGCTCGAATACCGCAGCGGAGATATCATGGACTTTGCGGCCGACATGGCGGGAATGGCCTGCGGCGGCATTATCACCATCATACACATGTACAGAAAACATCTTAAATGAAAAAAACTGTTCTCATAATATTATTCATGTCTATCTTCTGCCTCGGTGCCTCCGGACAGAGTGCGATAGTCAAGGATTTTCAGCCGGCCTGTGACTCGCTCGGCAAGATGATCCTTGAAAAGCAGCAGATCAGGCATGGAACACTGAAGCTGAAAAACGTAATGAAGAGAGGCAATGTCCTTGACTTCTATTTCACAGAATCGCTTGGAGACTATCCTTGGAGAAAAGGAGAACCGGAATGGTTCAGGAAGTCTCTCCGCTCGATGTTTCCCGAAAGATACAGAAGCTACAGCCTCGGAAGGATATACAGCAGAAGCACACAGATCGAGGATTTCGTAACTGTGGAACTCGGATATGACGGACGTCCTGTCCGATCTCAATATCAAATCGAGGGACCGGAATCTCCCGCATCACCTGTGATGAGGTTGGGAGTCAAGGAATACGCCAAAGGACTGCAGGGCAGGAACATAGCGGTATGGCAGAGCCACGGAAGGTATTTCGACCAGTCGGCAGGAAAATGGATATGGCAGAGGCCGTGTCTGTTCCAGACGGTAGAGGACATGTTCACACAGAGTTTCGTCCTACCCTATCTCGTCCCTATGCTTGAGAACGCCGGGGCATATGTGATGCTGCCCCGCGAAAGGGACATACAGACACACGAGGTGATTGCAGACTTCGACATCATAGACGAGGCATATGGCAATGCCACATACAAGGAAACCGGAAGATGGAAGGATGCCGGCGTCGGCTTCGCTGCTGAAAAGCCGGAATACACCGGCACGGAGAATCCGTTCGTTACCGGAGGATCACGCATGGCAGAATGTACCGCTTCGAAAGCAAAGGCCACGGCGGAATGGAGACCGGAGATTCCGGAAAGAGGAGAATACGCAGTGTATGTTTCATACCGTTCGCTTCCGAACAGCTCGACTTCAGCACATTATACCGTCAGCCATCTTGGCGGCAAAAGCGAATTCGCAGTCAATCAGACGATCGGAGGAGGAACATGGATATACCTCGGTACATTTGAATTCGACAAAGGCACAAATGGTTTCGTGACCTTGAGCAATGCAGTTCCTCAAGGATTCAGTCTCGAAAAAGGAAGCGTAGTCACAGCCGATGCAGTGAGGTTCGGAGGCGGCATGGGCAACATTGCCAGAAAGGCCAAGGGCTCGAAGGAGGAACCGCAGACATCAGGAATGCCGAGGTCTGCAGAAGGTGCAAGATACTGGCTGCAGTGGGCCGGGGCCGATGACGCCCTGTTCAGTCAGAACGAAGACGGAAACGACTACAAGGACGACTACATGTGCAGAGGTGACTGGGTCGAATGGATTTCAAGAGGATCATACATGAATCCGAAGAAGGAAGGAGGTCTGGGAATCCCGGTAGACCTGACGCTAGGTTTCCACTCCGACGCCGGCATAGCGCCCGGCGATACAATAGTCGGCACCCTTGCCATATATACTTCAAAGTCAGAAGGCAAGGCGAAGCTTCCTGGAGGAGAAAGCAGGATGACCAGCAGGGAATATTCGGACATCGTACAGAGCCAGATCGTCAACGATCTTCGCAGCACCTTCGATCCTGACTGGAACAGGAGATGCATATGGGACAGATCGTACAGGGAATCCCGCACTCCCTCATGTCCTTCCATGCTTCTTGAACTGCTTTCGCACCAGAATTTCGCCGACATGAAATACGGCCTCGACCCGACATTCCGTTTCACGGTCAGCAGGGCGGTCTACAAGGGAATGCTCAAATACATCAGCAACAGATACGGAGTTGAATATGCCGTACAGCCGCTTCCGGTCAGTCACATGGGAGTTGTCTTCGGAAATGACGGAAAGGCCGTCATAAGCTGGAAGGAAACCAGGGATGAACTGGAACCGACTGCCACTGCAGATGGATTCATCCTCTACACAAGAGTGGACAACGGAGCATTCGACACCGGCACAGCAATTAAGGCAAAGAAGGGAAATGACGGCAGATATTCGACAGAAGTGTCCATCAGTCCCGGCCATATATACAGCTACAGGATAGAGGCACGCAATGCCGGAGGCAGAAGCTTCCCGTCAGAGACAATCAGCATCGGTATTCCCAAAGACAAGACATCTGACAAGAAGGTGCTCATCATAAACAACTTCGACAGGACAAGCGGTCCCGCATTCATTGACACCCCCGTATACGCAGGATTTGACAACAGCCTTGACAGCGGAGTCCCTCATATCAGGGACATCGCATACATCGGGGAGATGTACCAGTTCCGCAGAAATTCGGAATTCGTGACTAATGACAATCCGGGATTCGGAGCATCATATTCCGACTATGCAGGAAAGACTGTTGCAGGAAACACATTTGACTATCCATATGTACATGGAATGGCCGTCCTCAAGGCAGGCCATCCTTTCTTCTCTTGCAGCAACGAGGCATTCACCTCCGATTCCACATTCAGAAAAGCCGCATGGAGCGCAGACCTCATCTGCGGAAAACAGGTGACTACAGTCACCGGAAGTTCGAAGGAAGGCCGTTTCCAGGTATATTCGCCGGAAATGCAGAAGGCTATCACAGCATTTACCGCCGACGGAGGCAATCTCCTGGTTAGCGGATCGAACATAGCGACCGATGTGTGGGATGAGGTATATCCTGTTCAGGTGGACAGCGCATACAGGGCAGACACGAAGAAATTCGCACGAGAAGTGCTCGGATACAAGTGGGTGACAAGTTTCGGAGGAAGAAAAGGACAGGTCCGTCTGACGGAAAGTTCACGCATGGGAGTGATTGACGGAAGGTCGTGGGAATTCCACAACACGATCAACTCAAAGAGCTACTGCGTCGAGAATCCGGACGGAATCTCCCCTGCATCCGCCAAGACGGCAAGCACATTCATGCGCTACAGCGACACAGGACACCCGGCCGCAACCTGCCATGAGGGAAAGGGTTACAAGACCGTGTGCATAGGCTTCCCTATCGAGACACTCAAGGAAAACAAAGACATTGAAAGCATCGTATCATTAACACTAGAATTTTTCAAGAAATGACAACACGCGAAGCAGAGATCATCGAACTGATCAGAAAAGAGGTAAAGCCGGCACTCGGCTGCACAGAACCTATAGCCGTGGCACTCGCGGTTGCCAAGGCAATGGAGATCATCGAAGAAAGATGCGGATTCGATGATCCCGAATGGAGAATGAAAGAAGGCTATGCCATCCGTATCGAAGTGAGCGGCAACATCCTCAAGAACGGAATGGGAGTAGGCATACCAGGCACCGGCATGGTAGGTCTGCATATCGCGGCAGCCCTCGGAGCCGTATGCGGAAAGTCTGAATACGGCCTTGAAGTGCTTAACGATCTTGATGAGGCGTCAATCGCCCGCGCCAAGGAACTCGTGGAGCAGAAATCAGTCACAGTAGGACTTGCCGAGACCGATCACAAACTCTATGTGAAGGCCTCCGTCGAGACAAAGGGCGAGCACTGTGCCAGCACCGTAATCGAAGATGACCACGACAACATAGTGGAGACCTGCTTCGACCATTCAGTCCTCCACTCCGCACACAAAGACGGCAACGAGTCGTCATCAGACCAGAAGTCCACCCTCGACTACAAGCTGACAGTAAAGGAAATATACGAATTTGCAGATACCGTAGCTTATGAAGACATCAGATTCATACTCGAATCACGCACCCTCAATCTTGCGCTTGCGGAAGAAGGTCTGAAAGGATGCTACGGACTTAAGGTGGGTTATGCCATCAGCTCGACAGCCAACAAGGAAGTGTTCGGAGGGGACTTCCTCAGCTATGCCATGTCCCTCACAGCAGCAGCTTCGGACGCAAGAATGGCAGGATGCACACTTGCCGCAATGAGCAACTCGGGCAGCGGAAACCAGGGAATCACTGTGACCATGCCTGTCATTGCATATTCACTCAAATACGGCACGGACGACGAAAAGCTCGCCAGGGCCCTCGTGTTGAGTCATCTGATAGCCATACATATCAAAGGTTATCTCGGAAAGCTCTCCGCCCTCTGCGGTTGCGTCATCGCCTCTACAGGCTCCTCATGCGGTCTTGTATATCTTCGCGGAGGAGATTACGGACAGATCTGCGCATCTATCAAGAACATGATCGGAAACATCACCGGCATGGTATGCGACGGTGCAAAGGTAGGATGCGCGATGAAGGTAGCGTCGGGCGTGTCAAGCGCACTTCAGTCAGCAGTCCTTGCCCGTGAAGGCATATGCATCTCGGAGCACGACGGAATCATAGAGAAAGACATTGAAAAGACCATCAGGAATCTCGGCCGCATCGGCTCGGTCGGAATGCAGAACACCGACAACATGATTCTCGACATCATGGTCTGCAAATAGGGCTTAAAGCCCAATAAACCGGAGAATATCCTGCCATACGCGTTCCTTGCCTATTTCATTGAGGATTTCGTGACGCATGGCAGGATATATTTTATACGACACATCATGATATCCGGCCTCACGCATCTTCCTGACCGCCTTACCAAGTCCTTTCATTCCCCCCATGCACGGGTCATCCGCACCCGACAGGAAAAGCACAGGCATGTCAGGATTGCAGACGGTCCAACCGTCAGAAGAATATGTCTCGCACATCATGTTCATGAGTGCATTGGAAGCATTGAATGTAAATACGAAGTCTGTCCTGGGATTGGAAAGAAAAGCCTTCCTCACTTCTGGATCGGAACATATCCATGCCTTCGGCCCCTCGTCCCTGAAATTCCGGTTGTATGCTGCAGAAGCAAGGGACTGTATGTTTACTGGCCGTCTCCTTCCCATGCCGGCCCGGATGGCCAGAGCTGAAAAGACGCGGCTCAAATGCGCAAGCACGTTCGGAGCCGGACTGCCGCATATCACTACCCCGTCGAGGCGATCCGTATGATTTTTAAGTAATGTACGCAAGGCAAGGGAACCCATGCTGTGGCCAAGCATATATAAGGGCAGAGAAGGCCACTCTCTTGCCGCCATCCTGTTCAGCTGACGTACGTCGTCGATCAGTGCCACATATCCTCCGTCATACATATATCCGAGATCATCGGCAGATTTCACGCTGTCTCCGTGACCTCGATGATCATTGGCTATGCACACAACCCCTTGCCCTGCCATGAACTCCATGAACGGAAGGAACCTTTCCTTGCATCCGCACATACCATGAAGAAGCTGCAGGACAGCTTTCGGCTGTCCTTCCGGTCGCACGACCACATAACTGATCTCAAGGGAATCGTATCGGGAGACAAATGTATTGAAGTCTTTCATACTCGGAGACACAGCAAAAAACAAGCCGGAAACCCGGCTTATATCAATGCATGTACTCTTGTCACACGCCATATTCAGGCCAAACGAATCTTGAATTTATTGACTCTCCTCCGTCAACCACGATGCTCTGTCCTGTACAGAAACGGTTCTCAACGGTCAGGAAATAGGCCCATTCAGCAATCTCCCTCACTGTCGCCCAACGCTTGAGCGGGGTCTGATCCATTATTTCCTCCCACAACGAAGGATCGTTCACGACACAGTCATTCAGCGGGGTAAGGACTCCTCCGGGATCAAGGCTGTTGCATGTCGCCCCATATCTGGCCACCCTCAGGGCCACATTCTTTGTATAAGCGATGACTCCTCCCTTGCTCGCGCAATATTCCGGGAATTCCGAACCTGTATGCCCGCTTGCAGAACCGATGTTAAGAATAGACCTGATGTTTTTCTGGATTCCGTATCTTTCCGTGAGCCTTATCAGAGCCTTGAGGTTGATGTCGATGTCATCCTCATTCTGCGTCCCGGCGTTATTCACAAGCACCTCAACACCAGGTATATCCGGCAGATCACCTCTCACATCACAGACATGATGGGTATATTTCTCATGCACGAGGGAGGCTTCCTGCCTGTCAATGCCTGTCACTTCGTGTCCCTTTTCGAGAAAGATTTCCGCTATGGCCTTTCCTATTCCTTGTGATGTTCCGGTTATAAGTACTTTCATTGTCTTGGGTTCAAACGGGTTCAGCTTACAAATTTAACATTTTACTTAAATATACGGACATATCAGGGAGAGTTAAATAAATTTTGCATTGCCGAAACACTGTCTTACATTTGCAGGCAAATGACATGAGGACATGATAAGGAACATCATACTTGATTTCGACGGAACACTTGGTGACACCACAGCAGTCATCATAAGGACAATACAGGCAACGATCGTGGAACTCGGACTGCCTGCCAGGACAGACAATGAATGCGCCGCGGTGATAGGACTCCGTCTCGTCGAGACCCCGCCCGTACTTTTCCCTGAATGCAATGTAGATGTGGACCTTTATGCCGCCACATACCGCAGGCTTTTCCATATCTTCAACACTGAAGATGCGGTAACATTATACCCGAATGTAATGGAGACACTGGAGGAGCTGAAAAAGCGAGGAATAGTCCTGACGATAGCAAGCAGCAGGAGCAGGTCATCCCTTGTAGAATATGTCGAGAGACTCGGACTCTCGTCCCTTATAAGCCTTGTGGTCGGAGCCGATGATGTATGCAACGGAAAGCCTGATCCGGAAGCTGTCATCATGACCCTTGGCAAATTCGGTTTCATTCCGGAAGAAGCCATCGTGGTCGGAGACACAGAATATGACATAAGGATGGGAATCAATGCCGGAACGAAGACCTGCGCCGTCACCTACGGCAACGGCACAAGAGAAAGCCTCGCCGAGGCAGACTGGCTCATTGACGATTTCAGCTCCCTATTGTCACTTACGGACTGACAGGCACGACATGGCTGGAAACAAGAAGATATTATCGGACTTCAAGGCCTTGAAAGGGCAGGTTTCCTTCACGGAAGGTCCTGCCAGCAGGAAAGATGTACCCTGCCCTGCCCCAGCGAAACAAGTGAAAAAAGTCAGGGAAGATGTCCTCAAGACAGGACAGAGCGTCGTACTGATGGATTCCTCACTTCGGGGAAAGATTGTCTCCATAGGCAGGAATGTCCGGATCGAACTTGAAGACGGGCTCGTCATCGAGGCCGCATACGGTGAATTCGCCGTCACCGACCAGTCGGAGATCACCTGTCTGAAAGAGACGAGAGGCAGGCTCAAAAAGACAGCAGTCGCAACCGGACCCTCAAGGTCAGGAGCAGCCGTTCCGATGACAGTAGACCTCCATATTGAAGCCATTCCGGGAGGAAGAGCCATCCCTAAAGGACAGCAGCTGCAATTCCAGATGGAGACCTTCCGCAAGGTCATACGCGAGAATCTCCCACACAAAGGCCTGAAGATCACCTTCATCCATGGAACCGGAGACGGCATTCTGAAATCTGCAATCCGAAAGGAACTCGACGAAGTCCTCGCCCTTCGCTGCAGCTACTCAATCGGAGATCCCGCCATCACCGTTGTGCAGATCAGATAATCCTTCGGTTTCTTCATCTCTCCTGCATTTTCACGGACGCTGCCGCGACTGGCTCCCCATCATAAGGCTGACCGAAGAACCGGAAAGCCGTCAGAAATTGAAACGAAGACCGGCTCTGGCAGAAATCATGAACGGTTCGTTCGAGCGGAATGTCTTTATAGAACCCTCATTCAAAGCATACGAAACTTCAGGTTCGAGATACAGGCCCAGCATCGGGACAACATTCACCTGCACACCAAGGACCCCGTTCAGGCCCCAGAGAACCTGCTTTTCATATAATCTTTCCTTTCCTGCAGCAGCATATATGCACTTGTCCATCTTCATGCCGGCACCGATATAGAAGCTGAAAAGCGTCCTGTTCACAGCCATCCAGTCAATTCTGACAGGTATGCCGAGATAATGCGCATACTGCTTGTCTTCATGTTTTTCTCCCGTATTGCTCCAGTATCTGTTTCTGACCGAAGTATAACGGGTATAATCAAGACCTGTGGTGACCGACAACCTGTCTGTAAGGAAAATTCTGGCAGAAAGGCCCACCGAAACGGGAACTTCATGATCATAAGAATCCGTATATGTCCCTTTTGTTTTATTCATGACAGCCTTTGCGAAGGAAGCCTGGCCACCGACCAGAGTATCAGGCTGAAGAGTCTCATCGCCCCATTCTGGTATACTACCGCCAAGATCATCTGTCAGAGGAGGTATCGTTGTCGGCGCCTGAACCACGACGCGAAGGCTTCCGGTCGTAAAGGAAGAACCTGATATTCCTAACGAAACCTGAGGCCTACTGCGCTTGGGGGATTCTTCCGGATAGTCATAAGATACGAAAATATCAGCCGAAGGAACATATTCAGCTTCATCTTTGCCCTTTGAGTCTGAAACTGGTGCGTCTGCAAGGAGTCTGTCTTTCAAAGATGCTGTATCTCTGATCACATCAAATGTCTCCTCTGCCAGGAACATCTCATCATCGGCCTTTCTTTGCACAGAATGTGGGAAATGAGGTGCTGCATCAATCGCAGGCTCCACAGCGGAAGTATCAGCCAAGACAATTTCATCTGCCGGAGGGAGAGTGCCTGCAACCTGATTAATAAGATTCCCTGTCAAGTCGGTGATACCTTCCCGGGCAGGATCAGGACGGACAAGCAGAAGCAGAAGAGAAACTGCAGCAGCAACAGACATGATGCCACCGGCCCACGCGAACGCAGCAGCCTTCCTTCTCTTCCGGGCGGCTGCATATTTCTGCTGAAGGACGCTCCAGTCATCAGCAGGAAGGGATTCCTCGATATTCTCGAGTTCCTCACCTATGATATCTGTCCAGTCTTTCATCATAATCCGTTTCTACTTATATAATCCCTGATATTTTCCGCCAGCCGGGCCCGTGCCTTGAACAGCAGCGAGGATGATGTCTTTTCCTTTATGTTCAGCATTTCTGCTATCTCCTTATGCGAATATCCCTCAACGCAGAAGAGATTGAATATGACTCTTTTGGTATCCGGCAGATTCCTTATCATCCGAATCAGTTCCTGCTTCGGTACCTTTGCCACATCTTCATTCTGTGGTTCCGGTATCTTTTCCTGCGTCAGCTCCAAAGGCTGCAGATTCATCCGTCTGGATTTACGCAGATGATCAATCACCATGTTTACCGTCACCCTCGAGCACCAGGATTTCAGCGATCCTGTCGGCTTGTACTTCCCAACCGTGTCAAAGATCTTTATCATCGCATCATGCATCAGGTCTCGGGCCTCTTCCTTATCCCCTGTATATCTGATACAAAGCGCATAGAGACTGGCCGCATACCTTGTATACAGCTCATGCCTGGCCTTTTCGTCCCCACAGGCACACAATTCAGCCAGCTCGACATCCTCTATGTTGATAATCTCTGCCAATTGGTTTTTCTGATCTTATAACGGAAGCAGTATGGAAATACTTCCGCTAATATACAGATTATTGCAACATGAAAACTTTTTACTCCAGGGAAGTATTTTCAACAATGCCCCGTTATTAGCCTGACGACCATGATAAACATAGCCACCGGGACAATTCACACGGCCGGTTGACGGAATAAAGAATCGAAAAAACTTGTCAAGAGGATGATATTTATGTTACATTTGTATATAAACCTGCATCTTATGTCAACTGCGACGGCAGCATCATGAACAGCAGCCTTTACACGATATTTTGCGAATGATTTACGAACTTAATACATCAGAAGACATGAAAGAGATTATTTCAAGAATGTGCAGATGGACACTTGCTATGCTGGGGGTGTCAGGTGTAACTGCCTGCAACGAATCCGGAGGAGGATTCCATGATTATCCTGTAATGTACGGTACCCCTTATTGCTCATACGAAGTGAAATGCAGGGTGATCGATTCAGAAACAAAGACTCCTGTCAGGGGTGTAAGACTTGTTACGGGACTTCCGGACTCATTCACATTAGATGATAACGGCAATATTGTCAAATACTTCAACCCATGGGATGAGGCTGTGGAAAAAGGAGACGGGGTCTATCTTATGGCAGGAAGGATGGATATGGGTATGGATGAAAGCATAGCTGTAAAGCTCGAAGACCTTGACCAGTCTGCTGACGGACATTACAGGGATACCATCTATGTGATTCCATTGGAGAAGATCAAAGAATCAGAAAATGGCGCCTGGGACATGGGAACCTACGGGGCTGATGTAACAGTGGAAGCGAAGCAGATAAAGCAATAAGATATGTCAGGTCTATCAATCAGACAACGCCTGGCGTTGGAACTTAACAGACAGCTGGTCAGGGAGACGCAGGAAAAGCATCCCCTGACCCAGCTTTTTTGGGAATCGACACTGCGGTGCAACATGAACTGCCGTCACTGCGGCAGCGACTGCAAGGTATCATCCCTGCACCCGGACATGCCTTTCGAGGATTTCCGGAATGTGCTTGTAAGAATCAAGGAAAAATATGATTCGCACCAGATCATGGTCATCGTTTCCGGCGGAGAGCCTCTGATGCGCGAAGATATCCTGAAGTGCGGAAGAAGCATTTACGATCTTGAATTCCCTTGGGGTATGGTCTCGAACGGACGCCTTATGAGCCCGAAGAAGATCGACCAGCTTCTTGCAGCCGGAGCCCATTCGCTCACGATCAGCCTTGACGGATTTGAGGAGGAGCACAATTGGATGAGGGGAACCAGGGACGGATTCAGCTATGCATCGAAGGCGGTGGAAATCCTGGCCAAGGAGCCGAGCATCAGGTTCGATGTCGTGACATGTGTCAACAACCGCAATTACGATTCCCTCGAACAGTTCAAGGAATATCTCATAAGCCTCGGATTAAAAAGCTGGAGACTATTCACGGTCTTTCCTGTCGGACGCGCTGCTGATGATCCGGACCTGCAGCTTGACAGCGTGAGATTCCGCGGTCTGATGGAATTCATCAGGAAGACCCGCAAGGAGGGACGCATCAGTGCCAGCTATGGCTGCGAAGGCTTCCTTGGAGAATATGAAGGAGAAGTCCGGGACCATCTGTACACATGTCAGGCAGGACTTACGATCGCATCTGTACTGATCGACGGTTCAATTTCCGCATGCGGCAGCATCCGCTCCGACTTCCATCAAGGCAATATATATAAGGACGATTTCATCGACGTATGGGAGAACCGCTTCGGACCATATCGAGACCGAAGCTGGATGAAGAAGGACCAATGTGCTGAATGCAGATGGTTCAGATATTGTCAGGGGAACGGAATGCACCTGAGGGATGACAACGGCGATCTGATACTCTGTCATCTTGAAAGACTGAAATAATATGAATATAAAGCTGGGATCTTTTGAAGAGATGTCAGCTTTTCTTATATCCAAATATGACTTTCCTACTGCACACCGTCTATATTGAAGATAGCTCCTGAAGCCGGAATTCAATGGAGGTGATGCCAACATGTTCTCACAGTGGATGGCGGAAACCTCCAATATTCTGAAAACTGCTGCCTGCCCAAGATTAAAGATGCATCGCAGGCATAAAAGATTGGAAAACATAAAAAAATATGTAATTTTATTCATAATTTATTTGGATATTACCCCCCCCATTAACTTTGCAGAAACTCCACCTGAAAGACAAAACATTTCAATTTCAAAAGTCATGAAACTTATCTGGAAAATATCAGTCGGCATCCTTGCGTTCATCGGAGCACTGACAGTCAGCACGGTCATATTACTCAAGACCACCCGCTATTACGATATCAGCCTAAACTTCCAAAAGAGTGCATTGGCGCTGTTTGACGAACGCGTGGACCTCCTGAGGACCTGCGGCTCATATTGCCCGGATTCCACATTCATTGACATTGAATATGTCTGCAACACTGTCCGGGCGAATGAGATAATGGATTATTTCCAGCTTGACACATTGTACTCCGCAGATGCCTCAACATGGGAGAAAGCCCTTGCGATCGGCAAGTTCGTGGCATTCAACATTCCTCACGACAATCAGGAGGAATGGCCGGAATATGTAAATGCCATCGGATTGTGGGAATATACCAGGAATGTGGCCCCGGCCTTCAACTGCCGTCTGCACAGCATAATGACCTTCGAGCTGCTTACTGCCGCAGGCATCAAGGCAAGATATATCACATGCCTTCCACAGGACAAGAATGACAGCGACTGCCATGTGGTCAACGAGGTGTGGCTTCCTGAAACCGGAAGATGGGTGATGCTTGATACGGATATGGGAGGACATTATGTCACTAACCTGGAAGGCAACCTGCTGTCACTCGCACAGATGAGGGAAAGGTATATATCCGGAGAAAAGATGATGTTCTATCCGGGCTTTGAGAAAGGCAGTTCAAAGATGACATATTATTATGCCTATATGGCCAAGAATACATATTGGTTCTGCTGCTGGGGGGCTTTGGGATTCTGGCAGGAGGACTACAACACTCTCCCCGAAAGCGCATTGCGTAACCGTTATTACGCACTCGTGCCGGAAGGGTTCGAACCATTCTACAACCGCACCTATACAGTTACGCACGACCCGGAAAAATTCTGGAGATAAGACAGTATGAAAAGACATCTTGCCGTAACAGCCTCTTTCATGCTGGCGGCAGCGCTATTGTCCTCCTGCACCGGTGAAGGAGAAAGCGAAGCGGACAGAATCTTGCGGAGACCGAAACCTGCCTGGAAGCATGTCCGGACAGTGCATCTGCCATGCTTGCAGGCATTGACAGGCAAGCAGCTTTCATACTCCGGAATCCCTGAATTCCCATATACATTTCAACATTATCACGAATTTTTCTCAAGAAACTTATGGAAAATATCCAGGCGTGAAACTTTTCCGGACATCCGTGAAAGTACAAAAATCACATTCGACTGTATATCAATATATTATACCTTATATTTTTACATCATCATTATATGTCCGTAAAACTATTTTAAGGTAACTTTGCATTAAAACAAACTAATAAAAAAGCCATGATAGCAACAATTATCGGAACAGCCCTCGGAATGACAGTAGTAACATTATTGGTTCACTGACAGATCATACTTCACAAAATGAAAAGACACTTGCTTAAGGTATAGATAGAGACATGGACAGTCTCGTCATAGCCGCAGAGTGTACAGACACCGCAAGCGCGGAAGCAATACGATAGAAATCCACAACCGGTTCATGGAAGCAGCAGGTTTCGAATTCCATAAATTGCGCATCAAATAGTACTTTTCATGCCGATTGACGTCATAACTGTAACAAACCAGACATTTAATTTCAATTGACATGAAAAGAATCTTGACAATCCTTGCGGCATTTGCCTGCCTTTGCTCATGCGAAACACTCGATCACACAGGTACATTTGAAACAGATGTACAGAAACTGTATGATGACTACACCCTCACTGACATCCATTGGTCAGGCCTTGCCGTCAATCTCAATCAGGACAACTACGGTTTTTGGGCTCTGTTCAATGAATTCAAGAACAAGATCGGGTATTACGAGCCAGACTACACAGCAACGGTAAACAACGGCATCATTTACAACAGTGACAAGGAATGGGCAGAGTATGCAGCAGCATTCCACGTAGTCCTCCCATATCCTCATCACGTCGTCTCCGATGGAAAGTGGATATGTGATGAGATACGCAACATCAGACTGACGATCCGTGCCACAGAAGACGACTTCCAGCTATATCAGAACTGCTGCCATATCATCCCGGGATACGGCAGTAAGGAAGATGTATTCCTTGCCGGCATACAGGATATCAGTCTTTATATCGAATCATACGATGCTCGTTCATTCAAGGTAGGCCTGCATTGCACCTTACCATATAATGAATCCAATGGAGCACAGAGGCTGAACACCGACTACCTGTATTATACTTTCACAAGATAACATACAGAGTGTTGACATGAGACAAAGAAGATGGCAGACATCCTGAACCAGAGCAGAAACCTCAGAAGAACCGTATCGGCAGAATATGTTGAAGACACATACAGCAACATCGAAAGCGCCATGTGGAATATGATGTAAAGGTATCCTCACAGGATGCAGACGATGATGACTTGGAACAGATTTTGCAAACAAGGCAATCCGCTTTATCAGACCACAACCTATGTCCAGACCAGCAGATATCATATTCATACTGATACTATCATTATGCCTCGGCTCGTGCATGCATGACAGTGATGCAGAAAGGCTTCTCGACAATGCAGAAGCTCATCTTGAGATGCACCCCGACAGTGCTTTCGTAGAATTGGATTCACTCGACAGAAGCCAGCTTAACACCTCCGCACTCCGCGCCCGTCATGCCCTGCTGTACTCCATCGCTTTGGAAAAATGCGGAATCAGCATGATGAATGACAGCATCATCAATATTGCCTTGGATTACTACAGCAATAAAGGCGATCAGGAGAATACTGAAACAGCACGCATCTGGCGGAAGATAATCCTGGAGCATGCCGGAACTGTAGCCATAGCTGACACACTCCAGAGACAGAACTCCAGGATAATACAGGAAAGATATGCAGACAAGTTCGAGCTTGTCGAAAAGCGCAGACAGGCATGGGCCATCATAGTTGCAGCCCTGGGAGCTCTTGCGTCTTGCATCATGATAATCAGAAGATATGCATACCGGCTGAAGCAGAAGCCGGACGATGAGGCCATGGAGCTGATACGGCAAAGGCTCGCCGTATTGGACAAAGTCCTTGCATCACATATTTCCTCTGATGACAAGGCATACAGGATTTCAGAGGAGGAGATCGAGAATCTGATTGCCGACAGGGAATCGTTCCTGATTTCCACCAAAATAGTATTCAAGGAGAATCACCCGAAATTCATCTCAATACTCGAGCAGAAGGGACTCACCGACTGGGAAACCGGTTACTGCTGCCTTTACACGCTCGGGCTGAAAGGCAAGGAAGTCGGAGAGTTCATACAGAAGAAACGTCACTATATAATCAGCAGTGAAATACGCAAGAAACTCGGGCTCGGAGAGCACGACACCAACATCGGGATCTGGCTCAGGAGATTGCTTTCAGAAACCGAAGGCATCTGAAAACACCGCATGTAAGACTTCGTTGTCCCAAAACTTTGTCACATTTTCACAAAACACTATCCATCAACGCATTACAGCAACAAGATTCCATTAAACAAAGACAGATGTAAAACTTTCTCTCCATAATTTTGTATCAAAACAGATACATATATGACAGAGAAATGCTTTAGAAAATGCAACACCATCACCTCGCTTGCAGTACTTGCAACAGCGACAGCGACCTACCTTCTCACCATAGAGCCGACCGTATCATTCTGGGATTGCGGAGAGTTCATCGCATCGTCATATAAACTCGAAGTCGGTCATCCGCCAGGCAATCCGACATGGCAGCTGCTCGCCAGGATGTTCACATTATTCGTCGGTCCGGAACATGCAGCAGCAGCCATCAATGCATGCAGCGCCATCTGTTCCGCGCTGACAATCTTCTTTCTCTATCTCACCATCGTATTCTTTGCCAGAAGGCTTGTCTGGCGAAACTCATACAGGATTCCGGATATCATAGCCATCTGCGGCTGCGGAGCTGCGGGAGCACTCATTTTCTGCTTCAGCGACACTTTCTGGTTCTCAGCCACAGAGGCCGAGGTATATGCGATGTCATCATTATTCACTGCCATTTCATTCTGGGCAATGACCAGATGGTATGAAGAAGCCGACCGGCCCCATTCCGGCAGGTGGATCATACTAATCTGCTTTCTGACCGGCCTCTCAACAGGAGTGCATCTTCTCAATCTGCTCGGCATTCCGGCGATAGTATTCATGTATTTCTACCGCATACGCGAAAGAGGCACATATTCATTGATGCAGCTTTGCGGAATCTTCATACTCTCCTGCTCGATATTGGCAGCCATATTATACGGTATAATTCCGCTTCTGCCGAAGGCTGCGGCCTATACAGACCTTTTGTTCGTCAATGTCCTCGAGCTCCCGTTCAACAGCGGAGCCGTCACATTCATGCTTGCCCTTTTTGCCGCACTTTTCCTTGGGATGTTCTACAGCATGAAACATGGCAAGGTCGTGGCCAACACCGTCCTGCTGTGCGTCACGAGCATCATCATCGGCTTTTCATTATATGCGACTGTCATCATCCGTTCCAATGCCAACACGCCTATGAATGAAAACAAGCCGGATAATCCATTCATGCTGATGAGCTACCTCGGCCGTGACCAATACCCTAAAGGGCCTGTTGTCTATGGAGAATTTTTCGGAGCGGACTACGATATCGTAGAGAAGGATTATTGGGCAAGAATGGGCAAGAGATATGTAAAGGGAACCAATATGGATGTTTCATTTGCCCCTGGATCAAAGATGATATTTCCCCGCATGTGGGACAACAGGGACGACTCATACATAGCCGTCTACAAAAGCTACATCGGCAACAAGGGTGTCAAGGTCCCGGGGTGCAGCGAGCTCAAGCCGACATTCATCCAGAACCTCATATTCTTCCTTGACTATCAGGTCAACTGGATGTACTGGAGGTATTTCATGTGGAACTTTGCAGGGCGACAGAACGAGATACATAGTCCGACTCCGGGAGACATATTCAAGGGGAACTGGGAATGCGGAATAGGGTTCATAGACAGATTGAGACTGGGGGATCAGTCCGATGCTCCTGCATATCTTGCCGAAAACAAGGGAAAGAACCACTATTATCTGCTGCCACTGCTGCTGGGACTTACAGGGATGTTCTTCCAGTTCTCAAGAGATAAAAGAGGCTGCTGGCTGAACTTCCTGATGTTCTTCATGACCGGCATAGCAATCGTAATCTACCTCAACCAGTCCCCTCTTCAGGTACGAGAGAGAGATTATGCATATGCAGGGTCATTCTATTTCTTCAGTGCATGGACAGGTCTGGGATGCCTTGCATTGACAGAGAAGGTCATTGGATTACTCAAGGGCAGAAGATGGGAAAGTCTCGGCGCCGCAGCCGTCGTATGCTTCTGCATGGGGATACCGGCTCTTATGGCAGCAGAGAACTGGGATGACCACGACAGAAGCAACAGATATACAGCTCGTGAACTTGCCTTCAACTACCTCGGCGGAATCGGGGAAAACGGAATTCTGGTCACTCACGGCGACAATGACACCTTCCCGCTCTGGTATGTCCAGGAAGTCGAGGGGTTCCGCACAGACGTACGCATAGTAAACACTTCTTTGCTTGGAGCAGACTGGCACATCGACCAGATGAAACATGCATCCAACGAATCTGCGCCACTGGACCTTAAGATAGGTAAAAGACAATATCTGCAGGGAGAAAACGAGTATGTCCTCATATATGATCCGAGAGATTCGGTATATCCTCTGGCTGACGTCATGAAGGTTTTCCGTCATCCAGACGCGAAGATACAGTTACACGGCGGAGGATATGCAGATTATATCGTATCGAGAAGATTCAGCATCCCGGTTGACAAGGAGAATGTAATAAGGCATGGCATACTTGATGAGAAATATGCGGACCTGATTCCGTCAGAGATCGTCCTGACAATTCCTGAAGACAAGCGCGGGATTACAAAACCTGAACTGTTCTTCCTTGACCTTCTGTCTGAATACAAATGGGACAGGCCTCTGAATTTCCTCAGTGCGGGAGGAAGCCTTGATATCGGCATAAAGGACTATCTCATGTATGACGGCTTCACATATCGTTTCATACCTGTAAAGAACAGAACAAACCTGTATGAAAGAGAATTCTGCGATACTGATGAACTCTATCGCAAGATGACCTCGGTATATTCATGGGACAGTCTGAAGCGGACCGACTGGCTTGTCGACTACCAGAACATGTATACGTTCGCAGGGGTGATGTCACAGCGCGGAATATTTGCATCTGTGGCAATGGAAATGATCGAGGCAGGAGAATTCGGACGGGCTGTGGAAATCCTCGACAAATGCAGGTCTGTGATTCCCGAGGAGAATTTCCCGCTCGATATCATTCTGTATGGATTTGGCAACGAGAGAGACATAGTCAATATGATTGAGGCTTACTATATTGCCGGAGAAACTGAAAAGGCATCAGAATTATGTTCTTCATTGTCGGAGCAGGTTCTTCACTCATGCGAATTCTTCATGAAGCACTATGAGGAAGCTGAAGAATATTTCCACGCCTGCTACAATGTCCTTGGAGTCCTGGATGCAATAGCTGACGAGTATGGAGAATGAGGAACAGGATCCGTGCATAACATATAACTTTACAAAACTGTAAAGTTTCTTTACACTCAGGCGCAAACATCATTCGACCCAATCAGCTGACACACAACCATTTATAAAGTTTGGCACAAGCAGTGGTATATAAGAATCATAATCAACTGCATTATGATCAGAAAACTTACCACTGCTTTTATTGTTTTACTTCATACAATCTCTGCCAGCTATGCCCAGCATGAGATGAGCCTGGATCAGGTAATCCATACAGCACGCAATCAGTCAGTCGAGGCACTTGAAGCCAGGCAGGCATTCATTTCCACATATTGGGCATACCGTTCATATAAGGCAAGCAGACTGCCGTCATTTTATCTGTACGGCGACATCATGAACTTCGACCGTTCGCTTACCCTGCTTCAGAATCCGCAGGACGGAACGCTCAATTATGTAAGCTCGAACAACCTTCAGAACGGAGCAGGTCTGCAGATCAACCAGAACATCACATTTACCGGCGGTACACTTTCTGTCGCTTCTGATCTCTCACGTATAGACCAGTTAGGACAGAACAAGAGTCTGACCTGGTATTCACGTCCCGTCACGGTGTCGTATTATCAGCCTCTCTTCACCTACAATCAGTTCAAGTGGGACAAGAAGATCGAGCCAAGGCAGTATGAAAAAGGAAAGAGAGATTATCTTGAAGCCATGGAAGGCATCACCATCAACGTCGTCTATGCTTACCATAACCTCCTGCTCGCAAAGATGAACAATGAGATCAGCCATAGCAACTTCAGGAATTCAGGCAACATGCTCAAAATCGCGAAAGAGAGGTATCAGCTCGGTGATGTCACCAAGGCGGAATATCTCCAGCTCGAACTGCGCATGCTGAACGACAGCATATCCATCAATGAGACCGCAGTGGCAGTCCGCCAGGCACAGATGGAACTGAACTCCCTTCTGGGCTATGATGAGTCATTCGAAATCAACCCGAAGATTGAAGATAACCTTCCGGATATTCAGATGAGTTATGAGCTGGTCATGGAGAAATCACTCGCAAATTCAAGCTTCACGCTCGACAATGAGATCAGTCTTCTCAATGCGGAGTCAGATGTTGCAAAAGCAAAGGCATCACGAGGTTTTTCATTTGCCTTGAATGCGAGATTCGGAATGTCGCAGACTGGTCCGGAGTTCCCGGCAGCGTACAAGAATCTCCTTGACCAGGAAGTGGTCGGCATAACATTCAGCATACCGATATTTGACTGGGGGCTCGGCAAGGGAAAGGTGCAGAAGGCCAAAGCTGCCCAGGAGGTTACAAGAGCACAAGTCCAGCAATCAGAAAATGATTATCGCAGGAGGATATTCACAGCAGTCAGCCAGTTCAACAATCAGCGCCAGCAATGCCAGATGTCCGGAAAGGCAATGCGTGTGGCATCAGAAAGATACGAACTGACAATGCACCGTTTCAAAGAAGGGAATGCCAGCGTTACCGATCTGAACATGGCACAGACAGAAAATGACAGTGCCTTCAGGCAATATATCAACGATATAAGCAACTTCTGGATGTACTATTACTCACTTCGTCAATGTACCTTATATGATTTTATAAAAGGATCTGACCTTGAAATTGATGTTAAAGAAATGATAATGTAAATACTATGGACAGGCAATTGGAAAAGAAAAAAGGCATAGCCTTGATATTCAGCAAAAAGGCTCTCCCCTACTGGTTCAGTGCCCTGCTGGCCGTATTCATCTTATGGCTGATATTCCGAGATGATTCGAGCACATTAAGGGTTAACGGTGAGACACTCAGCATCAGCGCAGTAATAACAGGAGAATTCAACGATTATATCCGTATCAGCGGACAGGTACATCCTATGACCACCATTCAGGTCAGTCCGCGTGAAGCCGGAATAGTAGAAGAGATCGTGATCGAGGAAGGCACACAGGTCAAGGCCGGTGATGTGATCGTACGAATGAGCAATGACGACCTTGACCTTGAGATTCTTAATTCTGAGGCAAATCTTGCCGAGAAGGAGAATGCATTAAGAAATACAATGATCCAGATGGAGCAGGAGAAGATGCAGTTAAGCCTCAACATCCTTGAACTTCAGACAGATGTTGCCCGTAAAGGACGTGCATTGGAATCCCAGAAGAGGCTGTTCGATGAAGGATTGATCGGCAAGGAGGAATACCTTCGTTCTGAAGAAGATTACCAGCTCTTCTGCAAGAAGCTTGAAGTGACTGTCGCCCGTGCAGAACAGGACAGCATGTACAGGGAGGTCCAGATCATGCAGATGGAGGAAAGCCTCAGGAACATGAAGATAAACATGAAGAGAATCCGCAAAAGAAAGGAGAATCTGGATATCAAAGCCCCAATCGACGGAGAGCTCGGACTTCTGGAGGTTGCTTTGGGTCAGTCAATCGGCAGCGGCAGCAAGATAGGACAGATAAACGCTTTAGGAAGCTATAAGATAGAGGCTCTGATTGATGAACACTACATAGACCGTGTCAGTGCCGGTCTGACCGCTACATTCGAACGACAGAATGAAACTTATGACGCTGTAATCCGCAAGGTATATCCGGAAGTGCGTAACGGCAAATTCCAGGCAGATTTCAGATTCAGCGGAGAACAGCCTGCAAATATCCGCACAGGCCAGACCTATTACCTGAATCTCCAGCTCGGACAGCCGGAGACTGCCGTCCTCATCCCGCGAGGAACATTCTATCAGAAGACCGGTGGCAAGTGGATTTATGTGGTCACCCCGGATGGTGGCAAAGCTGTCAGACGCGAGATCCGCATAGGACGACAGAACCCGCAGTTCTATGAGGTATTGGAAGGACTGGAAGCCGGGGAAAAAGTGATAACTTCAGGATATGATAATTTCGGGGATAATGAGGTGCTGGTGTTCTGATAGTTGTAAGTTGCGGCTCGCTCCGCAGAAGCATAGGGAAATGCTTCGCTCACTCGCAACTTACAACAACATAAAACTATAAACGCGAAATGAAGATTAAGGAAACAATAATAAAAGCGTTATCTCTCGGTACTGGAGTGGCCATCGGTCTGATTCTGATAGCGAAGGTATGCTATGAGATGAGTTATGACACCTGCTATGCTGATTATGAGCAGATTTATCAGATACGAACCGTATATACCCAGCACGGAGAGGATAGGGATTTCCCACATATTTCCGGTGCCATTGCTCCGGGATTCAAGGAACATGTTCCGGGAGTGGAGGTTTCGACCCGTTGGACATTTCTGGTCAACAGCGACAAATTTATAGACGAGCAGAAGAATGTCATCACAGGAGAATGCATTGCAGCAGACACTTGCTTCTTTGATGTTTTCAATACTGAGATTCTTGCCGGCAATCCGAAAGAGGTACTCGGTAAGATAGCTGTTGCAATGGTGTCCGAATCATTCGCAAATAAACTTGGTGGAGTGAATGAGGCAATCGGTCAGATTATCTACAGCGAAGAAATGCCGAACTTCAAGGTTGAGATCGGAGGCGTATTCAAAGACTTCCCATATCACAGCTCCATTAGAAATGAT
Source organism: Bacteroidales bacterium (assembly GCA_017550025.1). Classification (GTDB taxonomy): domain Bacteria; phylum Bacteroidota; class Bacteroidia; order Bacteroidales; family UBA932; genus Cryptobacteroides. The sequence goes on along the minus strand of JAFYLU010000018.1, from coordinate 320 downwards.
GTAATTCTCTCCATGGAGAGTCTTGTCAAGGAATCTACTGAGAACTGGTTTGGAAACGACCGTTATAGAGGATATGTAAGACTGGCGGAAGGCACTGACCCGGATATGCTCGCTCCCTCAATCAGACTGATGCAGGAGAAGAACTATCCTCCGGAAGTGAAACAGATGGCTGAAACATCGGAGTTTGACATCCATTTCTTCCTGGCACCTCTCAAGGGTGAACACATCTCTTCTGAAAGAATGAAGAACATGATGGTCATTCTGACTATAGTGGCCATACTTCTTATCATGATTTCGCTCCTGAACTACATCCTGATGTC